>JAAUSA010000235.1 GCA_012031975.1 Alkalinema sp. RU_4_3 | reverse complement strand
GCTCCTTACCCAAGGGCTCCCAGCCTTAGCCCAATTCGCCACCCCGGCCCCACTTCCCCCGCTTCCCCCCACGATCGTCGATCCGCTCCTTCCACTGCCCTCGCGAATTCCCTACCCCTCTACCAGCCCGCGCCCTGCCCCCGCCAAACCCCAAGGCCCCTTCAACCTCAGCGATCGCCTCAACGAACTCCGCACAGCCAGCACCAGTCTGCGCTACGAGATCATCAAGCAAATGAGCGAGCCCAACCGCAACATTGTGCCCGCCCTGATCGCCGCCCTCAAAACCGAATCCGATCCCTTGGTCAAAAGCGCGATCGCTGAGATGTTATCAAACCGTTGGGAAGAAGCGACACCCGCGATCGACAGCCTAATCGCTATGCTGTCGGACAATCGGCGCGCCTTGGTGCCAAGCGATGATTATTCTAGAGCCCCAGAAATCTTACAAATCGCGCCCCTTCCCTCCTATGGCAGCCCCATGGTGCCCGTAAAGCGGATACCCTCCAACTCCCCTGGCAATCCCACCAATCTGCTCCGCATCAGTGCGATCGAAGCCCTCGGCAACATTGGCCTCCCGGCGCGGGAAAAAGCGACGCGATCGCTAACAGCATTACTCAAAGATACAAACCCCCTAGTCCAGGTCAATGCCGTCTGGGCCTTGCTCGAAATCGGCGCAGATGTGCCAGTCCTTGATACCTGGCTATCGGTCCTGAGCAGCAGTGATGCCGACAGCCGACAGGCCGCCGCTCGACTAGCCCAGCGCAACAACAGTCTTCTCCGTAAAGCCTTCGGCGGTGAATCCACCCCAAAACCATTAGCCTCCTCACCAATGCCCTCGGTGCGCCCGAATACAACGTCCGTAGCGCCGTCCGCAGCAGCCTCCAACTCTTTGGCTCTGACGTGGTGCCCGAGCTAATTCAAGCCCTCAATAACCCCAATCCTCTGGTTCGCCTCAATGCCGCAGAACTGTTGGGGAAACAGCCGGGCAAAGCATCTCAGTCAACCGCCGCGCTGATCAAACTACTGAGTGACAATGGCGAATACATTCCCCCACAAAACCCCTACGGCTTCACGGAGCCCCTAGCGCTGAGTGAGGATTACTACAACGAATATTGGACAGGCAAACCCCTCAGCCGCGAACAGTTCGTCCGGGTCAATGCCGCGATCGCCCTGGGTTCCCTCGGCTCCACCGAAGCCATCCCGGCCCTCAAACTAGGTCTCAAAGATAGCAATCCCAAAATGCAGATTGCCTCAGCCTGGGCCTTAACGCGACTCAAGGAGGTTGAAATCGTCCTGCCCGTCCTGAGCGATCTCGTCACCAGTTCTAACCCAGATATCCAATCCAGCAGTCTGCGTCTGCTCAAAGCCACGGGTGCCCAGGGTGCCAAATACATCCTCCCCGCCCTCCTCAAACAATTCGACGCAAGCAAACCCGAAAGCCGAGAAAACATTGTGTTGGAGTTTCGCGATCTCGGTGCCGCTGGACTGCCTGCCGTCTCCCGCCTGCGCGAAACCCTAGAAGGCCCCGATGTGAATGCCCGTGGCTATGCGGCGACAGTACTAGCCAACATCTACGAAGACCTGGCCCGACAAAACATCAAAGGGGACCTCTCCAAGGACGATCGCAGGCTTGCTACCAAGGAACTGGAAAAAATCCTCCAGATCGTCACCAAACCCGGCGCGAAGTTTAACAAGCCCCCCGTCGATCGCCTCCGCACCGCCCAAACCAAACTCTAGGAAAAAGCCCCCACCATCTTCTGATAAAATCTGAAACTCGGAATGCCGATCGCAACTCCCTCAAAAGACACAAAAACCCTAGGAGAGAATCCCCATTATGGCGCGGATGTACTATGACTCAGATGCTAACCTTGACCTGCTAAAAGGCAAAACAGTCGCCATCATTGGCTTCGGTTCCCAAGGCCACGCCCATGCCCAAAACCTCCACGACAGCGGCGTCAAGGTGATCGTCGGTCTGTACCCCGGCAGCAAGTCGGCTGTCAAAGCCAAGGAAGCGGGCCTAGAAGTCCACTCCGTCGCCGATGCCGCCAAAGCCGCTGACCTGATGATGATCCTCCTGCCCGACGAAGTGCAGCGATCGGTCTACGAAAAGGAAATCGCCCCTAACCTCAGCGCTGGCAAAACCCTCGCCTTCGCCCACGGCTTCAACATTAACTATGGCCAGATCGTGCCTCCGGCTGACGTGGATGTCGTGATGATCGCCCCCAAAGGCCCCGGCCACCTCGTGCGCCGCACCTACGAGCAGGGCCAAGGCGTCCCCGCCCTGTTTGCCGTATACCAAGATGCCTCGGGTCAGGCCCGCGATCGCGCCATGGCCTACGCAAAAGGCATCGGCGGCACAAGAGGCGGTATTTTGGAAACCACCTTCCGCGAAGAGACCGAAACCGATTTATTTGGTGAGCAGGTCGTACTGTGCGGCGGTTTGAGCGCCCTGATCAAAGCCGGGTTTGAAACCTTGGTGGAAGCTGGTTACCAGCCAGAACTGGCCTACTTCGAGTGCTGCCACGAAGTGAAGTTGATCGTGGACCTGATCGTCGAGGGGGGACTCGCCACCATGCGCGACAGTATCTCCAACACTGCTGAATACGGGGATCTCACCCGTGGTCCTCGGATCGTCACGGCAGAAACCAAGGCCGAGATGAAAAAGGTACTCAGCGAAATTCAGACCGGGCAGTTTGCGCGGGAATTTGTGCTGGAGAAGCAAGCAGGTAACCCAGGCTTCACTGCCATGCGTCGCCGCGAAGCAGAGCACCAGATCGAGACCGTCGGTAAGGACCTGCGCGCCATGTTTAGCTGGTTGAAGAAAGCGTAGGTTTGGTCACGCTTTGAGACCGCATGGGCAAGCCCTATGCGGTCTTTTTTATTACCGATTTTCCGTCTGACGCACAGCATCCTCCGTGCGGGCATTGGGTCTCGTCTTAGGATTGATATTGGGAAACGCACCGATCATCATGCCATCGATGGCCTGTCGAGTCTGAGTACTGTACTTGCCGATCGATCGCGGCAACACCTGATCGCCAAACCCGACATAGGCGATCGCCAAAAACAACACCGTGACAATAGGGAATCGTTTTTTCATAGCGCGCGTACCTGGTGACAAAGAACTACCTCTAGGATAGCGATGAAACCCCAAGTTCGACATCCGGCTGGCACAATGAAACTATGAATCCAACTTTAACGCCAACCATTGACTACCTGCGGATCAGCCTGATCGATCGCTGCAACTTCCGCTGCACCTACTGCATGCCCGAGGAAGCCGATCTGACCTTCGCGGCAAGGGGAGATTTGTTGACGGCGGCGGAATTGCTGATTTTACTTCGAGAAGTTTTTATTCCCTGCGGATTTCGGCGGTTTCGGTTGACGGGTGGGGAACCCCTGTTGCGGCCCGATATTGTGGAGATTGTGGGGGCGATCGCCGCCTTCCCCGAAACCCAGGACCTTTCCCTGACCACCAATGGCTTCCGGCTGGCATCGGTGGCAAAACCTCTCTATGAGGCGGGGTTGCGGCGGATTAATATCAGCCTTGATTCCCTGGTGCCCGCCACCTTTGACCAGATGATTGGGCATCGGGGAAAGTCGCGCTGGCCGGAGGTTTGGGCGGGGATTCAGGCGGCCCATGGGGTGGGGTTTGACCCGTTGAAGTTGAATGTGGTGGTGATTCCGGGGGTAAATGACAGTGAGGTGCTGGAGATGGCGGGGCTGACGATCGATCGCGCCTGGCATGTGCGGTTCATTGAGTTTATGCCGATCGGCAATGGGGATTTGTTTGCCGATCGCGGTTGGATTGATTCCGAGATGATTCGATCGCAGATTCGGGATCGTTGGGGTTTAACATCCGGGCAGGTGCGGGGCAATGGACCAGCGGATGTATTCCAAATTCCAGGGGCCAAGGGCACCGTGGGTTTCATCAGTCAGATGTCAGAATGCTTCTGCGATCGCTGCAATCGCATGCGTTTGTCAGCAGATGGCTGGCTGCGGCCCTGTCTGCTGAATGAAACAGGGCAGATTAATTTGCGCGAGGGGTTGAGATCGGGCCAGGATTTGGGGGAACTGCGATCGGTGGTGGCAGCTATGGTCGGGGGGAAGCCGGAGATTAACTACAAGATGCGGGATGCTGGGACGACGGGGGGGTATGGGCGATCGATGTCACAGATTGGGGGTTAGTCCTGAGGATCGTCCGCAGGTGGATGTAAGTTCATGGCAACCCAGAAACGGCGCGAAGTCTGGATGAAAGGCTTTGGGCGATGCTCGTCGTTAATGTCCAAGCGTGCGCAGGTGGCCCGACCCATAACTGAAGTTCCGACGATCTTGAGGCCATCAGAAGTCCACTTAAAGTGGTGCGCCCATTTCTGCTGGCGGGGATTAAACAACGCCGAGACAGTATCTGTTTCAGGGTCAATCCCGGTCATGAAGTTCGATCGCCGCTCATTACATCGACGACAGGCCAGGGCCAGATTGATCAAACTGTCAGAGCCACCTAGGGATTGGGGCAAAAGGTGCTCAACTGTAAAGCGATCAGCACTTATAGCCTCTGGGGAATGGCAATATTCGCACCGCCATTGGGCGCGTTCTGCGACAAGTTCTCGGAGGGCGGCGGATACCATTTAGCGTTGGCAGCAAGGCTAGAGTTTGCGTAGGTGAAGATCTCGGAGAGCTGGGATAGGCTGTCAAGTTCGGCCTGCTCCTCCAAACTCAGTCCCTTAGTTTTACTGAGTTCCAGCAAGGCATCCGAACGATTTTGCAATGAATCGCTGAACCTAAACAGACTCAGGCCATTATGGGTTTCCAGATGAATACCGTCTTCAAGCCACTGGGACGGCTCAAACATTAGCTTTGGTTGGGTCATGGGAGGTTTTTCTCCAGCGATTCAAACACGCGAAAGCTCTTGGTCCCCATTGTAACTTGCTCAAGAAAGAGCTGCTAGGGCGATCGATGTCGATATCAACCCCGCAACGCCCGCAACTGGGCCTGGGCCTTCTGCAACGACTCCACCCACTCCCGCTCCGGATCGCTATCCGCCACAATCCCCGCCCCCACCTGACCCCAAACCCGATTCTCCGAACACAGCAAAGTCCGAATCAAAATATTCAAATCCAGATCGCCCCGCCCATCCAAATACCCGCAAGACCCATAGAACAAACTCCGCCGCACAGGCTCCAACCCCTCAATAATCTCCATACAGCGCACCTTCGGACAGCCCGTAATCGTCCCCCCGGAAACAACGCCCGAATCACATCCACCGTGTCATGCCGACTATCCAATTCCCCCACCACATTGCTGACGAGGTGCATCACATGGCTATAACGCTCGATCGCCAACAGCTCATCCACCACCACCGTACCCCACTGACAAACCCGCCCCAAGTCATTGCGCTCTAGGTCCACCAGCATAATGTGCTCTGCCCGCTCCTTTGGATTGTCCAGTAACTCCTGGGCCAGGGCCTGATCTTCCTGGAGCGTCTTTCCCCTGGGGCGAGTTCCGGCGATCGGCCTCGATTCCACCCTGCCCGATCGCCCCTTCACCAACCGCTCCGGCGAACAACTCACCATCTCTCCCCATGGACTCCGCCAATAGCTAGCAAAGGGCGAGGGATTGATCTGCTGAAGATTCCGATAGATCTGCCAACTGCTGAGATTCGTCGTCGTTTCAAACCTTAGAGAAAGGTTGGTTTGGAAGATGTCCCCAGCTTTGATGTGCTGTTTAGCCTGTAAAACCGCAGCTTCAAAGGCCGCCTGATCGGTGACAAACTTCATCGATCGATCGCCCTCACCCAGTTCAAAGTCCCCCAGCATTGGGGCCAAAGATTGACTAGGCAGGGGGCCAACGCCGTCATCCAACAGATCAACCAACCGATCGCCCTCCCCCCCATCCGTCACCGCCACCCACAACACCTGATCCCCATGATCGAGCACCGCAAAATTCTCCGGCTCATACCAATAGGCCACCGGAAAAGGCAGCGGATCGTCGTTTTGACTCGGCAGACGCTCAATCTCCCAGGCCAGATCGTAGCCCAGCCAGCCCAGCCAGCCGCCGATAAAGGGCAGATGTTTAGGTCCCACTGAAGGAAACATCTTGGGCGGAACTAAGACGCGATCGCAACATCGGCAAAATCCCACCCACCTCCGGCGTCCAAAGTTTGCCATGGCGAGGCCCCCCGGCGCAGATCGAAAACTGCCCCAACTGCGGAAAATCCGGCGAGGCGGGATAGGGACTTTCTAAGAGCGTGGCGATCGCCTCCCCCCAAACAACGCCCCAAACACCTCACTGCCCGTCCGTCCGCAAAGCGGCAGCGATCGCCAATGCCAATCCACGATCGGGTCTGTCATCATCTAAGCCGCCTGCCCGCCCCAAACAATCCGCGCCACCCAGACTAACCCCATCACCCCCAACGCCGTCCAGTCAAACCACCGCAGCCGCAACTGATGCCACTCCACACGGTGCGTATCGGGTGTCGTAAACCCCCGCACCTGCATGGCACTAGCGATCTGCTCCGCCCGCAGCAGCAGATTATCCAGCAGCCGCTCCGCCACCAGCATCCAGATATTCACCGTGCGTTTAAACCCCAACTTCTTCCAATCGATCGCCCTTGTCCGAATCGATCGCACCAAATTTTGAAACTCCTCCAACACCAACGGAATAAACCGCAACGACAACGTCAGCGTCAGCGCAATCTCCGTCACCGGAATTTTGAACCGCCGCAGGGGCTCCATCAAGTCCTCCAAGCCCGCCGTAATCTCCTCCGACGCCGTTGTCAGCAGAAACAAACTCGTCCCATAGATCAGCGTGAACATCAGCGTGCTGAAGCGCAAGGCGAGGTCTAGCGATCGCCGCGACACCAAAAACTTACCCTGCTTAAACAAAATGTAGCGATAATCGGTCGGCTGCTGGAGTTTTGGCGCAACCATCCCAGGGGCCGGGGCACTTTCCCCCGCAAACGGATTAAACCAAGGTTTTGCCACCGGAGCCGGGGGGAGACTGGCGGGCTGCCGCTCAAAGGCAAACTCATCTTGAGGACGCCGCATCTGGTGGTTGGCATTCAGCCCGTCCGGGACAAACAAAATCAGCACCCCCACATAGATGCACAGCACCAACAGCCAGCCAATCTGCTGCTTCCAGACCCGTCCCGGCACCCGAGCCGTGATCGTCAGCAAAATCAAAATCCCCACCACCCCCAACCGCCAGGGCACATTCGCCAGCATCGGCACCGCCAAAAAGGTCATCAACCAGCCAAACTTCACCCTTGGATCCAATCGGTGCATCCAGGTTTGGGGCTGTTCCAGATAGAGGCCAAGGGGCAGCGATCGCAATAAATCCATGGAAAACGGGCCGGGGGCACTTGCAAAACTCCTACCAGCATATCAACCCTTAAGAAAGTTGAACGGAAAGGCACCACCTGTTTGCAATCCCACGAATAACCTCGTAAAATTTCCTTAGCTGTGAAATTCAACGAGACCTAATCCTATGACTCCTTCGCTGACTAATTTTGTCCTAAGCCTGGTGGCTGGCCTTGTGATTGTGGTTCTGCCGATCACTGCGGCCTTAATCTTCGTGAGCCTGC
>JAAUSA010000041.1 GCA_012031975.1 Alkalinema sp. RU_4_3 | reverse complement strand
GTTTTGAGGAGTGTGACCCGTGAATTGGCTGCTGAGGCTGAGGCTAAACTGAAGGAGATTCCGTTTTTTGTGCGTCCGGCGGCGCGGAAGAAGATTGAGAAGTTGGCGATCGAGATGGGGGCGGAGGAGATTACGGGTGCGATCTATGACGCGGCGAAGAAGAAGTTTGGCTAAGGTTAATCAAGACTGGTGGGGATGGAGGTCACCGAGCGATCCGATGGCGGCTAGAACAATTCGACTCACGGGGGAACCTCAAAAACCTGAGATAGGAGCCCAAGCAATACGCTAATCTAGGACAAGCCTGATCTTAACAAACACCATGCATCCCACCCCAGAATATGCCCAGCGGCGGCAAACGTTTCTCTCCAAACTCGGTCAAGGTACGGCCATTGTGCGATCGGCGGGGTTTGCGACGATGCATAATGATGTGGAGTATAACTTCCGCCAGGATAGCAATTTTTACTATCTGACGGGGTTTAATGAAGACGATGCGGTGGCGGTGTTTGCGCCCCACCATGGGGAGCATAGGTTTGTACTGTTTGTGCAGAAGAAGGACCCGGAGAAGGAGACCTGGACGGGATACCGTGTTGGTGTGGATGCGGCAAAGGAAGAGTATGGGGCGGATATTGTCTATCCTATTGAGGAACTCGGTCAGCATCTGTTCAAATATGTCGAGAAGGCCGATAAGCTCTATTACCATTTTGGTGAGGATGAGGCTTTTAATAAACGGATTGTGGGATTATTTCAGCGATCGATCCGTCATTATGAGCGCAAGGGCACGGGACCGTTGTGTTTAGAAGATATTTCGACCGTATTAGCGCCGTTGCGGTTGCACAAGAGTGAAGCGGAAATTGGCTTGATGCGCAAGGCGGTGGAGATTGCGGCGGAGGCCCATAATTGGGCCATAGCGAATCGCCAGCCCGGTCTGTACGAGTACGAACTTCAGGCGGAGATGGAACGGCTGTTTCGCCTGCGGGGCGGCATGGGGATTGCCTATCCGAGTATTGTGGCGGCGGGGGCAAATAGCTGTATTTTGCATTATGTGGAAAACAATGCCCAGATGCAGGATGGGGAATTGTTACTCATTGATGCAGGCTGCTGCTATGGCTATTACAATTCGGACATTACGCGCACCTATCCGGTGGGGAATAAGTTTACCGAAGAGCAGCGGATTCTCTATGAATTGGTGCTGAAGGCGCAGTTGGCGGCTATTGAGCAAATTAAACCTGAGGCACCTTGGAATGGGTTCCATGATGCGGCGGTGGGGGTGATCGTCGATGGGTTGATGGAATTGGGTTTGTTGGCGGGCGATCGGGCGGAAATTATTAAGGAGGAGAAGTATAAGCCGTTCTTTATGCATGGTACGGGCCATTGGTTGGGGCTGGATGTCCATGATGTGGGGGCGCGTAAGACGGGAGAGACTTGGCATAATTTTGCGCCGGGTCAGGTGATTACGGCGGAGCCGGGGATTTATATTCGGCCTGATTTTAAGCCTTTTGAGGGGCAGCCTGAGGTGGATGCGCGGTGGCGGGGGATTGGGATTAGGATTGAGGATGATGTGTTGGTGACACCTTCGGGGAATGAGGTGTTGACGGTGGCGGTGCCGAAGGTGGTGGAGGCGATGGAGCGATAGGGATAGATAAACAGTAGGTAGAAGGGCGCTTTCCCAGCGCCCTTGGCGATCGAAGAGACTTACAACTGAATACCTGTTAGGTTGAGTGTATAGGGTGTGCTGCCGTTTATTTGTTGTACAGCAACGAAGTAAATACCTCTTTCAAGATTCTTTAAATTGATGCTTTCAGGGCTAGTGCCTAGGGATTCTGACGCTGCTATTAGATCGCTGCTGTCAATGATGCCGTTGTCATTGAAGTCGCGGATTAAAAAGACATCAGCATCAGCATTTAAGCTATTTAATGTCAAACCAAAATTACTGGATGTAGTCAGTTCAAAGCGATATAAATCGATCGGATTGTTGCTGCTTACGGAATCACGAATGGTTTTGGTTCCTGTGAGTAGGCCTAGGTTCTGGGCGGTTCTCAATATAGGTTGTCTTGTGTTGACGGCTGCGATTGCGCGATCGGCTTGAATGAAGCCATATCCTGTGGCATAGTCAAATCCTGCGTCAAAGCCGTAGGTGGCAGGATCATCCATGTCGAGAGCAGTACTTTTAAGAACTTGGGCGATTTGGGTGGGACTCAGGGTCGGATTAGCCTGTAGCATCAGGGCAGCAACGGCAGCAGCATGGGGGGCAGCGGCAGAGGTGCCGAAGAAGTTCGGGAATGTGTCTGCATCTTGAGTAATATCACGGCCAAAGAAGGTTGTATTTGTGCCATCTGGGGCAACGATATCGGTTTTGAAACGGATGTCGGGGCGGAACAGGCGTTGGCCGAGATCGTCGAAGAGAATGGCTGTGCCGCCTGGAGAGGAGAAGTCTTCGAGGATGGCTGGATTAGAGCCGTAGGCGGGTGTGCGGTAGAAGGGTGTGGCTCCTACGGCGATCGCTTCTGTGGCGTTCGCATGGCCGTAAAGGCTGCCGCTCTGGGTGTCATACTCATTGATACTGCCGTCGAAGCGAAAGAAAACAGATTTCATCCAATTTCTAATGAAATATTCTTAAACCAACTTCAACAGCCGCGCAGAAGCCCGCGATCGCCTCCCCATCTGCCAAGACCCCACCATCTTAGAAAAACAGAAGAAAGAAGAAGGAAGAAAGTAGCCAATATGCTAAACCTCTTCATCTAAGCTACTTAAAATATCCTCTAAATCCCTTGTCCCATGAAGAACACGCAGAATATCTACCAGGTTATCTTGAACTTGGTAAAACACCAAATAATCCTTAAATCCCTTCAACCGCCACTGCCGAATCTCACCCAAACGCGACACCACCAATTGAGAAACCCTTCCAATTTGAGGCATTTGCCGTAACTGTTCAAACGTCACCACCGCTGATTCCAAAAACGCCGATGCCTTAGCCGGACTGCCATGCATAAGAATATAATTAGCCTGTAATCGCAAGTCCTGGGTAGCTCGATTGCGAATATTCAACCGTAAACTCATTCAACAACTCCTGCACCACCCAAAACCGATGCGCGTAATTCTTCCCAGTATTCAGGTGTCACAGCTTCACTTTCCGAGGCTAATCCTTCATTCAGTAGTCCGACCAGCTTCTCCTGAGCCAGCTTACGTTGGCGATCGCGCCGGACTAAATCTAGTAAATATTCTGGGAAATCCCCATAAGCACCCGACTGGATCTGCTCACTCACATGAACCCGTAATTCTTCAGGTAGTGAAAGTTCAATATTCATTACCAATCACCATGAGTTACTACAACACCTTACAGTATAGCACAGTCCTCAACGATAACGGCTATGCCCGCCGAAAGCCTCCAATATGGTACACAGTCTTTTTAGCCGTAACTCTTTGCATAATCAAATCTCGACAGCCATATTTTGCATATACCCGTTCAGCTAACTTTCTCCCATCCGTATCATGATCCAGCACCTGCCCATCCTCAAAGGCCACATACTCATTCGGATACTGCTCAAACAAAGTAGCCCTGGCTTCATCAAAAAGCTGTTGCTGTCGATCGATATACTCTAGACGATCGCGATCGATATACTGTGAGTATCTGTCCAGTTCTTCCTGCGTCATGAGAGACCTCCTCCCTAAAGCTCCCTCCATTATAGCAACCATCGAACCGACTTCACCAGCCACCCAACTCTCGTACCAGGCTTACTTTTCAGCAGAGTCGATCGACGGCTTCTTAGTAGATGTTGATTCAGGCTGCATCGTCACGCTAGGTTTCGGCACAATGGGTAACACCACAGGCTCCGATGGCATCACGCGAGGCTCCGGCACAATAGGCAACACCATCGGCTCCAAAGGCCTACGGGCCTGCTCAAGCTGACGCTCCAAATCCTGCTTCTGCCGCTCCAACCGCTGCTTCTCCGCATCCGCCGCCCCCTTAAGATCCTGAATCTCCTTCTGCTTAGCCGCTAATTCCTCATCCTTCGCTTGCTTCAGAACATGATTACTCCAACTCTTCTCCTCCAACTCCTCCTTAACCCCATCCCGTTCCAACTGAAGCGAGTCAATTTGCGCTTGCGACTGCAAAATATGCTGCTGCACAAACTGCATCAATCGATGCGTCCCATACAGCCCGATCGCCACCCCACCGATCGCCCCCACAATCTTCCATAGCCGACTTTGCAGTCGCAGCATCGGAATCAATCCCTCATAACTACAGAACTTCCCGATCGTCCCATTATTCGTCAAGATAAAAGCCCCACTAGCATTAGCACTAACATTCGACAACTTCACAATCACCGAACCCATACTCCGAATTCCCATATAATTTCGCCGAATGCGACAACGCCGGATAATCGCCTTTCCCTGACTCTCGATCGCCGCTACCTGTCGGCCAATTTGAAGCATTCATAGGCGCGCACGTCGCTGAATAAGGCGCGGTACAACAGGCAATAATCGTCGATGAAGCCGACTGTGGTAAGGGGCTGCCGAAGGTGCATAGGAGTACCTGAAATCACTGCTATGTCTAGTTTAAATTATTCTCACCAGAGTAACAAAAGAGGGACTAAACCCAGCTAGGCTATTGCCTTGAATTTCGTGGATTTGCAAAATGGGTTCAATCTGCTGGTAGGTCTGGGGTACGGGGGCAGGTTGACAATTGGGTTTATAGTTGGAAACAACCATGTTAGGCTCCAGGATGAAGAGAAAACAACAGGGTGCAGACGCTGGCCAGGGTGGAGAAGCACAATTGTCTGCGGGGTCAGGTAAGCATTGGTGTTTGATTGACCTTACCTTTTTATAAGCGGGCGCTGTAAGGATGCGGTAGTACCCGAGGGGGTTATTCCTGAAGACTGGGATTTCAGGGCCTGGGGGCGGCGCGATCGCTCCACATCCGGGTAGACTAACAGAACTCAACATTCTCTGGGGTCAAGATGCTAATGCAGTTTTTGAAGACGATCTGGCGGCGATCGGTGGTTGTCGTGATCATGGCGATCGCCTGTTGTTTCATCGGTTTGGCCCCGGTGCAGGCGGATGTGGCGGCCAAACCTGACCCCGCCTACCTAGAAGGTCTGCAATCCATGCGGAACCAAGTTGCGAAGGCCCCGGACCAACCCACCAACCTGGCCCTCAATGATGTCCTCGGCCAGCTCTTTACGGCCCCGGCAGTCCAGGTGCCCTTCCGTCAAACCGTCGAAAAGGCAGGGGGCAAGACGATCGCCTACTCCGGCAGCATTTTCTTCTCCCAGGGCGATCTGTTTATTAATTACGACAAAACCACCGACGATGAAAACTTCGCGACGATCAATGGCAAACTCTACGCCTGGCAAAATAACGCCAAGCAGGGTAAAACCATGACGCGCTTCCCTGGAGATACCCTGGGCTTTTTGATGTATATGATCGATCCTTCGGCGATTATGCGATCGATCTACCAGAGCTACCTTGAAGATCCCAAATCCTTCACGGTCCAAACCACCGAGCCAAACCAAAAGGTGCTGATGCTGAAGGAGGCGCTTTCTGGTTTCCAGGGCCTGACGATTCAGGAAAAACCCTTCTGGCTCAAAAATTTCATGTTCAGTGACCCGGCTGATCCCGCCAAGGGGATCGGTCGCTTGGAAATTGATGCGCCTGTTGCCCTTGAGTCTCTTCCTAAGGTGCTCTATACTTTGCCAGCGGGTGTCCAGTTCCAGCCGAGTAAAGAGACCCTTAAGGAGCGGATGGTTTATCTCTAGACGATCGTGCCGCCCTTTTTACGGATGGCCACGATCGAGGGTTCGGGACACTGTTGGGTTTCCTTTCGGGGAAGTTAGACCCAACAGGGATCTGGCGGGTTTGGTCGAAGGTTTTGCCGTTGGCGGTTAGGTTGAAGGTTTCGGTTTTGGTTTTCATGTCTTTACGTTGGCCGTGGGTTTCGCCGGGATGCTGGATGGAGAGGAAGAGGGTGCTTTGGTCCGGGGTGAGGAAGGGGCCTGTGAGTTCGGCTTCCATGGGGGCGATGGCAAAGCGGTAGGCCTGTCCAGCATTCTCCCCAAGCGTGGGCATAAACCACAGGGTGTTGTTGCCGAAGATGCCGCGCTGGTCGTCCTTGCTGGGTTTGTTCATTTTGTCGGAGGAGACATCGGTGACGATCCAGAGGTTGCCTTTAGGGTCCAGCATCAAATTATCTGGATTGCTAAATCCAGCGCCGCCTGTGGCTGGATCGCCGCCTAGGGCCATCATTTTCCAGGTGAAGGTTTTGGCGGCGGGGTCGTTTTTATCTTCGATTAGGTGCATGACGAAGCCGTATTCGTAGGGGGTTTCGCCCTTGGGGCCTTTGAATACGGTTTTGTCGGGGCTGCCGTCGCTTTTGCTCGGGCTGCCGGAGGTGAAGGCGATATAGAGGGAGCCGTCGGGGGCAATTTCGGTGTCCTCGGGGCGGGCGGTGCAGGTGGCGCCGCAGGCGTTGGCGGCGTAGTGGGCGTCGATCAGGATTGCGCCTTGTTTTTCCTCGGGGCTGCCTTGGTAGAGATCGCCGAGGGTTTTATATTGCTGCTTGTACTTTGCGACTTCGCTGTCGTCCTTGACGGGACGGTAGCCACCCTTGGGGCGATCGGGCAAATTAATCATGCCGCCGACTAGATCGCTTGGCTTCTGCGGATTAATCGCGGTTTTACTCTCCAGGGCGATCCATTCCCCCGTACCATCGGCGTTGATTTTTGCTGCGTACAGCATTCCATTTTCCATCAGTTTGGAATTCGCTTTATCCTTAGGATTCTTCACGGCGTCTTTGCTGACGAATTTGTAGATATGGCCGCCTCGGCGATCGCAACCCGAATAGAACGCCAGGGGTTTGCCCGTCACCACGCGAATGCCGACGGCTTCATGGCGATAGCGACCGAGCCAGGAATGTTTTGTGCCGTAGTCGGCGGGATTGGCGGGGTCTATTTCGACGATCCAGCCGTATTTGTTGCCACAGAGCCCGAAGACGTTGCCTTGGCCGGAGAGTTCTTCGTCGCCGATCGCGAAGGTCATGGCTTTTGGCTCAAAGGAAGTACCGTCGGCATGGACGGCGTCGGGGACTTGGACTTGGATGTTTTCTTCGGCGCTGAGGACTGTGCCCCAGGGTGTCAGTCCCCCGGCGCAGTTGCCAAAGGTGCCGATGATTTTGTCGCCGAGTTTGTCGATGTAGCCGAGTCCGGATGTCTTGCGGAATACGGTTTTGGCGGGGCCTGTGCAGCGCAGGTGGTTGTTATCATCGAGTCCGGAGATGCCTGTGACGCGGCGATCGTTCTTCGAGAAGGTGCGTTCCCATTTGCCATTGGCGGTTTTGCGGAGGGAGATGATGCCGAGGCCCTGGTCGATCATGGCTTCGCGGCAGATGGCGTTGATTTGCTGTTTGAGCGGATCGCTATCTTTAAGAGAATAGGCATCAAGGCCGTCTTTCTGGGTGCTGAGGGCTTTGGTGACGACCTCTAGGGGGAGTTTTTTACCTGTGACGGCTTCGTGGGTTTGGAGCCAGGTTCCGGCGCTGATGTATTCAAAGTTGATCGAGAGGTAGCCTTCGTTGGGGGCGGTTTCGACGAAGGCGAGGTAGTCGTTGTTGTAGCCGAAGCGGGATGCCCCGAGTTTGTCGCCCCAGGAGCCGAGGATGTCGTATTCGTAGCCTTCGGGCAGGAGCAGGTCGTCGGTGACCTCGAAGGTGGCGATCGCTTCGGCTACTGTATCCGTCATCAATGGTAGAGGGCCGGGGACGGGTTTGAAGTGAACGGGGAGGGCCTTTGGAAGGCTGCTGCCGCTGGTGACCTGAGTTTTGCAGGCGGCGATGGCTTGGGTTCCGGCGATGGCACCGAGGAAGATGATGAAGTTGCGGCGATTCATAGAGACTGCTGTGTATGGGGGCTATCTAGGTATTATGCCCAGGATAGTCGATGGTTGTATACTGGCGGGTAGAGGCCCCCTAACCCCCAATTCTGGGGGGACCGGAGTTCGATCTTTGCTCTTCGGAGTTTATCTCTATGCCCTATAGCGCTTTTACGACGATTAGCCAACTGAAAAAAGCCTTTGGATTAACTACTGTCGAGGGCGATCGCTTCATTCCCCTGGACCTGGCACCCATTGTGCCCGATCCCATTCTGACTGGTTTTTTGAATAAGACGCGCACCTTGGCCACGGCAACAGGCAGTGAAAAGGCTCGTTCAGAGCTATTGGTGGCACCCTTGTTGGTGGAGGTCCGTGAACTGTTGAACCGGGAAGTATCTCTTTTCTCGGGGGAAGAATTTACTGTGGATGTCAGTCTGGGATTGAATGGAATCTGTGATTTCTTGATTAGCCGATCGCCTGAACTCTATGCGATCGAATCTCCCTTAATTGTGCTGGTCGAAGCCAAAAAGGCTGATTTGAAAGTAGGTGTGCCACAGTGCATTGCAGAAATGGTGGCGGCAGCCCGGTTTAATGCGGAAAATAATGTGGATATAAATACGGTCTATGGCTGTGTGACGAGCGGAACATTGTGGCGATTTTTGAAGCTGGAGGGGACTGTGGTGACGATTGATTTGGCGGATTATCCCTTGGAGCCGATCGATCGGTTGTTGGCGATGCTGCTGTGGATGGTGAAAGAGGGCTAGTTCCTATGAATATCAAAACCCTCCAGCAAAACCTCGATCTCGCCAGCGATCCCAAAACCGATGCCTGGATGGAAGCCTATCTCAATTCAAGCTGTCCAATCTTCAATTATTATCCCTTGAATCTGCCCAAAGTCTTTGGTGTTTCGAGTGAGTAAGGTTGCCTGGTGAACCATAGTAATCGCAGCGATTTTGAGATCCATTGTGCCTAACCGAGGATACATTCTTTTCAACGAGACAAACAACTCACCCGCCCTCTCATCGAAGCTAATCACTTGCATTTGCTGGTAAGTGGCGAGCTGATCCTCTAACTTTTTATAAGCTGCAATTTGCTCTGAAATAGGTCGAGATCTAGCTGTATAACTCAACCAGCCACGCATTTGTTCCTCATAGGTGATAATAGTTGTTGAAACCTCTTTTGGATCAACAACTGCTAATTTAGACAGTAAAACTTGGGCTGATTGTCCACCGCGATCGAACACACTAATATGATCAGTATCAAGAATCTACATAGATTACAGTTCCGTACAGACATCCTCTGAATCTCGCAGTGATTCCCGGTACTCTCGGCCCAACTGCATTGCTTCATCGTAGATCGGATCATCAGCGAACTTCCCAACAATATTTTCCCACCAGGGCTTTTTGACATCCCCATGAATGTCAGCTCTGAGCTTTTTGAGCTCAGTTTCCAGACTCGCGAGTCGTGTTTCGATCTCAGTGTTGGACATTGGCGTTCTTTCAATCGCTAGTCCAACTAGTCTAACATAGCCATTAGAGAAGCACCTTAGTCCGTTCAAAAAAATATTTTGCTTGGAATTTAAAGATCTTACTCACCAACCCAATCTAGTAACACCTATGACTACCCGAGCCGAAACGATCGCCAAAACCGCTGATGTATTTAACTCAGCCGCTGATTACTTTGACCATCCTGTCCTAGATTTTTGGGATCGCTTTGGTCAGCAGACAGTCGATCGCCTTGCGCTTAAACCGGGCGATCGCGTTCTGGATGTCTGCTGTGGCACAGGGGCTTCCGCGATTCCCTCGGGCCTGCGGGTTGGCCCCACAGGCGAAGTCTTGGGGACTGACTTAGCCGAGGCGCTCCTCGAACTGGCCCGCAAAAAATCCCAGCACCGAGGTCTGCAAAACATCACGTTTCAAGTTGGAGACTTTGAACATCTGGGCCTACCGGATGCCAGCTTTGACGCCGTGGTTTGTGTTTTTGGAATCTTCTTTGTCCCCGATATGGTCGCTGCCACCCAAGAGCTGTGGCGCATGGTTCGCCCCGGTGGACAGTTGGCCATCACCTCCTGGGGAAGCAAAATCTTTGAACCCGCCACGCAATTCTTCTGGGAGGCGATCGAAGCCGAACGCCCCGATCTCCATAAGAAATTCACGCCCTGGGATCGCATTAGCCAACCCGACAGCCTGAAAGCTCTTCTCGAATCGGGCGGTGCTACCCAAGTTGAGGTCTTTACTGAACAGGCGCAGCATCCATTGTCTGGTCCAGAAGACTGGTGGACTATGGTTTTGGGTGGGGGCCTGCGGGGCTTGATCGATCAACTGACCCCTGACGAGAACAATCGCCTTCGACAGGCCAATTTGGATTATCTGCAAAACAACCAGATCCAGACTTTGGAATCAGAGGTGCTGTATGCAATCGCCCATAAATAAACCGCTTACTGGATAAGTTAGATGTCCAGCCATTGTCCCTAGGGCAGTAGAATGGTGCTGGACTATCAACTTTAGGGAACCACCATGACGATCGCCCAACTCAATACCCAGTACGGCATTGCCGGAAAACTCCAGTTCATCGAGGGTAAAGGTGGACTGCCGATCATCGAGATCGACAATGGTCAAGCTAAGGCGGCGATCTCGGTCTACGCCGGACAGGTGTTGAGGTTTCAGCCTGCCGGGGCCAGTGATGATGTGATGTTCCTGAGCGAAACGGCCTACTACCAGAGCGGTAAGGCGATCAAAGGGGGGATTCCCATCTGCTGGCCTTGGTTTGGGCCTGATCCGGAGGGGAAGGGACGGGCGAGTCATGGGTTTGTGCGCGATCGCCTGTGGAATGTTGTTTCGACGGAAAATCTGCCCAATGGTGGCACCAAAGTTGTCCTGGGCCTCGTTGATACGGCGGAAACCCAGGCGATCTGGCCCCATGCGTTTGAGCTGGCGATCGAGATTACGGTCACTTCCCAGTTGAAGGTGGAGTTGGTAACCAAGAATATGGGCGATCGGGCCTTTTCGATTACCCAGGCGATGCATACCTATTTTGCGGTGGGGGACATTGGCAAGGCGAGCGTCATGGGGCTGTCGGGGACGGAGTATTTGGATAAGGTGGATGGCGGGAAGCAGAAGAGTCAGGTGGGGGCGGTGACGATCGCTCAGGAGGTCGATCGGGTGTACCTGAATGTGCCTTCTACGTTGACCATAGATGATGGGGCGTTGAATCGGAAGATTCAGATTAATTCGACGGGGAGTCGGACGGCGATCGTCTGGAATCCCTGGTCTGAGATTGCGGCGAAGATGGCGGATTTGGGGGACCAGGATTACAAGCGGATGCTTTGTATGGAGACGGCGAATGCGGCGGATGATCTGGTGGAGGTGCCAGCGGGTGGTGAGGCTAGGTTGGGAGCGGTGATTAGTGTGATGTAGGGGATGGGAAAGCAAATATGGCGATTCTATAGCTGTAGAATCGCCAACATTACCAAGTACCAGATCATGCTGAAAACTAGGCGTACGTTGAGTCCAGAAGACAAAGAGATCATGGTGAATATTGAGCCAGTCTATGAGGCTTGGCTCAAGGAGAAGCGAGAAGAGGGGCGAGAAGAAGCCGATCGCGCTCACATCTCAACCATGCTGATGTTTGGGTTTGGGGCGATTATCCTGCGGAGAGGCTTCGCCAACGATCCTGAGCTTGAGGCGATCGTGCCGAGGCTGATGCGGTTGGATCCACTTGAGCGGATTCAGCAGGTGATGACGCTTTCCCGTGAGGCTTTGCTGGCAATTTAATGGTGGGCTTGTCTTACAGGCTATTACTGATTAAGATTTTATAAAGGGATGATCGGCGATCGGCAGGGTGGTTATACTGAATGACATCTGCCTAAGATCCTTTTTTGGGGTGTTATACGGACTGTTTGGCTACCTAATCCCCCAAATGGGTGGGTTAGGCGGAAATATTTCCACCTAAGCTCCTTTTTTGGGGTGTTAGGCAGAATCTGTTCTGTCCAAACAATTGTTATCCCGCTATTCCTAAGATCTGTTCCCTGTTTTGAGATAGACGGTTTTAGCAGAGGTTGATGATAATTCAAGGTTTTGGGCAATCTAAAAGGGTCTTGATATTTGAGATTAAAGTGCTATGTCTCAGTTATTAGAAATGTTGAACCGCATTGATTCTTGGGTAGAGAAGAATGCTGAATTTGAATCAGATATGCGTCCGGGACTCACATTAGAGCAGATTGAGGAAAAGTTAGTAGGGTTGCCATACAAGATGCCACGAGAAATTATTGAGCTTTATACGTGGCGTAATGGCGCTAGAAATGGTTCTTTCTTGCCTGATCCAGATGGAGAGTATGGGATTCAAGAATTTTACAGTCTGGGTGAGGCGATTTCAGTGGCCGCAGATTGGGATGAGCATGTCTTTCCGAAGATGAATGCATTTCCGCTCTTTTCACAGGAAGGGGCGATGTATTGGACTGTGGTATCAGACGTGCAGCAGGAATTGGCTTTGATTTATAGCTGTGATGATGGAATGTTCCCTGCGACACCTGACTATGAGAGTTTTGCTGATTTCCTGAGCGCGATCGTGAAACGACTTAAATGTTGAAGGTAGTTACCGCAGGCTAACAACCCTGACGCAGACGGACTCACAAAATTGATCTATAATAGCGAGACGTGGCTCTGGAGCCGCTGGTCAGGAACGTTAGGCAGAATTGGCTCAAGGAAAATGAAAAATCCAGAAGAAAAAGATTGTGACTGAAGATAGAGAGGGAAAAAGAGTTGCGCTTGTGACTGGCTCGACATCCGGGATAGGGATGGCGATCGCGCAGCGACTTGCTGGAGACGGGTTTGCTGTTGCTTTTCATTCCAAGTCTTCCGTGCTAGCAGGGCAGGCATTAGCTGAAGCGTATGCTGGCGCATCTTATTTTCAAGCAGATCTGTCTGATCAAAGCCAAGCCTGTGACTTGATTGCTAAAGTTCTATCGCATCATGGGCGATTAGATGTATTGGTCAATAATGCAGGGATTAGCGCGACAATTCCACATACATCGCTCAAAGAAGCCACACCAGAGATCTGGCGAGATCTGTATGAAGTCAACGTCATTGCACCTTGGACACTGATTTCAGAGGCTGAAAATGCGCTACGTCAATCATCTAGTCGTGAATGTCCTAGCTGTATTCTCAATATTAGTTCTCATGCTGGGATTCGCCCAAAAGGAGCCTCAATTCCATATTCTGCAAGTAAAGCAGCTTTAAATCATATGACAAAGCTGCTTGCATTGAATCTTGCCCCCTTGATCCGTGTCAATGCGATCGCACCAGGTTTAGTTGAAACCCCAATGAGCAAAAATTGGACAGCAGCCCGAAAGCTGTGGGAAGAAAGATCGCCAATGGGTCGTGGAGCGCAACCAGAAGAGATAGCAGATTTAGCTTTTATGATTGTTTCAAGTCACTATCTTACGGGAGAGATTATAATTTCGGATGGAGGGTTAAACCTTACGTAGTAAGCAAAAATCATGCCTAACATAGTCCCTGAGCCGGACGGTGTCAAGAGGATATGCTAAATCAATTATTCTGATTGGGTTTCAGCGATTTTCAGCCAAAATGAATCTGCCTGACATCGAGTTGTTGATTGCATCACAACCTTCCTGTCAAGTTGATTTCATTTAATAAAGCATTCTATTTTTCGATCTTCCAGCGTTCTTCAATCCGATTCAGTTATTCTCTTAATTTGCCAGAAGTGCGATTAGCGGCGATTTCTTACGTTTCAGCGCAGCCAAATATTTCTCCTCATTGTAGGGTGTTCTGTCTTGCCAGCAACGCCAAAGAATTCGACCCCATTTGTACGCCAAGGAACGAATCGCCTTTTGGTGAGACTTGCCTGCAAGCCGCTGCTGCTTGTAGAATGCCTGGGACCAACCAGAATGCATTCTGGCATGATCCACCCACTCCACAAACGTCTGCCTCAAGAAAATCGGACAAGACCAACGCCAATGCACCCAATGCTTCTTGCCACTCTCCTCCTTGACGGGTGCAATCCCCACATAACTCATGAACGATTGAGCCGAATTAAATCGACTACGATCTTCTCCAAAAGCCGCTAGAAGTCTGGGAGCCAGATGCGGTCCCGCCCCTGGCAAGGCTTGGAACAGTGCAGCATCTGGCAAGCTATCGAATAGTGCTTCAATTTCCGCTTCAAACGTCACCAACTGCGTCAAAATCACCTTCAGCAATGCTACCAATGCCTGAGTCAGTGCCTGAGCAGGTACAATGATCGCTTCATCCTGGGTAAGCGGAGGGCCAGATTGCTGAATTTGCTCGGTGCGACGCGCGATCGTCGCCTTCCGAACAACATGATGGCTCCGAAAGAACTCCCTTAACGTCTCCGGGCTAGCATCCTGGGCCGATCGCAAGTTAGGAAAATGTTCGAGGAATTCACAAAAGGTGATCGTATGTTTGTCTTCAAACCAATCGAGCACTTGAGGATAGTAGGATTTCAGGGAAGCCGTGATGCGGTTGGTTAGACGGACTTTCTCACCCACCAGCATGCGTCGTGACTCGACCCATTGCCTGAGTGCTCTATGTTTGGGGCAACCCGCTGTCCAGACATCTAATTTATCGCCATGACGCTGCATCAATTCGACAATCAGCTTGGCATCGATTGGATCCGACTTGGCCCTGGATGGCTGAAAGGCTTTGCGATAGTTGGCGACGGTTCTGGGATTGATCGGCACCAGCACCAGGTTGTCATATTGACAAAGGGCATAGAGCAAGGGACCACGTTTTTGTTCCAATCCCACCACCAATTGGGCTTCTCCATATTGCTTGCGCAATTGGGTGACCCAGTCGGCGATCGCTTGGGGTGTCGAGTCAATGGTCCTATGGGTCCAGGTCTGGGTTTGGCCATCATAGATGCAGAGGTCATGTTTGCGATCGGCCCAGTCGATGCCGATGTAGGCAGGAAAGGGGGAGAAGAGTTGATTCAGTTTCATTGTGCTAGGGTAGAGAGGTATTTGATAAATCAGAGAATCTGCCACCAACAGTGTGAGCGAAAAGATTATGGAGAGGGTTAAAGCCCTGTTCCCTGAGCATTCGTAATGGCACTGTTGGAAGCCTTGGAGGAGCGATACGATATGTTAGTAGTCATCGACTGACGCCCGTTGCATAGTCGTCTCTCCAGGTTGGCAGATTCTCCCTTTCTTGACTTTAATCCTTTCTTCAGAATCCGATGCATTTTTAGAGAGGAGCGATGCGATATGTTAGTAGACATGAGTTCTGTCGCGCAATGCATGGTCGTCTCCCCCTTCTTTCTGCTTCTCGTCTCCCCATAAACCCCCTTGCAGCGGACGGACGAAAGCCTCTGAGGTAGATGCAAAAGTTAATAGCCGCCGCTGAAGGGGAACGTTATAACTCTTGATTTGTCGATTTAGATGTACTTGGTTATCCACTTTTATTGATGGGCATACTGGATTTTGTAGACAGAAAGATCTAGGTTTAGGGTTCAGCCATGAATGATGATGATTTATTTGTCCAGGCTTGTATGTCTTGGCTGGCAGTCAGGACGACAGATATGGAAGCTGTCGTGAGTGCCCTTCAGTTACAGAATGTCAGTGAAGGAGATTTTAGTGAGTGGGGATACGATGAACCCCCTAATACTTTTCTGTATATTGCTCAAGACCAATGGGTGATTGTTTATCATCGATGGCAACATACTGGAGAATTAGAAGCAAGTGCAACGGGTGAAGAAATTGGAAATGCCGTTTATACAGCAGATGTGAATTTATTAAATAAGTTGAGCGAACAATTTGGCGAGGCTCAGTCTTTTGGTTTTGATGAAGAGTATGTTGGTTATGCACACTGGGCATTGTCGAAGAATGGCAGTCTTGAGCGATATTTCAAGTGGTCTAGCGAAGACGAAGAACCCGGCCACACGATAAATATCGGAGATCCGACAGAAGCTGAAAGCTTTATAGATTGGTCTACCCTGGATGATTGGGAGGTTGTGGAAGAAGAGGAAGAAGAAAGTTGCTACGAATATAATGGTTCGTCTTTCGGCTGCGTTCAAGTTCTCAAGATTGCTCATCAATGGAGTGTTAATCCTGTGCATGATGAACATCCCGAAGAGCAAGCGGGAATTCTTGGTGATGGCCAGATTTCGATAGTTTAGATTATTGAAGTTTTTTCCAGAGTTATAACAATCTTGATGGAGCGGGCTGTCTGAGTTAGACTGTTACCAGCGTGACGTGGCTCACAGCCGCTCATCAAGGCCGTTATGCCTGAAGTAGTAGATAACAAGCCGCCTGTTTAGCAGTCCTTCAATAGCTACTTGTCACCTTTTGACTAAATACGTTGACAGCATCGCCATCAGTTCTTGTTCAAATTCCCCAGTATTGAGCAACTCAGGACGATCGATCGTCGCTCCATGAAGCAAGGCTCGGATCGTGCGCTCAACCATGAAAATGGTTAACTCTAGATTTTTCGGCTGAAGCTGATCGGAACGTTGCGCGAGGAACGATCGCAGCATATTCTCCATCTTTGTTTCATCTAACCGCCGCATCACCTCACTGTGGGGAATCTGTTCGTGCAGAACCCGATGGAGTTTCGGATTGACGGCATGAGCTGCGATCGCGGCTTTGACGATTTGCCGCAGTACCTCTGGAATCGTGAGATTGTTCAACCCTTCTAGATGATATTGTGCTAATCGCACCATTTCATTGGCGTGATGCTCGGCTAAAGCAAAAATCAACGCTTTCTTGTTCGGAAAGTACTGGTAGAGCGAGCCGATACTCACACCAGCCCGTTCCGCTACCCGATTCGTCGTCAACTGGTCGTACCCGTTTTCCGTCAAAATGTGAGTTGTTGCCGTGAGAATCGCTTCCACTGTGGCTTGCGATCGCTCTTGTTTCGGTTGTTTACGCGGGGTCGCGGCTGGCTCAGGAGACATCGGCAAGGCTCACAAAAATGCGAGTTGTCAGAGGACTGCGATCGCCCATAAAATGTGAGCAATCATTCATATTGTAAGCCCAAGTTTCACACTCAGCAATAAAACGGAAGTATTATTCATGCGAATTGCAATCATTGCGATGGGAAGTCGAGGTGATATTCAGCCCTACGTTGCATTGGGGAAGGGCTTAAACGCAGCAGGACACAGCGTTCGACTTGCTACCCATGAAAACTTTGAATCGTTAGTCAATTCGCATGGGCTAGCGTTCTATCCCATGAAGGGCAACGTCCAAGCCTTTATGGAAGATCCCGAAAACCGTAAACTGCTGGAAAGTGGGAATTTTCTGAAGATTAATGCACGCGCAGCAGCAGCTTCCCAACGTGCAGCGATCGATTGGGCAGAAGGAGGATTAGCCGCTTGTCAGGATGCGGAGCTGCTGATCGTAGGAGTCGGAGGGCTGTTCTTGAGTGTTGCGCTGGCAGAAAAGCTGAATCTTCCCCTGCTTCAGGCATACATTTTTCCATTCACGCCCACAACGGCTTTTCCGGCTCTTCTGTTTCCCCGATGGATTTCTAAACTAGGTGGTGCTGTCAATCGGCTATCCCATCATTTGTTTCGACAGATTATGTGGCAGGGATCGCGCAAAGGGGATAATCTAGCGCGCCAGCAAGTTCTGGATTTGCCACCTGCTCCGTTTTTGGGAAGCTATGATGCAGCATCGCTTCAGCAATACCCGATCGTGTATGGGCTAAGTCCATCGGTGATTGCAAAACCCTCAGATTGGCGAAATACTCACATGACAGGCTATTGGTTCTTGGATGAAGCACCCGATTGGACTCCGCCCGCAGCTTTGCTAGAGTTTCTGCAAAAAGGCACTCCGCCCGTGTTTATCGGGTTCGGCAGTATGGTCAGTCGCAACCCAGAAGAAACAGCCAATCTCGTCTTACAAGCAATCCAACTCACGGGGCAACGCGCGATCTTGCAATCGGGTTGGAGTGGACTGAGAAAGAGCGATTTACCGGACACAGTTCTGATGGTGGATTCAATTCCGCATTCCTGGCTGTTCCCAAGGGTCGCAGCGGTCGTTCATCATGGGGGTGCAGGGACAACGGCTGCCGGACTCAGGGCAGGAGTGCCTACAATCGTGATTCCGTTCTTTGGCGATCAGCCGTTTTGGGGACAGCGGGTCGCAGCACTAGGCGTGGGGACAGCACCGATTCCCCGCAAGCAACTTACGGCTAAAAAACTAGCAGCAGCAATTCACGAGGCTGTGAGCCATCGAGCAATGCGTCAACGCGCCGCCGATCTGGGAGCAAAAATTCAAGCTGAAGATGGGGTTGCGAGTGTAGTCGCGACCATACAAGATCTGGAAAAGCGTGGGGCTTTTTGTGGCAAAAACAGTAGGGGAAACTAACCATGAAATCCTGAGCTTAGTCGGAACAGCATAACAAAGCCCATGCACACCGACCGTCGAAAGCTTATGATGCAAAGGCTATCTGCGGCGGGTGATGGCACCGTTATACGGCTCTGGTTATTGGTTGGGGCGCAGCCGAGAGATTATCGGTGAGATGCAAACATGGATGAAGTAAGACAAGTGATATGTTCTCTTCTGCCTGACACGAGAGTAAGAAAGTCATGCCTTGAGATTTTTGGTGAATCAGTAAGCTATGCCAACTCCTTTGGGCGTGATAAATGGGGGGCTTACTATGAGACTGGAAAAGTTCGACTTCTGGTAGGAAGTTTGATCGTAGTTACATTGTGAGTCAAATAAAGTTAAATAATTCTGAAGACGCGCTAGAAGCATCTGGCGGAGAGATAAGATTGTATATGCCTTGGTTGCTCAATGATGACGACTTAAAAGCGATGGCATATGAGTATCAAGTACCAGTTACATAACGCCGTATAACATCTTGATGCAGCGGACTTTTAAAGTTAAACTGGCTGAGTGGATGACGTGGCTGAGGCCGCGCCATCAAGCTCGTTCGGTTGCTTAAGTTGTTCGTAGGGAAAAGCGTAAAATTCTAATCGAAGCATTTTCTTGAAGGAGTCAACTGATGAAGATATTCAATATTGAAGGTACTGCAATGATTTTGATTGACCATCAGGTTAGAACTAAGAGGGTGTTTGAAAGGTCCTTACGTTGGTATCAAAACACCCGATCCCCCTAACCCCCTTAAAAAGGGGAAACCAGAATCCATCTCTTAGTCCTCCCTTTTTAAGGCTGCTGTGTACACACAACTCAAAATCCTGTGATCACAAGGCCTGAAGCCACTTCTCAGCAAGGGTTGTGGAAAAGCAGCTCATTCTCAACAATCCTAGAGCTATTGAGAATGAATCAAGAAGAATCAGGGTTCTGGCGATCGGGGTTCCTGCGATCCGAGGTCTCATCTCCTACTTGTGCCTACACAGCAGCTTTTTAAGGGGGATTTAGGGGGATCTGGTGCTGATTATCACTACGATTGACTTTTCAAACAGCCTCTCAGTCATGAGGGGTTATTAGGTAGGGGAGATACTCCTAGGAATCCCTCTCCTACAGACTTTCAACCTTTTGTCCTGTACTAAGCTTTTTCCTCACAAAATTTAGAGGTTCCCAATTATGAAGTCCACTCGCAGAGTCCTACTCCTAAGATACCTAGCCCTAAGCATCGTCAGTCTGCTGGCACCACTGATTAAAACTTCCTCCACGCGGAGTCAGACTACACCCTGGCGTATGGTTCGTGTTGGAGGAAGTGGTACTGATCCTAATGATAATAATCGTTACGGGGCTGTGCCTTCCGATGTAGGACTGGTTTTGTATCGCGAGGTGCCCGGAATCCCTGCAGCTACATCTACAGATGTGACGCGTATCAAGATATCGGATAAGTACAAAGTGGAAGTGTGCCTTAGTGGTACTAACAATTGGCAAAAAGTGACTGCCTATCAAACCGGCAGTCAGGCTACCGTCAATCAGGATATCACCGATTCTACAAAACTTAACAAAGGCTACTACGGTCATCTGAAAAACTGGACGCACACCTATGTAAACTTTGAAGTTCAGTATGGCGTGAGCGTGGACGTCAAGATCACTAGTCTCTCTAATGATCCACTTGATCCACTTTACTCAATTAACCCAAATTCATCAAAGGCACATCCTAATAATTCAGCCTACAACATCCGACGATTTAATCAAGATACGAAAAGTATTGTACTCACATTCACTGACCCCAAGCTCTTTGCTGTCGATATCAATGGACAGATGGACAATCATCATACGGGTAAAGGCTACACGGGGTTGCCAATTCACACGATCTCTATCTTTGCGAACCCAGTGCTGAGTAAACCCAGTGCACCAAGCACTCAAAACATCCTCAAGGCAATGTCTGATGGGTTCGTAGGAGCACTAATGAGAGTACCCGTAAATGGAAAGCTAATTTTCGCACCTGGTATTCACTATATCGGCAATGGTGTTGAGCTTTTAAGGGGAAATCGCGACTATTACATTCCCGGAGATGCGATTGTTTATGGCACGCTGAAGTGTGGGAGCTACGCACAACCAGATCCCAATCCCAATGCGATTACAATATTCGGCTATGGAACCTTGTCGGCATCTCGCGTAACCCATCCAAGTTACACGACGCCACCAGATTCTAAAATCGAAAATTATCGCCCGATTGATTTTGTTTATTCCGACAATTGTCATGTGAATGGTATTACCATCGTGGACGCGCCCCAACTCTCAGTCTCTCTGCAAGGTGAGTTTAAAGGTGCCTCAATCTCGATCGGCAACACAGTCAGATGGGTCAAGACCCTTAACTGGCGCGAGAACAGCGATGGGATTGATCCGGGCGACAACACAAAAATCGAGAACTGCTTTCTCCGTTGCCAAGACGATACCATTCCTACAATGGGTGGGCGGGGCATTGACCGCGTCGTGCTCTGGAACGACGCAAACGGAAAGTCGTTCATCACAAATGTGAACGGTCCTAGACGCGACTTGACGATCAGTAACTGCACTGTCATTTACGCGCGAGGTATATTTGAAGCCGGAGGCGGTCAGGTGTTCGCCCTGAACCAAGACCAGAAACCCACCCGCAGAAAGAATCCGCCAGCGAAAGTGACCTTCAACGATATCACCATCGAGGATCGCTTCCCCACGAAGACCGTATTGTACCTAAAGTGGACTACTGCCCAAGACACCGATCCCTCTGTAACAGAAGATTGCAGTTTCGTGGGCACGACCTTCAACCGCTTAACCATCGCCAATCCAATGGGTCAGGTACAGATGGAAAAACTAACCCTCATCGGTGGTGGGTCTAGAACGCAGATCCGCGATTTCACCTTCAGGACTTTGAAGGTGGGCAGTGATCCAAATCCAGTTACAAGCTTAGGGTTCTTCAATATAAGCAACGATACGACGAATCTCATGTTGATTCCATAGCCAGAAATAAGGCAATGGTTTCTTATGCTGTGATTCCTTGTAAGCTCTGCCCTCTGCTCTGCCAGGAGTGACTTATAGGACATACTGGATCTAAAAGATCTGCTGCCTTCAATTCGTTTCTCATTACCGTGATTCGGCGTTTGGGCTGTCGAAACATTCCTGACGGAATTCGAGAATTGACGAATCAAGTGGAGGATGTTTTTCGTTTACTAACATGAAACCACCCTGCCTAACCCCCTTAAAAAGGGGGAACCCGAATCCGGCTCATAGTCCCCCTTTTGAAGGCTGCTGTGTACACACAACTCAAAACCCTGTGATCACAAGTCCTGAAACTACTTCTCAGCAAGGGTTGTAGAAAAATAGGCCATTCTCAATAATCCTAGGGCTATTGAGAATGAATCACGAGGAATCAGGATTCTAGCGATCGGGGTTCCTGCGATCCGAGGTCTCATCCTATCTTGTGTGTACACGGCAGCCTTTTTAAGGGGGATTTAGGGGGATCGGGTGCTGATTATCACCACGATCCACGAACCACGATTGACTTTTCAAACAGCCTCTAAAGTCGGCATTCCATATTGGTGTGAGGAAGATTCATGCAAGGCTCATACATCGATAGCGTTATCGGGGCTGTGTCAGTATCTTTAGACTAGACACACAGCCTATAAGCTGCTTGAAAATTTTACAGATACCCAGTTGTCGCAACGACAAATTGTAGCTACGATGGAGCTGTTGTAGCAGTCATCCAGTAATGGAATTTGAGTGGGATGAGGACAAGCGCCTTGCTAACATCAAGAATCATGGTATTGATTTCGTTGATGTTTCAGAGGTGCTTGATGGCGATATCTTCACCGTCGAGGATGATTCCCGTTCCGGGAGGCGCTGCCAACGCTACAGTTATGGAGAGCAGCGTTTTGTGACCTTCGGCTTGCTGAAAGGTAGCGTAGTCGCTGTTGTCAACACTGACCGTGGTGAGTTTATTCGGATTATTTCCATACGAAAGGCAACTAAAAATGAGTACAGATCCTATTTCCAAGCGATCGCAGACTGATTGGCAGCGTCTCGAAGCGATGACCGATGAAGATATTGATTTCTCTGATTGCCCAGAAATTACACCAGAGCAGTTCGCAAAAGGAGTAGTGCGAAGAGGCTTGCCTGTGGCTAAAAATAAGGCACAGGTGACCTTACGGGTTGATAGTGAGGTGTTGGAGTGGTTTAAGTCTCAAGGGCGCGGATATCAGACCCAGATCAATATGCTGCTGAAAGCCTATATGGAGGCACATCGATAAGTAATACTGCCGATGCCAGAACAATTCGCTCGCACCAGACCGTCGAGGTATAATGGTGAAAGGCAAAGGCAGTCTGCGGATGGTGAAGCGAAACGTTAGATCTCCTATGAGTCGATCGCCCAAGAAGCCTGAGCCTTAATCCGCTGATCCACAAATTCAATCCAAGCGCGTAACTTTGGGGCAAGATGTTGATCGCTGGGATACACCAAATATAAGTCCTTTTCCGACCCGTACCAATCGGGGAGTATCCTAACTAATGTTCCGGCATGGATTTCATCAAGGACTAAAAAGTAGGGGGCTAATGCAATCCCATTACCTGCAATCAGCAATTGCTTAATAAATAAAAAGCCATTCACGCGCAGACGAGGGGGAACTTTAATTTCAACTATCTCTTTGCCATTTTTAAGGTTCCAAGGAGTTGTGCCCGATGGGTTTTCCGACATAGTACTGAGACAGTGATGTTGAAAAAGTTCTTGGGGAGATGTGGGTTCTCCATGAGCCGCAATATACGCAGGACTCGCACAGAGCCAGTAAAGCATTGTTCCCAAGTGATGACGCACAAGGGTGGAATCAGGTATGCCCAATCGCACTGCTGCATCAATCCGCTGTGCCACCATGTCAACGTACTGATTGGTTAAAAACACCTCAACCTTAATCTGCGGATACTGTTGCATAAACTCAGCAACCCAGCGACTGAGAATCGCGACTCCAAACACAACGGATGCAGAGAGGCGTAAGGTGCCAGAGGGCACTGCTTGCATTTCCGCCACCGCTAAATTTGCTGCGTCTAAATCTTCTAACACTCTGACACAGCGATCGAAATACAACTGTCCAATCTCCGTCAAACTCACCTTGCGAGTTGTCCTTTGAAGGAGACGAACTGTGAGCTTTTCTTCTAGCTGGGCGATCTTGCGGCTCACGGTTGCTTTGGGGATATCGAGGGCACGGGAGGCTCCAATAAAACTCCCTGACTGGACAACTTTGACAAAGATAGTGACTTCATTGAGATCGCTGGGCAGAGTCATAATAATTGTTCCATGGGTGAGACAATGCATCTCAATTTTACCGTCTAGTCAGCCAATGGGATAGCTGATATTCTTGGTTCGCTTAGACGAACTAGCGACGAACTAGCGACGAACTAGCGCAGACCATCGGCTGCTGCGGGTATCAATCGAAAAAAGACCATGAATACTAGTCTGGGAAATAGCGTTTCATGCCTAAACAAATTTTGCTCATCGTTGCCAATCCGTCGATCTCAACTACTGTAGGTGGACCAGTGGGCTTTTGGGCCTCTGAGTTGATTCATCCCTACCACGCCTTTATCCAAGCGGGTTATCAGGTCACGATCGCAAGTCCTCAGGGTGGCAAGGTCAAATTCGACAGCTTCAGCGATCCTCGTGATGCCTCGGGCTATTCCAAAGATGATACGCTGTCGTTACAGTATATTCAGCGGCCCGAATTTATACAATTGCTGGATACGACACCTGCAATTGCGGACTTGGACTGGAGTGGATTTGATGCGATCGTGGTTTGCGGGGGACAATCTCCCATGTTCACCTTCCGGCAAGATACTGCATTAATTCAACAGTTTGTTAGATTTTACGAAACGGGTAAACCGACAGCAGCACTCTGCCACGGCACCTGCGTTCTCCTGGAAGCGAAACTGTCCGATGGGGAATACTTGATTAAAGGCAAAACGATTACCGGATTTGCCAACAGTGAGGAAGATTATGCGGATCAGGTTGTGGGTCAGAAAGTGATGCCGTTTCGGATTGAAGACGAAGCGAAAAAGTTAGGAGCCAATTTTGTCACTGAAGCAGCTTTCGCCTCCCATGCCCTACGGGATGGTCATCTCATCACCGGGCAACAGCAAAATTCTGGTGCAGAAACCGCCAAGCTGGTGATTGAAGCATTGGGATAATCTTTAATCTTGTTCTCAACTTGATGGTTGAAATTCCCCCTTGATAGGGTGCCCGATTAGTATGACGATCGTTTCAGGAGAATGGAAATGAGTACTTACATTTTGATTCATGGTGCATGGCATTCTAGCTGGTGTTGGCATAAGGTTCAGTCTTTGCTAGAGCAACAGGGACACCGGGTCTTGACGCCAACCTTGCCCGGTCATGGGGACGATCGCACTCCCATCGCTGAAATTTCTCTCCAAGCCTACACAGACACCATTGGCAAGTTGCTGACAATCCTAAGTGAGCCAGCGATTCTTGTGGGTCACAGCATGGGTGGCATTGTCCTGAGTCAGGTTGCCGAACAGTGGCCTGACAAAGTAAAGCTGCTCGTCTATCTGAGTGCCTATCTTCTATCAGGACAGTCAATCTTAGACGTTAGTTCAGAAGCGCCGGATTCCCTAGTTCCGCCCAACCTCATCATTCATCAAGAACAGGGAATTTGTGAAATTAAGCCGGAAAGCATTCGGGAAATCTTCTATGCCGATTGTTCTGAAGCTGACTTCAATGCAGCAAAATCCCATATTTGTCCTGAACCATTGGCTCCTTTTGCGACACCATTGCAAGTAACTAATGAGCGATTTGGTCAAGTTCCTCGGATTTATATCCAGACGCTACAGGATCGCGCCGTTACGCCAATGCTCCAGAAGTACATGTACGATCGCTTACCCTGTCAACAAGTCATCTCCATGAACACCGGACATGCCCCGTTTCTGGCTGATCCACAAACATTAACGGCTCATCTACTTGACCTCGCGTAACCCTTGACTTGGCCTACAATGCCCAAACCTAAAATTATGAAAATTACATTCATCGGCATTGGTAATGTCGGTGCGCCTCTAGCCGATCACCTCCAAAAACTGGGACATCAGGTGGCAATCGCTGCCCGCGACCCCAACTCGAAATCCGTCCAAGCCGCCCTGACTCAAAATGTCAACTTCGAGGTGAAGACCCCCAGCGCAGCGGTGGAATGGGCTGAAGTGGTATTTTTAGCAACGCCGTTTGACGCAGCTCAAGCAGCCCTGGCCGATCTGGGAACAGCGATCGCGGGCAAAATTCTGGTAGATTGCACCAATCCTGTCGGTCCCAATCTGGTTCATGGGTTGAACAGTGAGCGATCGGGAGCCGAATTTGTCCAGAGTCTTGTCTCCGCTGCCAACGTCGTGAAAGCATTCACAATCTATGGATTGGAGAACCTACAGGATAATCACTATCCAGGCTATGGCGATCTCAAACCTGCCATGTTAATTGCTGGCGATGATGGGGATGCGAAATCAGTGATTGCCGATCTCTGTCAACAGCTTGGCTGGGAACCTGTCGATACCGGTGATCTTGCCATGAGTTTGCATTTAGAGCATATGGCATTGCTGTGGGTCAAGATGGCTAGAGTCCAGGGAAAGGGAACCGGGTTTGTTTGGGCGATGTTGCAAAAATAATGATATTCATCACCTAACCATTCAAATTCAGCGGACGATTGAGAGCTTCTGGTGAAGTATCCTAGTCTTCCTATCGCCGCTGATCTGAGCCGTTAGGTGTCTGAAATTGTCTGTGATGACAGTGCTTTGAGATTTATGGTTTATCGTCGATGCAATTAAAAGTTGAACCATATCTGCAACAGCAAGAAAAGTGGCTGCAGAAATGCAAAGTGATTATGGCCCAGTATGACGCGGATTCGATCGTTGTCTACCAGGCATATCGACCAGAGATTGGGCATTTTGCAGCAGAGTATGGCTATTTTGGCGGTGAGTTCAAGTTGTCGCGGATGACTTGGATTAAGCCGAATTTTTTATGGATGATGTATCGGTCTGGCTGGGGACGGAAAGAAGGGCAGGAAGTGACATTAGCGATTCGGATCAAGCGATCGGCGTTTGATTGGATATTGAGTCAAGCGGTGCCGTCGAAGCACATTCCAGAGTTGTATGAGAACCAGGCAGCGTGGAGTCGTGCCGTCAAGCGATCGGATGTCCGTTTACAGTGGGATCCAGATCATGGGCCATCAGGGAATCGGCTAGAGCGTCGAGCCATTCAACTAGGTTTGCAGAGAGAAGCCGCGTTGAAGTATTCTCGCGAGTGGATTGTGAGCATTGAAGATATTTCGGAGTTTGTGGTGGAGCAGCGGCAGAACTTGGGGGAGAAAAATCAGGAAGCCTTTCTGACGCCCAGTGAGTCTGTGTATGAGGTGAGCGATCCAGAGACCGTGAAACGCCTCCAGGGATAGTGGTGCCTCAAAGTCTGTGGCAGACTAGCAGATCGAAGCTGGAATGTCTGAACAATCGGATCCTCAAGGCAAAGCAGTGAGTTCACAATAATTCTCGTATCCTGTGCTACCATATAGTAAACGTAACGATCGCAGAGAGACCCTGCAATCCCTGCCTGCCGACTGCTCGAACCCAAGTTTCAGGCAATACAACCCATAAACGACCTATCCAAACCCATCAACATCCGTTGATATCAATAATCTGGCTCGATCGCTCCAAAGCTCCAGTCTACGTGAAATAGCCTGATATTTCTTCTCGCTCAGTTCCTTCGTTGACTGTTCGGTTATCCAACTGAACAGAATTTTTGAGTCCAGAAAATTGCCGTCTGGACAAAACAATATGGAAGCCATGGATCAGGGCATGGATATTATCAATGGGCTCCATCAATTCTTTTCTGACGATCGCGAACTCGCCCAAAAGGCCACAGAGTGCGGCGTCCAAATCAAAGATATCAGAAAGCCACCCAGCCTCACGGACCTGCATGTCTTCACAGGCCAAATCTCCAAGGTCAACATCCCCGTGATTGCCGTCCTCGGCACCGACTGCGCCTGCGGCAAAATGACCACCGCCGTGGAACTCAACCAAGTGCTCAACCGCATGGGCATCAAGTCCATCATGGTCGCCACGGGCCAAACCAGCCTGATGCAGGGATCGCGCTATGGTGTGGCGATCGACGCCCTAGTGGTCTGTCAAGCCTGTTTTGAGGGATAGCTAGGTTCTCAGGCCGCTGTTTGATAAGGGTTTCCAAGAAACTCTATCCCTCATTTCATGGCTGACAGAGCACTAGTCGCCCAATTCGTAATCGGCGAAATTGAACATGCCGTGGTCGAGGCCTTTGAGCAGGAACAGCCCGATATCATCCTCGTCGAAGGTCAAAGCGCCGTCAGCCATCCAGCTTTTATGGGATCTATTTCAATCCTCAAAGGCAGCCTCCCCGACGGCATTATCCTCCAGCATCCCCCTGCCCGACAGTTCCGCTGTGACTTCCCGCTCCTGCCCATGCCGACCTTGGCTAGCGAAATCGAGCTAATCGAAGCCACCTCCAAAACCAAGGTGATCGCCATCGCCCTGAGCCATGAAAACATGAGCAATAGCCAGGTCCAAAGCACCGTAGAGATCTACGAAGACCAGTTCAACCTGCCCACCACCGATGTGCTCAACGACGGCTGCCAGAAACTCGTGCAAGCCCTGGGCGATCGCTTCCCCAAACTCAATCAGCTCATCCAACGCAAGGCCGCCGAAGCCCTACCGCTGCTGGCTGTGCGGTAACCCATGCAGCAATTCCTGCCGAGGATGGAAATTGCCCTGGCCCAGATTCGGCATAATGCCCAGGTATTAGCCAAACGGTACGGCCAGAAAGGCATTTCCTTGATGGGTGTCTCCAAGGCGACCCTGGGTGATCCCGCCGTGGCCCTAGCCATGGTCCAAGGGGGCGTCACCGCCATTGCCGATTCCCGCATCGAAAATATTCAGCGCATGCAAGCTGGGGGCGTAGTCACCCGATTTGTGCTGCTGCGGAGTCTGTTCAGTCGGGCTGAGACGACGGTGATCTATGCCGATATCAGTCTGAATACAGAATTGGATACGATCGCCGAACTCGCCCGCTATGCCCTGCTCCACGGTAAAATTCACCAAATCATCGTCATGGTTGAATTGGGCGACCTGCGCGAAGGGGTGCTGCCGGGCGATCTGGCCCAATTTGTCAAAACCGTCCTGACCTGGCCCAGCATCAAACTGATTGGCCTGGGCTGCAATCTGGCCTGCTATGGTGGGATTAAGCCCGATCGCCAAAAAATGCAGACATTGTCGGACTTGACAGGGGCGATCGAGCAGGAGTTTCACATTAGTCTGTCGATTGTCTCGGGCGGCAACTCAGCCAACCATGATTGGTATGAATCCACCCAAGACGTGGGCCGGATTAACAATCTCCGTCTCGGCGAATCCATCCTACTCGGACGCGAAACCACCAGTCGCAGAGCCATTCCAGGCCTCTACACCGATGCCTTCCAACTGATCGCCGAAGTGATCGAATCCAAGGACAAACCCTCTCTCCCCTACGGAGAAGCCTGCCAGGATAGTTTTGGCAACCTGCCAGTTTTTCATGATCGCGGCATTCATCATAGAGCCATCGTCGCCCTGGGGAAACAGGACACTTCTATTGCGGGTTTGACTACCGATCGCGATTTGGAAATCCTCGGTTCCAGTAGCGATCATACGATCTTGGACACCGGGAATCACCCCTTGAAGATCGGCTCGGAGGTCAGTTTCCATCTAGACTACGGCGGCCTCCTGGCGGCCATGACGTCTCCTTTTATCAAAGTCTTAACATTTGACCCTTAGCAGGCTGCCGTCAAAATGTTACAATCGTTACAATTTGCAGTCCAACTGCTTCATCATAAAAAGAGTTTTTAAATGCCTGCATTCACAACCGATCCGTCGATCGTCCCACCCATCAAGCCGATCGAGCCTCGGGTGCGGCCAGAAATCATTGAAGAACTAGAAATGGTGCTCGGGATGCCCCTGGGGGATACTTTCCCTGAGGTCCCCTCCAGCATTGAAGCCCCCCGGATTGTCCAGCGGCGATTCCCCTCAGAAACAGTCCTGGCCTTTGGGGCCTTGGCGGTGGCCCTTGTATCCGTGGCCCTGTCGGCTATTTTTGTCAAGTTCAGCGAAGCGGAGATCAATCCCTACGCGACGGCCTTTAATCGCTTCTGGATGACGACGGTGATTTTGGGGGTGAGTCTGGGGTTCAAGGCCCTGCGGGAGCGTTGGCGATCGGCGGAATCGATTTCCATAGAGCCCAAGGTTGCTGTAATTTATACGCCTCAAATTGTCGGTCAACTGGTACTAGCGGGCTGTTTTTTGGCGGCGGATTTTGGTCTCTGGGCCACGGCTATGACCCAGACGAGTATTGCCACTTCCACACTGCTGTCTAATTTGACACCGCTCTTTACGAGCCTAGCGGCCTGGGTGCTCTGGGGGAAGAAGTTCGATCGCCGATTTTTAGTTGGGATGATTGTGGCGGTGGGTTTTACCATCGGGATTGGGCTGAGTGATTTCCAGGGGGGCGCGGGTCAGGAGGCTGGGGATGCGATCGCCCTTCTCGGCGCGGCGGGCTATGCGGGCTATCTGCTAATGATCGAGCGGCTGCGCCATCGGGTGCCCGTGGTGATGATGTTGCTTTGGACCTCGGCGGTGGCAGCGGTGATTACGTTACCGATCGCTATTTGGACCATGGGGGCAGTGTTCCCTTCATCTTGGTCAGGATGGTTGGCGGTGTTGAGTTTGGCGGTGATTTGTCAAGTCATTGGTCAAGGGTTGTTGGCCTATAGTTTGGACAAACTTTCCTCTGGCTTCATTGCGATCGTGCTGTTGCTTGATCC
>JAAUSA010000234.1 GCA_012031975.1 Alkalinema sp. RU_4_3 | reverse complement strand
AGAGAAATAGGGGATCTATCACCTGAAAAAATGATACGTCCAGGATCTATCTCCAAAAATAGCAGAAAATCTCATAGGAAAGCTGCAAATGCTTCATAAAATGTTACCTAAAAAGAGCCACACCCAATTCCGACTGCCGCTCGCCGCTGAAGTGGGCCGATCGGGGAAAGCCGCCAAGCTGTGGAATCAGCAGGTGCAATATCTCCAGGACAAGGCGCGATCGCAGACGTCCGTGCGGCGGGCCTTAGCCAATATTCCCACCTACATGATTTTCGATGACCATGATGTCAGTGATGATTGGAATCTCAATCAAGCCTGGTGTCTACGGGTACTGGGAAAGCCCTTGGGTCGGCAGGTGGTCCGCAATGCCCTATTGAGCTATGCCTTATTTCAAGGCTGGGGCAACACACCGGAACAGTTTGGCCCCAATACCGTTGGGTCTGAATTACTAACGGCAACGGAGTTGTGGTGCCGCAGCCAGGGGAGCGATGCAGCAGCAGCCGAGGAAATCCAGACCGCGATCGGCATGCCCATCATCGATACCGTCACCGATCTGCCCCAGTTCCAAGCCGATGATCAGGTCTGGGTATTAAGCCGATCCGCGCAGTCGCTCACCTGGCATTATCGCGTTCAGGGAACTGCCCATGAGGTTTTAGTCCTCGATACCCGTACCCAGAGAGGCTATCCTATGGATCAAGCCCCCGAGGCTCCGCCCCATTTACTCAGTCCTACGGCCTTTGAGCAACAATTGCGATCGATGCTGCAGGCTCAGGATTCAGACGCGGCGGCGACCCCGAAAATCACATTTATCGTCTCTCCCACCAATGTATTTACCTTGGAAATGCTCGATCGCATCCAGCATCTCGGCCTACTCCATAACAAAACCTACGACATGGACATTGGCGATTCCTGGAATCTCGAATCGACGGCTCGACTGCGGTTGATGCAGGAAATTTTTCGCCATCGGCAGCTTATCATCCTGCTCTCCGGCGATATTCACTTTGGTGCCGCCCTACGCGTTGATTATTGGCATCAACCAGCGGAGACAGCTGCTACGTTCAGGACATCCCTCAGCCAGCCCGATGCCTGTCTAGTGCAGCTTGTAGCCAGTGCCGTCTGCAATTCAGAATTGCTCACCGAGGTATTACAAACCAAACTCAAACAACCGTTCTCAGAGCGGGTTCGCCATTGGATTGGGTACGACGATGAAAACCAGGAGATTGAAATCACGCCTCGGGTTTGGCGATCGATCATCCAATCCCTAACTCAACTGCTCGATCGTAAAAAAACACAGCCTGAGCGTCAAATCAGCTGGGGCTATCGCAGTCAATGGCTACACCGTCAGCCCGCCCGTCAGCCCCATTGGCAACAACAAACCCCCGATTGGCTCCAACCATTGCAAAACGGTCATCTAACCTCGGGCATTCTAAAGCGTCTCTGGCATTGGCGTTGGCTCCAGGAAGGCCAGGAAGTTGTGGGCCTAAACAACATTGGACTGGTGCAATTATCCTGGCCTGAATCGGCGGCTGCGCCGCATGCGACGCAGCAAACTCCAGTGCAATTGGAAGGAATTCCGATCGTCATCTACGATCTTTATTGGTACGCTCCATGGCAAGTACTTCATGTGGTTTACAGCCGTTTTCAAACAGCATTGCATCCGGAATAATAGAACTAACATCACATCTTCGCAGCAATCGACTAATTTAGAATTAACTTGCCACATATTTCCGCATATCAGCATTGCGCTGACGAATTAAATTGTAAGCCCTTTGTTGCAGCTGCCGTACCCGCTCCCGACTCATACCCAATTGCCTGCCGACCTCTGTTAGCGACAGAGGCTTGCCTCCATCGATGCCAAATCGACCGATCAGAACTTCCCGCATGGTGGCGGGCAATTGTTCGATCGCTTCGCGCACACCCTGGGATAGTTCATTTCGTTCGGCCCGCTCGATCGGCAGCACGGAATTATCTATCAAAAGGTCCTGCAATTCGGTGTCGGAGTTTTCTCCCACTCGCTTTTCGAGGGAAAGGGGGTGCCGCGCATAGCTCAGATATTGACGGACTTGATCCGCCTCTAGGTTCAAATTTTGGGCAACCTCATTAATACTAGGAATCCGGCCTAGCATCTGGCTCAGTTCCCGCTGCGATCGTCTGATTTTATTCAACATTTCCACCAGATGCACAGGCAGTCGCACCGTCCGTGAACTTTGGGAAATTGCGCGGGTCATTGCCTGGCGAATCCACCAGTGGGCATAGGTTGAAAAGCGATAGCCCCTTGTCGGGTCAAACTTCTCGGCACCTCGCTGCAAACCGATCGCCCCTTCTTGAATCAGATCCAATAGATCTAAATTGCAATGCTGGTACTGTTTAGCAATGCTGACAACCAAGCGTAGATTGGCTTCTACCATTTCCGCTTGGCCAGTTCTCCCAGTTCGATCGCCTCCTCCAGCCCATCGATCGTCAATTCTAATCTAGCCGCCCAATCCTCCTGGCTAGGTTCCTGGCCCAAGTCGCGGGCCAGTTCAAGGCGGACCTGCTGGTATGCCTGTAGGGTTTGGATCTGCCGGCCATGCTCAATTTCCTGTGATCGCTCTAGCAACGGAATACGACTGATGTCGTTGAGATAGGAGCGCATTGCAGTCGCCGAGGCATGGGGTCTGGTGGCTTGCTGGATCATAGTGCGGTACCGTTTTCCTTAGGTTGTGGTGTCTGCTAGGTTTGGTTGCATTCACATTACTAGAACCCAGAAATTCGTCCGTCTACCTTTAGTAGTGTTGCCACCTAGACCAGTCTCTCCCATTAGAGAAAGATCAGTCAGGCCGATTGCCGAAACCGCCCCCCCACATACCCAACGCAGAGCAGGCCCAGCAGAGCACAGACCAGCAAGAGCCCGCTACTGGCGATCGCAAATATACCAATGTAGCGCAGGGCTAAGGTGAGCAAAGCCCAGACAACCACCATGACATACAGCCAATCCCGCCGTTGTCTCACCATCACTACCCCAAGCAATGCCGCCACAACCATCATCACAACGGTCCACAGACTCTGGGGCAGCCCAAATCCGTCCCAACCATATTCGTTTAGGGTGATCGAGACATTGACGATCGTTGCTACGCTAATCCAGGCTAGATAAAGGCTCCAAGGATGCTGCAAGAACAGGCGATCGCGCCTTGACATTCTCCGCCTCCCCACTTCCGCCAGTTGGTAGCAGCGCACGATAGCACCTAACAAACCCACCATCAGTAAGGTTGAAACCAAGAGCTGCTGCTGCACGAAGGTATAGACCCAAAGGGTTTGCAACAGGCAGGCCAAGATTAGCCAGGGCCTAGCCTTTAATACAGACCCATGGCGCTGCTCCGACAGCCCTAGCTGATAAAAGCCAAAGCCAATCAAACCACAGTAAATCAAACCCCAGATCGCAAAGGCGTAATTTGCCGGGATGAAGAGTGTATCAGAATATACGCCATTGGCCAAATCAGCAATTTTCAACCCCTGGGGCGGAAAGAGATTAACCCAATAGTTAGCCCCAATCGCGCCAAACACAGCAATGAGCGTTGCGATTCCCATGGGTCGCCGGAAAGTACCATAGACAAAATTACTAATCACTTTTGATACCTTCCCAATATAGCTCAGAGCTTATGTAGCTGCGGTTTTAACCGCCAAGCTTTAAAAGTTGCACATCGCCTACACATCTCCTTTCGATCACCAAAACCTTAACATATAACTCACCGTCCGTGTACTCTAAGTAGAGTTTTCTGCAGTAGATGTCATATGACGATAGGAGAGTCCCTGCCCATAGCCCGAAATACCTACCCCGTAAGTCTGCGTGAATCAATGGTAAGATCGCAGAAATATCCCCTACAACTCCACTAAAATGCCGATCGCACTATAAAACTGCTCTTCATCCGCGATCGCCTCCCGCCTCAACCCATAGCCCCCCAGCAACACCCCCAACCACAACTCAATAAACTGCAACCTAACCATCCCACACAACTGCTCCAGCATCACCCCCTCCGGCCTCTCGGACAAAGCCACACGAATCATCTCCACCCAAGCCCCGATATCTTCTCCATGGGCCACAGAAAGTGCCTCTTCCTGGGCCAGATCATCTGCTCTTACCATCTCCTCATGCAACACCTCCAATAAAACAGCCTTCTCTGCCGAATCCTCCACTGAATAAAAGTCAGCTGCCTCCACTGATCGCACCTGCCTCGGAAAACTCTCCGGCTCCTCCACATACTGCTCCAAATCGATCGCCATCGACTGCCGCACATAGCGATCGAAGGCATCCGCCCCCATCTTCGGCCCATCCTTCGCCGCCGTCGCCTCCAGCTCTTCAAACACCAACCCAGCCTGCACCTGAAAAATATCAGCCATCTGCGCGATCGCCCTTCCCGCCGTCTGCAACTGTGCGACCACCCCCAACCCATCCAACGCCCCATCCAACACCTGCCAGATCACTGGCAACTCAACCAGCTCAGGCGCTTCCTTCAGCATCGCCCACAGATCCAATTCCAACTGCCGTACAATAGCCATAGTCTCAACCAACCTGAGGTTTGAGAAAACAGGGCTCGATCGGACAGAGCTGTGGATCTAACCGCACCATACTAGAAAACTTCTTAATCCCATAATTCTGCTCCAAGAGTTCCAGAAGTTTTTGCACATAAAGGTGAACCTGACTGGGCACCATTTGACAGCAATGGATAGGAGCTACCTGGGCAATCTTCTCTTGGTCCTGCCATACCTCCACCCCAATGCTATGGACCGGACTATCGCCAGGTTCCCGGTAGACTATCAAAATCCCATAGGTTGTCGAAGGGAGACTGGCTGTATCGACTGTCAGGGTTTGAAGTTTCTCATGGCGTTTGCGACTGCGGTTTTGGTTGATGCGATCGCGGTTTCGCACATAGGACCGCCGACTGGGACAAACCTTACTATCCCAACAGCCATCAGGGCCACCATGAAGTGCCTTTGCCTGTTCCGCCGACAAAGCCGCACACCGCAAACATTTGTCAGGTGTTTTCCTCGCTGGCACATCAGTTGGGAGCTTCTTCTTCGGCATCGCTTTACTTTTCCACGACCATAAAAAATAACGCTATTCCTGAAACGAACTAAGCAAGATTCCCAAAATCTGGTCAAGCTGCGTAATTAAATATTCTGTCCGATCGATTTCCACAGACTGCCCCTGCATCTCATAAACCGCCAATTAGTCCCAGTTGAGACAGCTCCTAAAACTACTTTATTATCTGATTGATGACGCTGATTAAACAATTGAGCCGCAATCATTTGAGCAATACACTGCGCTAAGGCAGCTCGCAAGTTGTCATCTTTAGCCTCCACAATCGTCATCACAGGTGCAGTCACAAACGCCTGATTAGGCGTAGCTGTCAGTAAAAAATCACAGGCTCCAACTAACCCCTTATCAGACTCGACGTTAAAAGTCGTCCCAGAGAAAAAACCCATTTGAAAGTTTAAAACTCGACGCACTTCCAATAGAATCGGCGTAATCAACAGTTCCGATCGAGCCTTTTCCGTACTGATACTAGTGGCCAAATCTAAACATTCTTCCAGTTGCTGAGATAGCTGTGGCGATGGCTTTACTGGTGGCACTGCCGCAAACAAATGGGCATGATCCGACACCATGACCCCTAGGATATTGATAATTTGATCGATCGTCTTAAAGTCACTGTACGACATAGGGGTCTCATCGTTCTCATTTAGGACTCACTACTAGTCTTAGCTTGAGCATCAAAAGCCCTTGTACTCATCATCATAGCAGCCTTATCGCCCCTCAACTTCCTAAGTTGTCTGATAATTGCCTTTAATGCTATGGACGTAGTGTGAGTCAATCGTATGGTGTTATTAGAGATCCTACACCACAGTAGCCCCCCCGAGCGATCGCCCAACCTCAAGCCAAAATACCCACCAAAACCTCAACCAACTCCTGAAGCTGCTCCGGAACCAAAAAGCGCTGAGGGTCTTGAAGGATAACTTTGTTAGCGCGATCGAAGGCTAAAACTACAGGAGACAAAGGATTTGAGGATCTGACGTGTCATGATGAACTCCAATTCATTTTCTAGACAGGGGGTGATCCTTTAAACGCAGGGGTTTCAAAGTTTCTAGGGCCAGGACTTCTCGCCGCGATGCTTGAGTGCCATTTTGATGGTTAGGGGATTGGTAGAATTCGAGACAGTGGATAGATTAATGCCCGTCTCCGCACACCAGACAACCCTGGGAACCGTTGATCTAAACCGGCTGAGTCCCTGGGCCATGTCGGCATCCGTGGAAGAAACGCCGTAGAACAAGCCGAAGACGCGATCGAAATAATCACATTCAATACTTGCCCCGGTGGAGAGACTTGGCGTCGCAATGACTACGGGATAATCTGCGGGATCACGCGACGAGCGATCTGCACCAACTGCCGTAATCGTGTCAGCAGTGCTGGGAGTTTGCCATCCTTGCGGCAGGTTGAGCTGGTCAGCAAATGCCGCAAAACCTGCACCACTTCATCAATCACTAACCATAAATCTGAGAGAAAGAAAGAAGAGGAAGAGGAAGAGTCGAAATGGGGCGATCGCATGGTTTAGGAAAAACGTTTTTCCTAAACTCTATTCCTCCGTCAGGAGAGTTTCTAGTTGGTTGAGAAGGATTTGGATCTTCTGCATTTTTTTCGGGTTTTCCCAAGCTTTAGTCTTTTGTTTGAGGACGCTTTGGAACTGTTCTTTGAGGGATTCCTCGGGGTTAGGGAGGAGTTTTCTCGCACGTAGGCGGATCTCCGAGAGACTTAAGCTCTCAGAAATTGTTTCATCAAGTAAAATTTGGCGTGCCTTAGGGTCCGCCACCCGGCCAATTACTCGCGCCTTGGTATATTCCAGCTGACCTTGGCGTAGAGCTTCAAGAACTTTATCGGGGATGTTCAGCAAGGGCAAGCGAGTCGTGACAAAAGAGAGCCAGCTGATCCGACCTACGGTTTTAAAAATAGCTTCGACTTCAAAGGCGAGTTCTGCAATGGAGGCACCGGATGCGATCGCACCCTGCTGGTGATTTTTCATTTTGTAGAGCAGACTTGTCACTTCAGAAACTTCCAGATTCAACCGCCGGGATATCAACTTCAAGATTCCTTCGGTTTCTTCTACAGGATTGAGGTCTTCGCGCTGGAGATTTTCCAGCAGAGATAGCGTGAGAGCTGTATTGTCATCGACCTCAAGAATGTCCACCGGGACTTCCTTCAAACCTGCGGCGATGGCCGATCGCAATCGTCGTTCCCCGGCGATCAATTGATAGCGCCCTTTTGTCCCCGGACGGACCCAAAGTGTCCCCCGAAATCCGACCTCTTGGATCGTTGCTGTTAGTTTTTCCTGTGCCACCGGGTCAAACCAGCGACGGCACTGATCGGGATCGCGATCGATTTTGGCTATGGCGATCAAGGTGCTTTGGGGGTTAGCTGTGCCGCTGTTTTCCTCGATCGGGGTAAGGGTTAGCTGTTCCTGTTGAAGTTGTGAATTAAGGGTTTCGAGGGACCTAATTTTTCCTGGGCATCGATTAACTCCTGTTCCGCTTGGACCACTTGGGTAGAAGCGGAAAAATAGC
>JAAUSA010000233.1 GCA_012031975.1 Alkalinema sp. RU_4_3 | reverse complement strand
CCGGTAGCTCCAGGCAATGGCGGCGAGCGTCCCAAAGCCGAGCACCGCGCCGAGCAGATGCGCCGGCAGCAGGCTCGGCGCCAGCAGCAGGGTGACCAGCAGCCCCGCCGGGATCAGCGGCAGATTGACCGCATCCGGCAGAAATTTGTGGCGCAGATCGATCCACGCCAGGACGAGAAGACTCCACCCCAGATACAGGCTCGCCCAGAGCGGCCAGCCCGGCACCAGCAGCACCGCCGAAGCCGCGACCGCGAGGGCAAGAACCTCGACCAGCGGATAAAACCCCGAGATTTTTTCCCCGCATTCCCGGCACCGCCCGCGCTGCAGCAGGTAGCTCGCCAGCGGGATCATCGACCAGGGCTTCAGCAAACGCCCGCAATGATCACAGGTCGACCGATCCCACAACACCGCCCGCCCCTCCGGCAGCCGCTCGATCACCACGCCCAGAAAACTCCCGACGAAGGGCGAGATGAGGAGGGCGAAGAGGTGGATGAGGGGCACGGGCGGTGGGGACCAAGTCGTTGAAAAGGCGAGGGGGCTGCTCCTTTGAGCACGCCGCATCCCGACTTTCAATGCCTCCCGGAGGCATCGATCAGGCGGCGCAGGGTCCGAAGCCTCGCCTCGATTCAGCTGCAGCGGGGCAGAAACAGGAGCTGAATGCCTTCGATGAGGTCGTTATGGCTGATCCCGGAGGCCGTGCATCATTGTCCTCCTGCCAACCAGCACACGACCGGCGGCAACCGACTTCTCGCCAATGTCTGGAATCTATAGAGAAGCGGACACGATCCCGAATCCCCGGCTTGCCGACCAGGAGCACGCAAGCTTCGCTCGATATGTCAAAACGACCGGGAGTGACAGGGCACGTCAAAGAAAATTGGTCGGAGTGAGTGGATTCGAACCACCGACCCCTGCCTCCCGAAGACAGTGCTCTACCAGGCTGAGCTACACTCCGCGACCGATGATCCGTCTATAGACCGAACTTTTCCCACGCGCAACTGGCGTCGCCAGATGATTAACTTGCCTGAGACTCTGCCGGCATGCCGTGGGAAACCGGGCACGTTCATCGCCAGCGGCCCCAAAGTCAACGAGGTGGCCGCGCCACTCAGAAAATGCGGTCGATGCAGAAGTCGACGAGGTCGAGCATGGCGGCCTTGGCGGGGGTTTCGGGGAAGGGCTGGAGGGCTGTTCTGGCGCGCTCGGCGTAGTCGGTGGCGCGGGTCATGCTGTCGCTGAGCGTGCCGTGGCGCTGCATCAGGGCGAGGGCGCGGGAAAAATCCTCCGGCGCCTGCTCGCCGTCCTCGAGGGTGCGCTGCCAGAATTTCTTCTCGGTGTCGTCGCCGCGCTCGAAGGCGAGGACCACGGGCAGGGTGATCTTGCCGTCCCTGAAGTCGTCGCCGACGTTCTTGCCGAGTTGATGCGGGTCGCCCTCATAGTCCAGCAAGTCGTCGACGAGTTGAAAGGCCGTACCGAGCGAGCGTCCATAGTCGGCGCAGGCCTCTTCCAATTGCTGGGGTGATTGGGCGATCACCGCGCCCAAACGAGCGCTCGCTTCGAACAGCTTGGCTGTTTTGTAGCGGATGACGCGCAGGTAGTCGTCCACGGCCGTGTCCGGGTCGTGCATGTTGATGAGCTGCAATACCTCACCTTCGGCGATGACGTTCGTGGCATCGGCCAAGACCTCCAGCACACGCATCGAACCCACGGACACCATCATCTGAAAGGCTCGTGAGTAGAGAAAATCGCCAACCAACACGGCAGCCTGATCGCCTTCCGCCAAAAACTTGATGGATGCCAAGGTAAAATCAATAACCCAGAATGCGATCGCCTCAATCAAGAAGACACCCAGCTAATCAAAAACCTGAATCAATTTCTCGCAACCCTCGGAGCAGAAGTCGATCGCCGCTGCCAAACCGACAAAGCCGAAGACTGCCTCCGCCCCGGCAATAAATTGACCACCGCCGCCAACCACCTGATCACCGCCCAACCCGGCAGCCTCGTCATCCTCCCCGTCGTCCTCGACAGCAAAATCTGGATACTCGTCATCTCCGAAGGCGGCCTCATCACCCGCTACGAAACAAACATCGATCGCCTCACCCTTGGTAAAACAGTACTCGACCTCCGCAAACTGCTCGAAAGCCCCACCTCCGACCTCAAAACCCTCCAAGCCACCAGCCAGCAACTCTACAACTGGCTAATCCGCCCGATCGAACCCCAACTCAAAGCCAGCAAAACCCCACCCAAACTCATCTTCGCCCTCGATCGCGTCACCCGCTACCTCCCCATGGGCGTCCTCCACGACGGCCAACAATACCTAATCCAACGCTACCCCATCTCCACCATCCTCTCGCTCGAAAGCACCGACACCCAACCCAGCCAATTCAACAACATATCCAACACCAAAGTCCTAGCCCTGGGCGCATCCCAAGGCTCCGGTAACTATCGCGCCCTCCCCGCCGTCAAACCCGAACTCGCCAGCATTGTCCAAAACACAGGCATCTACCCCGGCCAAATCCTCCTCGATCGCGACTTCACCCGCAGCAACTTCAAAAACCTCATCAAGCAAGACATTAAAATCCTCCACATCGCCACCCACGGCAAATTTGACCCCACCAAAATCAAGGGATCAGTCCTCCTCCTCGGCAATGGTGAAGAACTCCCGATCGACGATATCGAAACCTTTAACTTCACCGCCCTCGATCTCGTCGTTCTCTCCGCCTGCCAGACCGCCCTCGGCAACGCAGAACAAGAAGGCATCGAAATTCCCGGCATCAGCTCCTACTTCCTCAGCAAAGGAGCCAAAAGCGTGATCGCCTCCCTCTGGTCCGTCGATGACGCCAGCACAGCCATCTTGATGCAACACCTCTACCGCCACCTATCAGAAGGCAAATCCAAAACCGAAGCCCTCCAACTCGCCCAACTCGCCCTCCTCAACATCAAAGACACCCCCAGCCAAACCCAGGCCATCAAATCCCTCCCCCGCTTCAAAGGCCTCGAAGACACTGAACTCAAAACCACCAAACATCCGATCGCCCCCGGCTACACCCACCCCTACTACTGGGCACCCTTCATCCTGATCGGCAACAGCCGCTAAAATCATGGACGATCGCCCAAAAATCCCAAAAAATACCCAATAACCCATGGATGCCCGTAAAACCCAGGAGAAAAACCGTAAAAATAAAGAAGATACAAATCGTTAAGTAGTAGATTTTCAGTGCAAATACTGAGAGATTCTCTACCTTAGCGGTCAATCATAGGGGAGCTAGAGTAAAGTACTTAAGTGGTTCACGCAGTTGCTGCGATCGCACCCTAAGTTCTTCGATAGCAAATCCACTGTTTCGCTAAAGCCCAAATTTCCAAGGAATAGGTAACAAAGATATGTCTAAGGTAGAACGCACCGTTTATCTGATTTCCGAGCAACAACGCGAAGCCCTGCTCGGCTACCTGCAAAATCGCCCCTACCGCGAAGTTGCCGCCGGGATCCAGTTCCTCGTCAACGCACCCACCGCCTCCGTCAACGTGGAACTGCCCGAAGGTGAAGCCATGGAATCCCAGGCCACCGACAGCGAAGCAACCCTAGAAGCCGAAACCCGCGAATTGGCCGCTGTCTAATTCCATCGGAAAAGCTGGAAAACTTCGAGGGCTTGAGCTTGGAATGATTGAATTCTCTGTGATCTCTCGGAGTTTTCTAGTATCTTTGGAAAACGCGATCGCTAAGTAACGTCTCTAATGAATGGTTTCTGCAATGCTGAGCGCTGGCCTGACAATCGATCACGCCGATATCCCCGAATCCTCGGATTCCTCTCCTGTCGAGCAGTTGTGTCAAGGAGAAATGACTGCCCCGGTCCTGACAGAATTGCTGAAGCAATATGGTTTATTGCCAAAACTGTTGCAGGAAATGATTGTTGATCAAGCGATCGCCTCTATACATTGCGATCCCCAGGCCATTGAAGCCGCCTTGCAGCAATTCTACCTCTCCCAGGGCATCACCTCCCCTGCCGAACTTGAAGCGGCCAAAAAGCATCCAGGCTTCAACCTTGCCCAAATCCAACAGCAGATAGAACGCAATCTCCGGCTCGATCGCTTCAAGCAACAAACCTGGGGCCACCGCCTCGAATCCCACTTTCTGACCCTAAAGCCCCAATTGGATCAGATCACCTATTCCCTCCTACGCCTTCAGGACTTCGCCATGGCCCAGGAAATCTTCTTCCGGATTCAATCCGGGGAACAAACCTTTGCCGAGGCGGCCCAGGAATATTCCCAGGGATCTGAAGCCCAAAGCGGTGGTTTAATCGGTCCGACGCCCATTAGTCAGCCCCATCCAACCCTCGCCGCCCGCTTGAAAACTGCAAAACCCGGTCAAGTCCTGCCGCCGATCAAAGTGGGGGATTGGTCTGTGATATTGCGGTTGGAGGAATTTATTGATGCCCAGTTTGACGAAGAAGCCCAGCAGAAAATTATGGATCATTTATTTCAAACCTGGCTACAGGAAGTAGTCACAGAACGCATAGCCAACTCCAAAGTCCCCCAGAATTGGGGGATTTAGCAGATCATTGTCGCAACGATCGGTTGATTTGGTATTAAAACCCTACTCCTGAAATAAAGCTCCCATGACGCAGGTTTCCCTCGCCCATACCCAATCGGTTCTTGCCCAGACAGCCCCCTTCAATCTCCTGTCTGAGGCCCAGCTCAATCGTCTCTGCGGCGAGGTGAAACTGCTGCGCTATCGGATGGGGCAGGCGATGATTACCAGCCAGGGCATGCCCACTCAAGTGGTAGTGCTCTATGAAGGCAAAGCAAGACTCGTCGGACATCGGCCCGGAACCCCTGTGCCAGAGAGTTTAGGCATGTTAGGGCCAGGCTCTATTTTGGGTTGGACCAGCCTCCAGCGCCAATTGGCTTGCGAAACGGCGATCGCCTCCACCGAATCCACCTGCATTGTGATTCCTGAGGCGAGGTTTAGAGCCATTCTACGGGAATCGCGACCCTTTGCTGAGGCGCTACAGCGGCAAGTCAACCCGGCGGAACTGTTCGATCTGCTCCATTGTGAAACCGAGCGTTTAGCCTGGGGCGAAGTCGATCTGAAAACCTTGACCGTGCAGCTATTGCCCCAAGCGATCGCCCTCTCCATCCCCCAGGGCAAAACCTCGCTGAAGGATCTAGACCCTAATTTAATTTGGCTCTTGAGCAGTGGGAGCGTCTCGCAGATTTTTGATGCGGAACAGGTTCTGTCCATTGGCGATCGCATTGATCCGACCTTTCCCAAAGGCTGGCTTCAGGTCAAGGGCGACAGTGCTCGACTGATTGGAATCCCGCCGTTTCTTAATCCCGCGCAGTCCCTAGAGGCAGGGGAGATTCCGTTGATCGCCGATGCGATCGTTCCAGCAATTCCCTACGCGCCAGAACAGCCCCCCATCCAATCTGCTCCTGTTTCCCTGCAAGGATTGCCCGTTGTGCGCGCCCAAGGTCCCGTAGGCAGCTACTTAGCCTGTTTTGAAATGCTCAGCCAATATTGGAGCATTCCCTTTCGTAAAGATGTCCTGCGCCGCACGATCGAAGATCATCACCGCCGACTGGGTACCTTGTCCTTGCAGCTAGGGGGTGCGATCGCCGACCTGATGGCCCTCAAGCCCCAGCTTGTCATGGTTCCGGCGGAATCGATCACCCGGTTGCAGACGCCGTCGCTGCTCCGCTGGCAGGAGGGGTTTGCCATTCTGTATAGGACCAGTGAAAGTGCGATCGTGCTCGGTATTCCTGAAGTGGGGATCAAATCCTTTAGGCCCCAGGTGTTTGCCGAAATCTGGGGCAATGAAGGTGAAGTTCTGCTCCTGGAAAAGACGCCTGATACAGCGCGCAAGAACTTTGGACTGAGCTGGTTTGTCCCGGCGATCAGTCGCCATAAAAGAGTTCTGTTTGAAGTATTAGTGGCTTCATTTTTTGTGCAGCTCTTTGGGTTGGCGAATCCCCTGATTACCCAACTAATTATTGATAAGGTGATTATTCAAAACTCACCTGTGACGCTGAATGTGCTGGGGAGCCTGCTGATTGGGACGGCGATCGTCGAGTCGATTTTGGGCGCCTTGCGGACTAATTTATTCGTGGATACCACCAACCGGATTGATATGCGGCTGGGAGTTGAGGTGATCGATCACTGCTGCGATTGCCCCTGCGCTATTTTGAAAAGCGGCCCGTCGGTGAGCTTTCTACCCGTGTGAATGAGCTGGAAAATATTCGCCAGTTTCTGACCGGGACCGCTCTGACGGTGGTTTTAGATGCAGTCTTCTCCGTCATCTATATCGGCGTGATGCTTTGGTATAGCCCTCTGCTAACGGTGGTGGCCCTGGCGACGGTGCCATTGTTTGCATTGATTACGTTGATGTTTGCGCCGATTATGCGGCAGCAGACGCGGGTGAAGGCGGAGCGCAATGCCCATGCTCAGTCGTACTTTGTTGAAGTGATTTCTGGGATTCAAACTGTTAAGGCCCAGAGTATTGAGCTGCCGTCACGCTGGAACTGGCAAGATCGCTATGCGCGCTATGTGGCCGCTGGTTTCAAATCAGTGCAAACCTCAACCCTGGCGGGTTCGATTAGTAAGTTCCTCAACCAACTCTCAACGCTTCTGCTCCTATGGGTGGGGGCCTATTTGGTGTTGAATAACCAGATTACGCTGGGTCAGCTCATTGCCTTTCGGATTATTGCAGGCTATACGACCAGTCCCTTGTTACGTCTAATTCAGCTCTGGCAAAACTTCCAAGAGACAGCACTATCGCTGGAACGACTGAGTGATATTTTGGATACGCCCCAGGAAGCTGATGAAAACGATCGCACCAATATCCCCATGCCCGATATTGAGGGATCGATCAAGTACGATCGCGTCACCTTCCGATTTGCCCAGAGCCCAAATCCCCAGCTCAACGAAGTCAGCGTTAAAATTAAAGCGGGTGCCTTCGTCGGGATCGTTGGCCAGAGTGGTGCCGGGAAAAGTACATTGACGAAACTCCTGCCGCGTTTGTATGACCCGGAGGCGGGTCGGATCATGATCGATGGCTACGACATCCATAAAGTCGAACTCTATTCCCTGCGCCGCCAGATTGGTATGGTTTTGCAAGATACGCTGTTGTTTGACACAACGGTGCAGGAAAATATTGCCCTGACGAATCCGGATGCTACGATCGAAGAAATTATCCACGCTGCCAAAGTAGCCCATGCCCATGATTTTATTATGGAGCTGCCCCAGGGCTATAATACGCGGGTTGGCGAACGGGGATCGGCCCTTTCGGGGGGGCAGCGTCAGCGATTGGCGATCGCCCGCAGTGTTTTACAAAAACCCCGGATGCTGATTTTAGATGAAGCTACCAGTGCGCTGGATTACAACACGGAGCGGCAGGTTTGTCTGAATTTGCAGGAAGCCTTTGCCGGGCGGACAGCTTTGTTTATCACCCATCGGCTGGCCACAATTCGGACGGCGGATTTGATTTTGATGATGGATCGCGGTCGTGTGGCGGAGCAAGGTACCCATGATGAACTGATGGAAAAGCGTGGTTTGTATTACTGTCTCTATCAGCAGCAGGATGCCTCAGGAGCCTAGCGCCGAGCCGCCCCCAACC
>JAAUSA010000232.1 GCA_012031975.1 Alkalinema sp. RU_4_3 | reverse complement strand
TTGCGCTCAAACTATTCCAGCCCCCCGCTCCAGGGGTAAACCAGTGATGGCATTAAAGGGGGTGCCAAAGGTGCCATCCCCTCGGCCCAGTGCCACCGCTACCACAGATCCCCAAATCCAACAATATCAGCATAGCCATCCCCATTCACATCCGCCAGTTGCCGGGGGAAGCTGCCAAAATTGAGCCACCGATTGGCTTTGACAGCGAAATCAGCCAGCACAAATCGAGGTGTTTCAAAGATCGCTGCTTTCCGGACGGGACGATAAAACTGAGCGACCATGTCACGATGTTGCTCGATCGTGCCATCGCCTTTGCCAACAATTAAATCTAGGGTGCCATTGCCGTCAATATCGACGATCGTTGGACTGGCATTCGATCGATTGCTATTATTAATTTTCTGAAATGGATTGTATTTCTCGGCCTGCTGGTAAAATTTACCGCGAAAGCTTTCGTAATAACGGATCTTGCCATCGGCACCGCCCACTACGATGTCCAAATCGCCATCACCGTCAAAATCCGTGAAGGTAGGACGAGCATTAGGTCCTAGATCAATACCTGTAAAATCAAAACTGCCCCTCGCCTGCCATGTTCTTTGCCCCCAAGCCCCCCACTGAAGGGAAAACTGTTGCATTGTCCCACTGACATTCGTAGCAATCAAGTGTCCATTCACAAAGGTCAACTGTGAGCCTGCGCTCACCGAGAGATTTCTGAAAGGATTGGAATTGTCAGTGAGGGATGTAAATTGCCCCGGCCCATCCTTACGGTAGTACAACAAACTGCCATTGGCGGCAACCCCGATTGCATCCGCATCGCCATCGCCATCGACATCAGCAAATATCAGACTGGTGGCATGATTAAAATTTGAAAAAGTACTGACTTGGCCTTGGACAGCAGCATTGTAATAGTTCCACCTTATTTGCCCTGATGTCGTATCAGCAACCAATGCATCTAAAATTCCATCCCCATCAAGATCGACGAGCAGCGGCTGAGCATTTCTGCCGACATTGATCCGAAACAAATTCAAGACGGGTCGGCTACCTACGGTATTAGTCATGGGATGTTGAAAGTATTTACTTGAGAGAATAGGAACGCAACCACAAATTCATCACAACAAAGCGTACCGTTCGAACAATCAATCGGCACCTGAAGATCTTCAGGTAACAATCAAATGGGTCTACTCAAAGCCTGAAGCAGACGAATAAACGGAACTGATGACGGAACTGATGTAGCTTACTCAAGGCTCCACAAAAACTGATCGATCACGGACCCATACAGTGTTCAATACAATCATGAAGGTGAACTCAGATTAGGCTGTCATGCTTCTTATTCTGGCTAGAACGATCGGCCATAGCCTAGAGTATATGTACCGATTCACAGCCCTGGCTACGGCTAGGAAGATCAACACTGGAGTAAATGAAAAATTGATGATGCGGATGCTCAATGCCAAGTATTTTCACGGGAACAAGCCCCATCAACGCGGGTAAAATTGTGATGAAGCGCCAGCACAGCTAATTCTACCTAGCCAAATTCACGTAAAATATGGACTGTGCGGAACTAATTTGTCAAGATAAGATAAGATGTCGATCGTACCTCATACCATCATACCTAAATTGAATCCTATGGCAGCCCCCCAATACCGTGTATTTGTCTGCACAAAACGCCGATCGCCCAACGATCCAGAGGGTTGCTGCTGCAATGCGGGGGGAATGGAGCTGTATGAGGCGTTTTGCGCTGAGATTGAGCGGCAGGGGGTGAGCGGCAGGGTATCGGTGCGTCGATCGGGCTGCCTAGATCGCTGCGAATCAGGAGCCGTAGCCATGGTGTACCGTCCCAAACGGCGCTGGCTCAATTGGCTCCCGACCAAGGTGCAGGTAAAACTGCGACGGTGGCTGTTTCCCGAGCGCTATACCTATGGGCGTTTGGCGCCCAGTGATGCGGGCGATATTTTAGAGAGTCATTTGGTCGATCGCACCCCGTTGAAACGCTGTCAGATCTGATGTCGGGGACAGTCGATCGAAAATTCAAATACACTACCTTTGCCGACCTGGCTACTGGCTTGGATTCTTCCGCCCATGGCGACGACAATTGCCTGGCTGATGGAGAGTCCGAGTCCCGTGCCTTCGGAGACCATCTTGGTGTCGCCGACCTGCTGAAAAGGGACGAAGACTTTCTGTAAATCTGCCTCGCTGATCCCGACGCCAGTATCCTCGACCCGGAACTTTAGGTGGCAGCAACTGTCTGAATCTGTTGATGGAAGGTGACCATGGACGGCTAAGCATACGGTACCGCTATGGGTGAACTTAATCGCATTGCTGATTAGGTTGATCAGGACCTGCCGCAGTCGTTTTTGATCGATTAATAGCAAGCTAGGCAGTTGCTGGGAGGATTGGTAGTGAAAGTTCAAACCCTTTTGCTCGGCGCGCAATCGGCAGATGTCGATAACTTCCTGGAGGAGGGCATTGAGTTCTGTGGGTTCGGGCCTTAAATCGAGATGATCTGCTTCTATTTTGGCGATGTCTAGTACATCGTTGATCAGTTCAAGGAGGTGCGATCCACAATGCTCGATCACTTCAATGCGTCGTTTGTCTTTGCCTGTGATCGCCGATGATATTTGCAGAATCTGCGCATAGCCTAGAATACCGTTTAGGGGTGTGCGTAGTTCGTGGCTCATGTTGGCTAGAAAATTACTTTTGGCTTGATTGGCCTGATTGGCGAGTACGATCGCCTTCTGCAATTCAGCGGTGCGAATGGCAACCCTTTCTTCTAGTTCCTGGTTGAGCTTTTCTGCCCTCTGGTGAGCTTCTTCTAGGAGAATTAGGTTGGGAAGGGTGGTCCAGCAGGCGATCGCCACACCGACAAAGGCAATTATTAATAGGACGATCGCCAGTAAATTATTGTCTTCAGTGGCGGCTGAGATGGATAGTGCCGATCGAAATCTCCAGCCTGTAAATAATGCCCCACAGACTAACGTGACTAGGGTGAGTACTTGAATCATCAACTGGTTGTTGGCTCGATAGAACCGATCCTCTCTTTGATAGATGCCTTCCCACCAGGTTGCTCGTAGGGGTGCCCATGGCATTTGCGCGACGATCGCATCAAGTAGAATAATCAAAAACGGTCCGCACAACCCGATCAAAAAATTCTTCCATCCCCAAGCAATACCTCCGACCACGAGGATCACGACCTGGGCGAGAAAAACTCCTAACGCGACATGGGGAAGGAAAGGATTGGTGGCATTACGCCGTCTCCACAATGCTAGTTGCATGAGGGTAAACGATACGAACCAGCCGACATTGCCCACCGCCACTAGCTGCGGCACATTGGCCCAGGCGAGTCCCACCATAGCTAGGCCAAAGGTTGCGACCAGGGCTGGACCGAAGATGCCACGGTTGGAGACAACACCGCAAACATCGGCAAGATAGCGATCGCGAGACAATTGGTATAGAATCCTGGGGCAATTGCAAATAGCAGTGGCCATCGTTAATAGACAGGAGGAAGCAATTAAAATTGTCATGAGTAGGGAGGCTGATTCTCCCCAGAACGGCTTTGCAACTGCCACAAGATATAGAAAGACATCATCCATCTGATCCGGTGCAAGACGAAGAACCACCCAACTTCCACCGCAAAAGATCAGCGCGCCTGTCCAGGCCGCAATATCTAACAGCTTGAGGGTAGAACTGGGGTAACGACTATCTGCAACAAAAGAGGCCGCTGTTTCACTGCTATAGGTGACAAAAGTGGCGAAAAAGAACCATTTACACCAGTCCACCCAATTCATGGCACCCCAATGCCAGTCCTGGGGAAAGAATCCAGGGCTATCAGGCGATAACAGGAGCCATCCTATACCTTGCAAGCTGAAGGCAATCAGTAATCCAATCGCAGGGACAATGAAACAGTTGAGGAGAGTCGCTAATGCCCTTGTGCCCGTCATCGCAACGATAAAAGGCAGTAGCATGAAGAAAAATCTTGCTAGTAATGTCGGAAATTCTACGCCAAAAGGTTGGAGATTGGCGTTAACCATTTCCGTCAAGATAATGGCGTTAATTGGGATGCCTGTGACCCAATTGAGTAGGTACCCAATTGCTGCATATTTAGCAATAACTGGATATTTTTCGTACAATCGAGCCACATAGTTAGGGGTGCCTCCTGCAACATCGGGTTGCTTGATGCCTAAATGCTTCACCTGGTAGTTGATGAATATCCCAATCAACGTCGCGGGGAGCCAGACAAGGAAGGACTGAAAGTTGATCGCAGACTGCATTGCAGGCACCAATCCAGTCCATCCAGGCGGGCCAGCCAAGGAAAATCCAGCCGTTTCTAGAAAGTTTAAACTCCTGTTGAGGTGGGGCTTAGTTGTGAGGGATTGCCTAGAAGTATTTGTCTGCATAGAATCTATAGAAATGGCAGAAGAACTGAAGGCCAGCGAAATCCTATGGAGTGGGCTCTATTGTTGCTCTAGACTATTACAGGTGCTGAGACGGTAGAACATGGCAGAAAGCTCTGACGATTAAAGTATTGGATGTATGCCTGAATTGTGGCTTGGTTGAGGATAGGGCATGCGATGTTAGTACCTCTCAGATGCTGGTCTACTACTATTGTATCGTGGGTTTGGGCAACAAATGTACCTGTTTCGATCGGAGTGCCGCCGTAGCGATCGCTACGCGCAAACATCGATGCGATGGGAATCAAGGCATTGTCCGATTGCTGTTTAAGCTGGTTGTACCAGGCGGCATGGGGAATGAGCTTGACCTGGTGGCCATTGTTGTTGATATCGGCGATAAACTGTTTGAACTTTAGTCGATGGGGGCTGACAATATGGAGGCTCTGGCCGATGACGTTGGGATTGTAGGATAGGGCGCGATCGCCTCTACAACATAGTCCACGGGAGCTAGCACCATGCCCATTTCCAGATCAGGGGCGCTGCCCATTTGGATGAAACCTTTGATCATGCGGCAGATCAGATTGCCCAGTTGGGAGCCACCGTTTTTACTGTGGCCTGTGATCATGCCCAGTCGATAGATCACGGTGGGAAGTCCGCGATCGCGGGCTGCCATGACTAGCTTTTCGGCCACCCACTTGGTCTGAGCATACCCTTCATAATAGCCCTGGGCACTTAGCAGTTGATCGGACTCTAGGATCGGCTCACTTCCATTGTATTGCTGGGCATGGAAGACATCAATGGTGGAGATGTAATGCAAGGGGATGGTGTGGCTGATTGTCGCGAGCCGCAGTACTTCTAAGGTTCCACCCACGTTGGCGGCGCGCAGGGCGGAATAGGGATAGACCAAGTTGACGTAGGCACCACTGTGGTAGATGACATCGATCTGGTTCGCGAGTTTCAAGAACTGCTGTGCTTCTAGGCCAAACCGTGGTTGTTCCAAATCTCCCAGGACTGGGATAATGCGTTCACCAAAGCCATCCTCCCAAATTTCATAGCCTTTCATCACAGATCGCAGGCGATCGATCGCTTCTCCAACAGTCTTGGCCCGAACCAAACAATAGATGGTCGCGTTGGGTTGTTTGATCAGGAGCTCTTGCAGTAAAAATGCCCCAATGAAGCCCGTTGCTCCGGTGAGAAACAAGCGATGGCGATTGTTTTTTGCCGCTGTGGTTGGGTAGATCTCTCCTGGTAGCTCAGCTTCGGCCAGGAGCTGCTGCGGGGTGATTTGAAAGGCCATGACGGAGCCGCAGGTTTTGAGTTGTTGGAGAAGGGGTGCAAAATCCCGAACGGTCGGGGCTTTGAACAGGCATTCTAGGGGCACCTGGATGTGGAAGCGCTCCTGCAAACGATTAATCAGCAATGCCGTGCGTAGGGAGTCGCCCCCATACTCGTAAAAATTCTGCAAGACACCTACCTCCATACCCAAAACCTCGGACCATATCTGCACGAGCTGAGCTTCTAGGAGCGTAGCGGGGGCAACCATTTCCTCTTGGAGATCGACGATGGGCTTCGGCAGGGCGCGGCGATCGATTTTGCGATTGGGGGTGTGGGGCAATGCTGCCATAAACATGACACTGCTGGGCAGCATATGGCGGGGGAGTTTTGCCCGGAGCCAGTTTTGGAGTTGGACAGTGGTGAGGTCGGCATGGGCCTTGGGTACCACATAGGCTGCTAGGCGTCTGGCCCCTGTAATGCTGTCTTCAGGGGCAGTCACAGCCCCTTCCTGAATATCTGGATGCTCCGATAGGATGGCTTCAATTTCTCCCAGTTCAATGCGATGGCCGCGTACCTTGACTTGGTTATCGGCCCGCCCAATCATTTCCATCTCTCCATTGGGCAAATATCTGGCTAGATCACCTGTGCGATAGAGTTTAGCACCACTGCCGGGCTGGAATGGATCGGCAATAAACTTCTCCTGATTGAGTTCAGTCCGATTGAGATAGCCCAGGGCGACCCCTGCTCCGCCAATGTAAATTTCTCCGGTGGCGCCTGCTGGAGCGGCTGTTAAACATCCATCATGGGATTGAGAATCAATTAGATAGATTTGAGTGTTAGCGATCGGATGTCCCAGGGGCACAGTCTCTTGGTCTGGGTGGATTTGGCAAACCATGGACCAGACGGTTGTCTCCGTGGGGCCATACATATTCCAGAGGGATGAGGCGCGATCGAGGAGCTGATTGGCCAGGGCTCGGTTGAGGGCTTCGCCGCCACAGAGAATTTTCAGATTGGGATTGCCTTGCCAGCCGACGGCCAGAACCATGCGCCAGGTGGTGGGGGTTGCCTGGACAAAGGTGATGGTGGGATTGGACAGGACTGCTTGGAGTTTGGCTGGGTCGGTGGCGACGGCACGGGAAATCAAGTGAATTTTAGCCCCTACAATTAGGGGTAAATACAAGTCTGGTACAGCCAGATCGAAGGAAATGGTCGTGAGGGCCAATAGGGTATCGGTTTTATGGATGCCGGGTTCACGCTGCATTGATTGCAGGAGGTTGACTAGGGCGCTATGTTTGATCTGTACCCCCTTGGGTTGGCCAGTGGAGCCGGAGGTGTAGATGATATAGGCTAAATCATCTGCCATCAGCTCTAGGGTTGGATTTTCGGAGCTGCATCGCGCAATGATATCTGCATCTTGATCGAGATAGACCCGTTGTAACTCACCAGTATCGAGGGCTGTATCCAATTCGCCCTGGGTGATCAAAACAGACGACCCTGAATCCTTGATCATAAATTCCAGACGATCATGCGGATAGCCGGATCGAGGGGAATGTAAGTCCCCCCACTCTTCAAAACCCCCAGCAATACCACAAACATCTCAAGAGATCGCTCAACACAAATACTAACCAAGACGCCAGGCCCGACTCCAAGGTCTTGCAAATGGTGGGCTAACTGATTGGCGCGATCGTTGAGCTGGCCGTAGGTCAAATGATCTGACTCAAATTCGATCGCGATACGACTAGGACTGTGGGCTGTCTGTTCCTCAATTAAGTGGTGAACTGCCTTAATTAAGATTCGTGAAGGGGCTGGGGGTTGCGTAGGCATGATAGATTTTTCCTAGACTCGAAAAGCTATTAGGTGGAGGTTCACATACAAATGGGAAAATCTAGGGAATTTTTAGGCCGCCAATGCCCTGAAAGGAGGCTGACATATAAATGAGAAAGTCTAGGGAACTGATTTAAAGTTGTGCT
>JAAUSA010000040.1 GCA_012031975.1 Alkalinema sp. RU_4_3 | reverse complement strand
AACTTCGTCTTCGTCTGACCCTCAAACTCCGGATCCGCACCTTCACCGAAATCACAGCGGTCAAACCCTCCCGGACGTTTTCCCCGGCCAGGTTGGGCGTGCCTTCCTTGAGCTTGCCGCGCTTGCGGGCGAAGTTGTTGAGCGTGCGGGTGAGCACCGCCTTGAGGCCCTCTAGGTGGGTGCCCCCATCGATCGTCCGAATATTGTTGGCAAAACCCAGGATGTTGTCGCTGTAGGAGTCCACGCACCATTGCAGGGCGATCTCCATCTGGACCCCAGCCTTCTCGCCGCTGACAAAGATAATGTCCTCATGGATCGGCTGCTTATCCTTGTTCATGTAGCCGACGTACTCTTTAATCCCACCCTCGTAGAAGTAGACCTCCTTACGCGGTTCCCCATCCTTCTGGGCCGACTCCCGCAGGTCCGTAAAGCTAATCTCCACGCCCCCATTCAAAAAGGCCAGTTCCCGGAAGCGCCCCGACAGAATCGAATATTCAAACTCCGTCGTCTCCGTAAAGATCGTCGCGTCGGGCATAAACCGCACGCGCGTCCCGGTGCGATCGCCCTTCTCCGGCTTGGCCACCAGTTCACCCTGGGTCACCCCCCGCTCGTAGCGCTGCTCGTGGGCCTTTTTATTGCGCCAGACCGTCACATCCACCCATTCCGAGAGCGCATTGACCACAGAAATCCCCACCCCGTGGAGACCGCCCGACACCTTATAGCCACCGCCACCAAACTTACCCCCGGCATGGAGAATCGTCATCACCGTTTCCAGGGCCGACATTTTGGTCTTGGGGTGAATGTCCGTCGGAATCCCCCGACCATCATCGGTGACACTCAGGGAACCATCCTCATGGATGACAATCTGAATCGACTTGCAATGCCCGGCGAGCGCCTCATCCACAGAGTTATCCACCACCTCATAGACCAGGTGATGCAGGCCCTTGGGACCCGTGCTGCCGATGTACATCCCTGGCCGCTTTCGCACGGCTTCGAGGCCTTCAAGGACCTGAATCTGCTGCGCGCCGTAATCATTGGACATAGGATACGAACTCCTTAACTTGGACTAAAAGCTGTAGGTTGACCAAAAGCTATGAGGCGGATTTAATATAACAAATCTTTCCAAAATTATAACACAAAAGGGTTACAGGCTTTTCCTGATGCCTATAAATGCATATTCAAAGGCCGATCGCACCTGCCAAAACACCCACCCAGGCCACCGAGCCTAGAAACAAGATAATCTGGAAGCAGGCGATCTCCTTTAAAACCGCCCGAGGCAATATTGTGCTTAGTTCGTCTGTACCTATTCTACTCGTAATTTGCGGCGCGACGGCAACAGGTAAGACGGGTTTGGCGATCAAGCTAGCGAAACGACTGGAAGCGGCTACTGGCAGGCAATCCCTGATTCTGAGCGCGGATTCGCGGCAGGTGTATCGAGAGTTTACCATCGGAACGGCAAAACCGAGCAGTTTTGAATTGGCGGAAGTGCCCCATGCCTTGGTGGATATCTGCGATCCGCGTAGGGTTTTGACGGTGGCCGAGTATCAAGCCCAGGCCAGGGAATTGATTGGAACCTGCCATCGGGATGGGGTGATGCCCTTACTCGTCGGCGGCACGGGCCTCTATATTCGATCGGTGATCCGAGGCATGAAGATTCCGCCCGTGGCCCCGCAGTATGGCTTGCGATCGCAGCTTGAATCCCTGGGCCAAGCCCAATGCCACGCCATACTAAGCCAGGTGGACCCCGAGGCCGCAGGTCGGATTCACCCCAATGATCCAGTCAGAACCCTTCGAGCCCTGGAGGTGTTTTATGTCACAGGCAAACCGATCACCGCCCAGCAGGGGGAAGATCCGCCGGACTATAAGGTGATAAACATTGGACTCGCCTCCGATCGCCAGGGCGATCGCATCTTCCGCCGGGCAGAACAGATGATGGAACAGGGGTTTGTCACCGAGGTGAAGGAACTGGTCGATCGCTACGGCGACGATCTGCCCCTGCTGAATACCCTGGGCTACGCGGAAGTGCGGCAATACCTGCGGGGCGAAATCGGTCTGCCCGAAGCCACCCGCCTGACAGCCCTCCACACCCGCCAATTTGCCAAACGCCAGCGCAATTGGTTTCGATCGGATGATTCGATCGAGTGGTTTGACAGTGATGATTTGGAATTGGTCGATCGGGTATGGGATCGATTGGCTGGGGTGATCTAAACCGATTACAGACCGACCTTCATCGGGGCGATCGGCTGCGTTAATGTTGGCTTCACCGCTGTCTTTGTCATCCCAGGCTGCAATTTATGGGCCACCTGTAGGGACTGGGTCAAACTCGCTAAGGATGTCTCTAACTGAGTCCCCGCATCCTGGGCTACCCATGTTCCGTCGGTGGTCATCTGGCGCAGCTCAAAGTGCAGGTGGGGTCCGGTGGAGGCTCCCGTGCTGCCGACGCGGCCAATCACGGCGCCCTGGTTCACGACATCCCCTGGTTTGACAAACAATTCTGACATGTGGGCGTAGAGGGTCTGGCGGGCACCATTGTCATGCTCGATCGCCACCGCCAATCCATAGCCACCCATCATATCGGCCAAAATCACGCGGCCAGAGAGTGCTGCCATTATAGGCGTGCCCATGGGTGCCCCAATGTCCGTACCCGTATGCATCCGGCTCGCTCCGGTGATCGGGTGAATCCGCCAGCCGAACAGGGAAGTAATCGGCGCCGGAATCGCGACTGGGAAAACCATTTGCAGTTTTGGCAGATTGGCCAGGTTCGCGAGACTCAGGAGTTTGCCGGGGAAGTAGGGCTTGACGCTGCTTGGTGCGGAAAGGCTGATGCCAGCACTGCTGATGTTGATCGGACCGAGGCGGATGGGGGCCTGGGCCACGGGCTCGGCGTAGGCAGGTGCTTCCGGGGCCGCTGCGGTTTCACTGGGGGCCTCAGGGACGGGCAGAACGGGGGTTTCACCGGGCTGGCCGGGCTTGGGGGCGGCTCCACCTTTCACAGGTGCCACGGCCGCCGTACCCGTACCGCAAAAACTGCTGGCTACGGACTGGCCCCACTTCAGTTGGGCTTCGCAGCCCGAGGAACGCTCGGTAATTTCAATTTCCACCGGAGCACTGTAGTCCCCAGGGGCCTCGGCAGCCGGTAGACTCTTGTCAATCAGCACAGGCTGGGGCGCTGCCTCGGCCTGGGGTGCCGGGCGGGTTTCAATCTCCACCATCGGCACCTCCGGGGAAGGCGTGATCGCCACCTGGGGCGTATTCTCCGGGGCAAAACTTTCAGGGGCGGCGATCGCAGTCGGCAGATTCCCTGAGGCCGCCTGGGCTTCGGTGCTCGCGGGCGTCGCCTCTTGGATCACGATCGGGGCCTGTACAGCCTGGGCCTGGTTCACCGTCGTACTCAACAGACCGAAGGAGCCAAGTCCCAAGCCCAGCCGCTGGACCAATAACCGATTCTTCTTTTGGGGGGCACTAGGGGTTTGGATCTGGCGCATCACATCATTCTGTCGAGTCATTTCCGGCTCCATCTTAAAAATTGACCAATAAACAGACTGGTAAACGGGCTAATTGGCGAGCTGCGCCCTCAACCTATGTATTTTTCAATACAAATGTTAACAATATCCCAGGGACATTGTACCTGGCTGAAGGTAGATTTCTTCTTCAGAACTTAAGTCCAGATCTCTACCCTCAGACATAAACCTTACGCAAAGGTTCCCGTCTGCCCTGACGCCTACAATTATTCCCTGGCGACCGTCAATTTGCACAGGTTGCCCGAGGTGGGCGAGATGGGCTTGGTAGGAATCGCGCAGGACATCGAGACCAAAGTTTGTTAAGCATTGCTGGCCGAGTTGGACAGATGCCACGCAGAGACCCGCTACCTTCTCCAACGGGGCACCGGCCTCTCCCGGAACCTTTTGGAGAAAGTCGTGAAGGGTTGTTGCGTTTTCTGTGAAAAATTGCTGAAGCGAAATCCCAGTTTCAGGCACTGGATTGCTGACATTCAGGCCGATACCGACGATCGCCCCCGCCATTTCCCCGCCCCGCCATTTGGCCTCCGTCAGGATCCCACCGAGTTTGCGCCCCTGGATCACCAGATCATTGAGCCACTTAATTTGGACAGGAATTCCAGCCTGGTTCAGCAATTCCGCCAGACCCCAAACCGTAGTGAGTGTCATTTGGGCAGGAGATTGGGGGGCGATCGCCATGGACAAATACAGCCCACCGGGGCTCGACACCCATTGCCTACCGTACTGGCCCTTCCCCGCTGTTTGGGTCTCGGCGATCACGACGGGGGATTCAAGGCCCCGATCGATCAACCCCCAAAGTTTGCGGTTCGTGGAGTCAGTGGTTTCAAACCAATGTAAAACGACCGTTTCCTCGGGAAGGCCCGCCTGGGCTTGGAAGAAGGTGAGGGATTGGTGGAAGGTGGTGCGATCGAAGGGCATGGGGGTTTTGAACGATTGACTGTGGGATGCGTGGATTGTGGGCGTGGAATGCACGCCCCTACCAGAGACGCGTTACGATAACCGTCAGTTTCTTACCCCCCCAACCCCCTATGCATCAATGGCAATGGCAAACCCATCAAGATCTGCCCTATCTCACCTGTGACCTCCTAGCCGACTGGGACCATGGATTCTTCACCCATCACTTCGCCCCCCGATCGCCCTTCGAAATCACCCAGCAACTCTACCCCGACGCCCAAGCCTACCGCCTCATGCAGGTCCACGGCAACATCGTACTGGCTCCCTCAGAACTCTCCGAACCCGTCAACAACCAAAACCTCACCGACGGCGACGGCCTCTACTCCCAAGCCCCCAACCAAGCCGTTTGGGTTTGCAGCGCCGACTGTACGCCAGCCTTGATTGCCGATACCGTTACAGGCCACGTCGCCGCCGTCCATGCAGGCTGGCGCGGCACCGCCGCCCGGATTATTCCCGAGGCGATCGATCGTCTCCTCACCCAAGGCAGCCAGATCGCCAACCTCCGCGTTGCCATGGGACCCGCCATCTCCGGCGAAGTCTACCAAGTCGATCGCACCGTAGCTTTGGAAACCCTCGCTTCGATTACCAACGAGACTGGGGATAGGGCGATCGACAAGCACCTGGGTTTGGACCAGCCCCCCATTCTTCCCGACGAAACCGACGGGAAACTCCGGCTGGACGTGCGGCGGGTCAATGCGATCCAGTTGGCGCAATTGGGGTTTTCGGACCCGCAGCAGATTGCGATCGCCCCCCACTCGTACCTACCAGGATCCAGAGAACTTCTTCTCCTACCGCCGCGAACCGATCAAACGGGCGCAATGGTCCGGGATTGTCAGCCGGGGCTAAGCACAAAACCCCTCCCAGCAAGGGTCATTGCCTGTTGTAGCCGCTGCGGGCTTGAGCTTTTAGCCGTGAAATTCATTTCACGGTCTAGGCCACCACAGCCTCAGCCTCGATTTCCACAAACATCGCGGGGTCAATCAACCGACTGACCTCCACTAGCACCAGCGCCGGACGAATCTCCCCAAACACCTCCCCATGGGCACGGCCCACCTCCTCCCACTCATCGATATTGGTCACGTAGACCCGCGTCTTCACCACATCCTTCAGACTCGCCCCCGCCTCAGCAAGCGCCTTCTCGATCGTCTTCAAACTCTCGATCGCCTGGACATAACAATCCGCCCCCGGCGCCGTCGTCCCCGACACATAGACCATGTTGCCCACCCGCACCGCACGGGAATAGCCCAAAATCGGCTCCCACTTCGATCCGCTCGAAATATTTTGACGCGCAGCCATACCAATACCTACTCGTTGAAAACAGAGAACGCCGCCCAGCATACCGCCGATCGCTTCGCCTCCGCATCCGCAACCCCCCGTGACAAAACGCAAGCAACAAAACTCCATCACAAGCGCTTTTCACAGCGTCCCCCCTTTGCGCTATATATATGGCGTTTGCCTACATACTCTGTCTCGCGTGCCATGTCTTGGAATCGTCGTCACATCCTCAGCCTTGAAGACTTCACGCCCGCCGAGTACGACATCGTGCTCAAGACCGCCAATAGTTTTCGCGAAGTACTGTCCCGCCGCACCAAGAAAGTCCCCACCCTCCAGGGCCAAGTGGTTACAAACCTGTTTTTCGAATCCTCCACCCGCACCCGCAGCAGTTTCGAGTTAGCTGCCAAACGCCTCTCCGCCGACATCCTCAACTTCGCCCCCGGCTCCTCCTCCCTCACCAAAGGCGAAACCATCCTGACACCGCCAAAACCTACCTTGCCATGGGCACCAACATGATGGTGATCCGCCACAAGGAATCCGGGGTACCAGCGGCGATCGCCACCGAAATGGATCGCCTAGAGTCGGGAGTCGGTGTTTTGAATGCCGGGGACGGACAGCACGAACATCCCTCCCAGGGCCTGCTGGATCTGTTTACCATCACGACTCACCTGGATTCAAACAACCCCCAGATTGGGTTGCTGAAGGACAAAAAAATCGCGATCGTCGGGGATATTTTGCATTCTCGGGTAGCCCGGTCCAACCTCTGGAGCCTAACCGCCAGTGGTGCCGATGTTCACCTAGCCGCCCCGCCCACCCTTCTACCCAAGGGGTTTGCCCAATACGTCCAGGGCACCGATGAGCTGGAACGCCGCCTGTCGATTCACTGGGATTTGGAACCTGCGATCGAAAACGCCGATTTTGTCATGACCCTGCGCCTACAAAAGGAGCGGATGACCAGCCATCTGTTGCCGAGTCTGCGGGAGTATCACCAGAATTTTGGGTTGACGCGCGATCGGCTGGCTGTTTGCAAACCCACGGTCCAAGTGATGCATCCTGGCCCGACCAATCGTGGGGTGGAGATTACCTCTGATTTGATGGACGATCCGAGTCTGAGTTTAATTTCCCAACAAGTCACAAGCGGTGTGGCCGTCCGGATGGCATTGTTGTATTTGATGGGTGGTGGGAAATTGTAAATTCCCCATTGTAAATTCCCCATTGTAAATTCCCCATTGTAAATTCCCCAATGCTTCGCCCCTACAGGGTTTGACATTTACATTTACACAACGCATCCCTGGCCGCCGCCTTCTCCGCCACCTGCTTACTGCCGCCCACACCCACACCATACTGCTCCTCTTTGACAAACACCCCCACCGTAAACCGCCGCTGATGATCCGGCCCCTCGGCCCCCAGTAGCTTGTACCGGGGTGACACCCCAAAATTCACCAGCGACCAATGCTGGAAATCACTCTTTGGATTACTCACCGCCAATTCCCCCACCAGTCGATCGATCGCCCCCTCAAACATCCCCACCACCTCCGATCGCACCAGTTCCACATCCCCGCAGTCTAGGTAGTAGGCCCCGACGACGGCCTCGAAGGTGCTGCTTAAAATATTGGCGTTTTCCCTGGCCCCGTCTCGCTCTGCGCCCCGCCCCAGCCGCACCATTCCGCCGAGGCCCAGCTCCCGCCCAAATAGGGCCAACTGCACCTCGTTGACGAGGATCGATCGCAGCCGGGTCAAATCCCCCTCGGCCCAGTTGGGAAAGCGCTCATACAGAAAGGCCCCGCTCAGAAAATTGAGAATCGCATCTCCCAAAAACTCTAGCCGCTCATTGTGCCCCTCCCCACCCCCCTGTTCATTGGCATAGGAGCGATGGGTTAGGGCCTGCCGCAACAAACCCCCATCCCGAAACACTAGTAATCCCATACAGCCCCCTACCAATCCACCCGATGACGCTCGACCACCACGCGATCGTAGATGGCCTCGGTTTGCCGGGCTAGGCGATCCCAACTGAAGCGCTCATGGAGATCCCGGTAGGCATTCTCCACCAGGGCCATGGCATAGTCGGGCCGCTGTAAGACCTGCAAAATGCCCCAGGCGATCGAATCCGGATTATTCGCCTGGGTGACAATCCCCGTCACCCCATGCTGCACCACCTCCGGCAGGCCCCCACTGTCGGAGACCACCACGGGCACCTTCGCCGCAAAACTCTCCAGGGCCACAATGCCAAAGGGTTCGTAGAGGCTGGGAAAGACGGCACAGTCGGCAATGGTCTGAAAGCGATCCAGCTCCCAATCCGGCATGAAGCCCGTAAATTGAAAATAATCCGTGATCCCCAGGCGCTCCACCTGTCGCTGGTAATGGCCCGTGTCGCCCCCGCCAATAATCACAAAGCGTACCTTCCCCTCCATCGCCTCGATCACCTGGGGCGCCGCATCCAATAGCCGGGCGATCCCCTTTTCATGGGTCATCCGCCCCACATAGTAGACGATCGCCTCCTGGGGCTGGGCAAACTTGCGCCGCAGATCGGACAGATCCACCCCCACCTGTTTCTTCGCCGCTCGGATCCCGTTATAGACCACATTGATCTTGTCCTCGGGAATATGGAAGAGGCGACTGACTTCCTGCCGCATGTAGTCAGTACAGACGATTACCTCCCAGGACTCCTCGGTTAAGCGTCGCTCCTGGTCATTGACATAGGATTGAATGTCACTATGGATCCCATTATTGCGGCCATGTTCCGTCGCATGGATCGTGGACACCAGCGGCACCTTGAAATGGTGCTTCAGGGCAATGGCGGCATCTCCCACCAGCCAATCATGGGCATGGATCAGATCAAAGTCCCCCGCATCGAGCAGCAACTGCCCACCCCAATGGCCCATGCTCTCGTTCATCTTCCCCACCCAATGGAGAAAACTATGGCCATTGCCCACGCTCACCCGATGGACATGAATGCCCTCGACTTTTCATAGCTTGGAATATCCCCAGACTGCACCGTAATCAAATGAACCTCATGTCCGCACCCCACTAAGTCCGGATAGAGTTCTGCAACATGTCGAGCAATTCCCCCCACGATCCTCGGCGGAAATTCCCAGGTCAGCACTAAGATTTTCATAGATCTAGACAAGCCGCCTCAGACGTCGGAATAATCTCAACCACCACTTTACACGGTCCCTGGGATCGCAACGTCCCCCAAATGTAGACTAGACCATCCCCCAACAGGCCCGTGAAAATCCGTTACGCCGATCGCACCGAAATCAGCTACCTTGGCTGTAAGGATATTGTAATTAGGGCATTCCTAGTTCAGACGCCACCTTGAACACCCAACGTGCAAATATCGTCATCCCCTGACATCTCCCTGCAACTCCTTCTATTTGTCGATCAGCGCCCCGCCTCTCGGGACCACATTCGACAGATCCGGAGCTTGTTGGCCGAATTAAGCCAAAGTGACCCCTACGAGCTACAGATCGTCGATGTGGCCGAGCAACCCTACCTGGCCGAGCATTTCCGCCTGATCACCACCCCCGCCCTGATTAAGATCTCCCCGGAGCCCCGGCAAATGCTGGCGGGCAGTGACCTGATGACCCAGCTCAGGACCGCCTGGGTCCGCTGGCAGCAGCAGTTGCCCCCTAGCCTCCCCCAGGCGATTGCTCCCCACCCAAACCCCCACTACCATCGCCCCACCCCTCTCTCAATCCCTCAATACCGCCACGGAACTGCTCTCCCTGACTGAAGAAATCTTCCGCCTCAAACAGGAAAAAGCCGAACTCCAAGCGCGGCTCACCTTCAAGGACCAGCTGATCGCCATGCTGGCCCATGACCTGCGCAACCCCCTGACCGCCGCCTCCATCGCCATGGAAACCCTCGATCGCGGGTTCCACACCAAGGAGGGCTCCAAGCTCACTCCGGCACTCACCACCCAGGTCCTGCGCCAGGGCCGATCGCAGCTCAAGGCGATCGATCTGATGATCATGGATATGCTCCAGGCCTCCCATGGCAGCCAGGCCGAACTGCAACTGGCCCCCCAGCCCCTGACCCTGGAAAAGCTTTGCAGCGAAGTCCTGATCACCCTCAAGCGTCGCTTTGAAGATAAGCAATTACAAATCGATACCGACATCCCCTCCGATTTGCCCCAGGTCTATGCCGACGCCGAACGCATTCGCCAGGTGATCACCAATCTCCTAGACAACGCTATCAAATACACACCACAGGCGGGCACCATCGGCCTGTCCATCCTCCATCGCACCACCCAAAAAATCCAAGTCACCATCTGCGACAACGGCTCCGGCATCCCCGAGGACAAGCGCAAACGCATCTTTGAAGACAGCTTCCGGCTCCAGCGCGATGTCGATCAAGATGGCTACGGCATTGGGTTGTCCCTCTGCCAACGCATCGTGCGATCGCACTACGGCCAAATCTGGGTCGATTCAGTCCTCGATCAGGGCAGTTGTTTCCACTTCACCCTGCCCGTCTACCGCGCCTAACCTCCGTAATTTACGTGAATGTACGCAGAATGCCCCACAAACCGAAAACCTCGGGTGTTTTTCGTCGTTTAAATAACTTCAAGACTACGGAGATTTTTCCCACAGTGAGCTGGGCAAAATGCCACGATTCTTGTTAGCTTGCGATCTCAGCCACAAATGATTGCCAATCTACAGATGTTGCTTTAGAAACACCACCCTCTCCCCACTCGATCGCCCATCCCCGCCCCTTCTTAGTAGCTTTACGTCCCGATGATTCGAAACACCCGCCCAACCCAGGGTCGGCATCGGATTTTTGCGATCGCTATCTCAGTATTCATCTTTGTATTGCATGTTATTTAAACAACTCAATATTTCTTAAAAATCACTGAGCCAATAAACTATCAGCCCCCTATAGCAGGCATTTCTGGCATTTTTGCCCAGCCCAGCTGCCAGGCGCTGGGTATCCAACAAATTAAGTATCCCAAGTGACTGGAATCACTGCGATCGAATAAATTTTCCAGATATCTTCCTTAAGGAGGATGTGCTGGGTAACATCTGCCTCGCAGGTTCTTCACGGTTTGTTGATCTACAAAGATGGGTGGAATTACGGTACAAACGATCGAAATTCTCCATTTATATATAGAGGTGCAAGTCGAGCGTGACTTTCTGACGGGTGTGTTCCATACGATGTTTGATTCCGCTGCTAAGAGTTTTGATTCATAGATTGGGTTGGTTCGATGACCTGGGCCTTTCAGCAGGCGAAGAACCGCTCTTCCATGGATGTTGTTATTGAAAGAATTTGGGTATCGTCACATGCAGTCTGACTCGTTTAACTATCCCACGCCCATAAAAACCGCCGCGGCTAAAGTGAGCCCGATGGTGCCAGTGAAAGCGCCCCACGAGGGCCATGGGCCTGCCATTGAGGTTGGGGTCTATGAATGTGAGGTCCATTTGAAATTCCGCCTGGTGGAGGAGAAGGGTATGCTGGCCGATCGCGATCAGCTCCTGGAAATGCTGATTGATGCCTACCTCTCCGGCAGTGATGAATATATGGAACCGCTCCATAGCCAGGTAGACATCCAGGAAATGGATGAGACCCAGGCCTCTCCCCAGATGCGTCGCCAGTTGATGCGCCTGCGCAACTCGCGGGACCTGAACTAAAGGAAAGGCGCCGACCTGGGAGTTTTTACGCGAAGATAGAGGGGTTATCTCCCGGTCGTAAGACCCTTACCCCTATGGCAACGCCCCTGTTAACTGCACCATTGCTAAGTGGACAATACCAGGACCAAATAGCGGACCTGCTCCACCGCTATCGCCGTCAGGTAGACTACATCGCCATTCGCCTCGAAACCGTTGAGGGGTCCGATGTCCTGTTGCGGGGGCAAAAGATCGAGACCCTCAGTGAGGGAATATCCCTGGGCGGCCAGGTGCGGGTCTGCCATCGGGGGGGCTGGGGCTTTTCCAGTTTTAATCGGTTGGATAGTTTGGCCGATCGCCTCGAAGAGGCCATGGCGGCGGCTAAGCTCGTGGGGGATGAAGAAACGATTCTGGCGCCCATTGATCCGGTGCGCGCCCAAGTCACCCTACCCATAACGGGCGGCCATCCGAGGGAAATTGCCCTGGCCCGCAAGAAGGAACTCTGTGAGCACTACGGCCAGGTCCTGCGGGATTACCACCCCGACATCACCACCATTTCCGTGCGCTACGGTGACAGCACCCAGCAGATCCTGCTGATGACCTCCGAAGGCACCCACATCGAGCAAACCTGGTCCGATCTGGAACTGCGCTTTTCCGCCACCGCCCGCCGGGGGGATCTGGTCCAGACGGGCCGGGAAACCGTGGGATCGCGCCAGGGCTTTGGGGATCTGCTGGACCTCGATCGATCGGTCCAAGGCGCCGCTGCCCGTGCTGTCAATGCCCTTAATTTGCCCGTGGTCAAAGGCGGCACCTATCCGGTGGTGATCGATCCGATATTGACGGGCCTCTTCGTCCATGAAGCCTTTGGCCATCTCTCCGAAGCCGATATGGCCTACGAAAACCCCGATCTGCTTGAAACCATGAGCCTGGGCCGCAAGTTTGGCCCCGAGGACCTGCAAATTTTCGATGGGGCTGCGCTCGAAGGCCATCGCGGCAGCTACTACTACGACGACGAAGGCACCCCCGCCACCAACACCCAACTGATCCGCGACGGGGTCCTGACGGGCCGCCTCCACTCCCGCGAAACCGCTGGCAAACTGGAGGAATCCCCCACGGGCAACGCCCGGTGCCTCAACTATCACTACCCACCGATCGTCCGCATGACCAACACCTGGATAGAGCGCGGCAAAACTCCGGTCAAGGACCTCTTTAGTGACATCCAAGAAGGCGTCTACGCCCGCAACTGGCTGGGCGGCATGACCAACGGCGAAATGTTTACCTTCACGGCGGGGGAAGCCTGGATGATCCGCAACGGGGAACTGGCGGAACCCGTCCGCGACGTCACCCTCTCCGGCAACGCCTTCCAAACCCTGGGCGACATCGAGGGCATCGGCGATGACTTCTACTGGGATGAATCCGGGGGTTGCGGGAAGGGCGGCCAGAGTGGTTTGGCCGTGGGTTGTGGGGGGCCTAGCCTGCGCCTGCGTAATGTGGTGGTGGGTGGGGAAGCACCGGAATAGCCATAAAAAACTCCCTAGGCCACAGGACCCAGGGAATAACCTCTTGACTGAAAATTTACAAGTAGAGCGTCAATGGCTGACTAGATGATTCCCAACTGGGAAAGAATACCGTGCCCAGTCAAGATCTCCGTCAGGAAGCCGATCGCCAGACCCATCATAGCCAGACGACCATTCAGCAGTTCAGACTTTACGTTAAAACCGAACTTGGGTTCTTGAGTTGTCATGGGTGATCTCCTTAGAAGGGATTGGAAATACTTCTTTGTATAATGTAACATTCCGCAACACTTTTTCCCAACTATTTTATGGGTCTAGGCCCTCAGGCTTTCAGGCCGCGATCGGCATCTGACCCATTTGATGGTGGCTCTGCCAGTGGGGCAGGCGGACCTGGCCGAATTGGGTGGCGTAGGCCAGGTTCATGTATTCCAGGAGCTGGATGAACCAGGTGATCTCGGTTTGGGGCTGCTGGGCGTAATGTTGGAACAGGAGGGCGAGGCGCTTGTCCAGGTGGCATTGGCTTCTGGGGCACAGTAGCAGGATGCGCAGGCAGAGTTCGGCGACCGTAAAGGGGTTGAGGCTGTGGACCAGATTGAGCAGGCGTTTGTGCTCCAGGTTGTGGCTGCCTTCGACGATCAGGAACTTGAACAGGTGGCGGCAGGTGGCGGTCAGCAGGAAGGTGTTGAGCTGCTGGGCGTTCTGGTCGGCTAGGAATTGTTCGAGGGATTGGTGGAGCTGGTGGCTGAAGCTTTGGCTGCTGGCGTTATTGGGGATGGAGGCCATCAGATAGCTGTAGAGATTGCGCTTGAAACTAACAAAGGTTTCCTGGCGGGCCTGGCGGAGGAGGCGGTCTCCCAGGTCCCGATGGGTTTCGCGGCCCCAGACATTGCCTGTGAAGCGATCGAGGGCAATTTGCAGCCCGTACTGGCTGAGGCGTGTCGGGTTGGCGATCGGTTGGCTGCGCTGGGCCTGCATCTGGGCGATCACATGGCGCGATAGCTGGCGCTCGAAGCGGGCTCTGGTGGTGGTTTGGAGTTGGTCGATGGATTCTGGCGCGGTGTTGCCACGGGCCAGGCAGAGGGTTTTGAACAGGAAGGGGTAGCGGTGCAGGAGACTTTGCAGGGTGCTTTTGCTGCGATCCATTTGCTCCAGGGCCGGGCAGACCTTGGCGCGACTGCGGCGAGTGAGGTAGGACTGGAGGGCGGTGGATTCTTGGATGGCATTCATGGGAGCGGCTCCTGCTAGAGAAGAAAGACCTTGTGATCCTTCTATAGGAAAAGCTCCCTGCTCTTATGCAAATTCCCTAGGGAACAACCAGCACCGGGCAGGGCGACAGACTGATCACGCGGGCGGTGACGCTGTCCTGGGCATTGCCATCGGTCAACCCCAAACCCCGACTGCCCATAACAATCAAGTCAGCATTCACCTCATCGGCCACATCGCAAATGGTGAAGGCGGGTTTCCCGGCCCGTTCGATCGCCTCCGTGGCAATCCCCTGGTCCAAGAACATCCCGCGTGCTTCCTCCAAAATCTGGGCCACCAATTCCGGCGAAGACATTGCCTCTTCATCCTCGGCCACCACCGACAGGAGGTAGAGTTGACCGCCGCTCGCCAGCATCAGCTTACTGACCATTTCCGCTGCTTGGCGGGCTTCTCGGCTGCGATCGACGGGAAAAAGAACGGTTTTGAACATAACCATGGGACTAGACCTGTGCCAAACGTAAAATATCGCTACTCTGAAGCTAACTCATTCCCCTGAGTATAGGCTGGGATGTTTGTCATAGTTAACGATTAGGGCTTGAGAAAGGGCGATCGCCCCGCCGCCGTGGTTTCTAAAACGCTTTGCAAACCCGGCCAGTCCTGGGTTTCGACCTGCTCGATCAGGCGATCGATCTCCCCCCGATAGGCGTAAAGACTGGCTAGCAACGCCGCCCGGTTATGCTGGGCCATCATCACCCCCAGTTCAGGGTTGCCGCCGCCCACCCGGCTGGTGTCTCGGAAGCCGGAGCTGGCCAGGTTTTGGGCGAGTTGAAGGATGTCGGGGTTTTGCTCCCCCAGGCAGGTGGTGATCAAGCTGGCACTGACCATGACGGGCAGATGGGAGATCAGGGCGACGGCGCGATCGTGGTGATGGGGATCACAGTACAGGAGTTTTGCCCGCAGTTCCTTTGCTAGCTGGGCAACGGTCTCGATCGCCCGAGGTCTCGTGGTTTCGATCGGCGTCAGCACATAGGGATTATTCACAAACAACTCCGACAGAGCCGCTTCAATGCCGTTTTCAGCCGTGCCCGCCATCGGATGTCCGCCGACAAAGTTGGGCCATTGTTGGGTCAGCCTTGCTACGAGGTCACCCTTAACCGAAGCCACATCGGTAATAATCGTTGCCGGGTCCAGGTGTGACCCCAGCCTGCCGATCGTCAGCTCAATCAACCCAATCGGTGTACAGACAAACACGACCTCGACCGGATGCAAACTCCCTAAATCCTGGCTGGCATGGTCCACAGCGCCCCGCGCGATCGCCCGATCGCAGGTGCTGGCCCGCTGACTCACCCCCCAGACCTCATGGCCCAGGGCTCGCAAATCTAGCCCGATCGATCCCCCAATCAGCCCCAATCCCACAATCCCAATTTTCATCAACGGTTACCCTTGAATCATCCATAGCAATTATCTGGTGATTCGGGTTAGATCAGTATTTACGCCATCATCTGAGCCCCATTCTCAGATATATCACTGAGTCATCCGTGAAAAGCCAGGGCATGATAGACGAGGATGCTGGGTGCAAAGGTTCTATACATTAAGGTTTTCTAGTGGGTCAGGGCTAAACCGGATGAATGCGGAGACACTTTTAAAACAGTACGCAGCGGGCGATCGCGAATTTTTAGAATTAAATGCGGCGGGCCAGAGCCTGAGCGGGGTTACCCTCAGTGGCAGCAAGTTCCTGCGGGCCAATTTTAGTCATGCGATTCTCAATGGCACGGGCTTGCAGCAGAGCCAGCTCCATGGCGCGCGGCTCGAAGGGGCAAAACTCAACAAGGCCCAGCTCCAACAGGCCCAGCTCCAACAGGCTAATCTCTCCCGTGCCGACCTCACCTTCTCCAATCTCGTCGGCGCCAACCTGGTCGGGGCCAATCTCAGTACAGCAGTACTACAACGCGCCGATCTGAGCAGTGCCAACTTGACTCGCGCAAACCTGGCGGGCGCCGACCTAACTGAAGCCAAACTCGTCCATTGCCAGCTCACCCGCGCCAACCTGAGCATGCGGAACTGCGGCGATCGATCTGGACTGCGCCGTACTGCGAACAGGCCAATCTCCATAGCTGCGATCTCTCCGCCGCCGAACTGGTGGGCGCCAACCTGGGCCGTGCGGAACTGCGCCAGGCTAATCTGACCCGTGCCAATCTTCAGGGGGCCGATCTGCGAGGTGCGAATCTCCGCTGGGCGGATCTCAGCGGCGCCGACCTGCGCTGGGCGGATCTCAGTGGGGCCGTCCTCAGCGGGGCCAACCTGACCGGGGCTGACCTGAGCAATGCCACCTTGATCGGCACTTCCCTGGTCCATGTGGACCTGACCCGCGCCACCTTGATCGGTGTGGATTGGGCCGGGGCCGATCTGACGGGGCACAGATGACAGGGGTGAAACTCTATGATGTGCAGCCCTTTGGAGCGAAGTTTGATGAGGTGACCTGTGGTTGGATTGATTTGAGTCCCAATGGCGATCGCTCTACCACCTACCAATTTGCCTCCGCCGATGTCTACGAGTTTTTCTACAAGGCGGCCCCCACGGTCCAGGTGGTGGTGGACGAACGGATCAATCCCGAGGCCTGCGGGGCCTTGGCGGTCACCTACCAGCAGCTAGCCCGCCAGGCCAATCTGCGGGTGCCCGCGCCGAGCCTGCTGGCCAACCGTCGCCGCACGACCCTGAAGTTTGAACTGGAGCAGGATGAGCAGTTGTTCCTGGCGGCCTTTGTGGCGATCTTTCCCTTTACCGATGGGGGACTGTGCCATCAGAGTCTCTCCGAGCTGGTGCAGATGGTGCCCAGTGAAGCCTTCCGGGAGGATCGCCAGCAGCTCCAGCGGTTTCGGCAAATGGTGATGGGCTTGAAGCAGGATACGCAGCAGGTGGCCAACGATCGCCGCCTGCAGATGATCCCAGGGGTGATCCAGAAGCTGGGCTTTTTCCATGCCCCCACCCAGACGATCTTGATTAATTCCAGCGGCCAGCGCTTGGCCGTGAGCTGTAATCCTTTGTTTAGTCGGCGATCGCTGCCCAGTCTAGCGGTCGAGGAAGCTACCCTGGAGCGGGGCAGCTTGAAGTTCTTGCCATCGAGCCGAGAGCAGGTGGTGGAGTTCGTTAAAGGCTTCCACAACCGTGGATAGAGCTATCTGAAATCGTATACAAAACTGCCAGACTTAACCTGCATGGGCTACTTATCTTGAGATAGATCGCAAGGTCTGTAAAGCAAGCTCTGTTGTAATGGTGGCAAGTCCATGGTGTTCAACGTACTCAATCCCCGACCAGACTTCAATGGTGACGGCAGGACGGATATCTTCTGGCGCAATGATCTAACCAATCAAAACGCCGTTTGGTTGATGAACGGTGCCCAAATACAGCGGGCCTCCTTTTTACCGAATGTGCCCGAAGAAGCGGGCTGGCGCGAGACCAAACTCGGTGACTTCAATGGCGATGGCAAGACCGATCTTTTCTGGCGCAACGCAGCCACGGGGCAGAATGCCATCTGGTTAATGGACGGCGATCGCATCGCCTCCGCCCAATTTATTGTCGGAACGAACGGCGCCTGGCAGGCCGACATCGGCGACTTCAATGGTGACGGCAAGTCCGACTTCTTCTGGCACAACAAGGCCACGGGCCAGACGGCGGCTTGGGTAATGAATGGTTTCAACATTCAAGATGCGCGTTTTCTACCGAATGTCCCACCGGAATGGGAGAGCTTTGTGGCTGAGTTTAACCGCGATGGCAAGACGGACCTGTTCTGGCGCAACAACCGCACCGGAGAAAATGCCGTCTGGACCCTCAACGGTGCTCAGCTTGGGACAGGACAGTTTGTGCGATCGCAGCAGGCGGGTTGGGCGCCGGATCTCGTGGATTTAGATGCGGATGGTCGATCGGATATCCTCTGGGCCAACCAAGATGGCCGCAATGCCGTCTGGTTCTGGTCCAGGACCTCGCTCAATCCCGAGGGCAGCCAGCTCAATCTTCCCTCGACCTCCGCCCGCACGGGTAGCTTCCTAGATCCCTATGCCCGGATTTTTGAAGTCAGCGGGGTGAATGCACTCTTTGTGATTGATCCCAATACCTCCTCGCTTTCGGGCTTGGTTCTGACCGATCGCCAGGTTCAAAGCATCCCCGTCAACCTGGGCAGTGATGGCCAACTCGGCACCAGGGTGGCCGTGCTCCAAACCGGAGATTTTAATGGCGATGGCACGAGCGATATTTTTGTAACAGCTCGGCCTGAACTGGCTCAGATCCTCGGCCTCGATATCGATACTGTGCTCGTTGGGATCACTGGCGGCAGTGAGGTGCAGGAGTTGCCCGGCGTTAATCCCTTGGTGGGCTGGCGACCGCGCATCAATTTTAACTAGAGACGAAAAAGGGCGATCGCCAGGTTCAACCCACGATCGCCCTTTTTTTAACTGAAAAACCACAACTACCAGCTAGACTTCACCACGCCCGGCAGCAAACCTTCATGGGCCAACTCACGGATGGCATGGCGGCAGAGCCCAAAGTCACGGTACACACCATGGGGACGGCCCGTCAGCCAGCAGCGGTTGTGCAAGCGAACCTTGGCGCTGTTGCGGGGCAGGCGCTGAATCTGACGATGCAGCTCTAGCTTCGCCACGGGATCGGTTTCCTTGTCAAATGCAGTCTTCAGTTCAGCCCGCTTCGTTGCATACTTCGCAACGACTGCTTTGCGCTTCTTTTCGCGCTCGACCATGCTCTTTTTCGCCATGAATTCCGTCTACTACCCATCGTGAGTCATAAGTGCGTTTCCAATCATACCAGGGAAAGCCCGTTTAGTCATGAAAACTTTTGCAAGCTTACAAGACGTTTCAATGCTAAAGGGTATCAGCGCTGGCCATCAACTCGCCTTGCCTGCTACAGTGAAATGCTGATTTCAGTACTATCAGCACCGCTCCTGGCCTAAGCTTTCACCAACCCCATGCATAAAACCAACGATTTACATGTTGTTGAGACTCGAAGATTGATGACTCCGGTTAGCTTGACAACAGAATTACCCCTTTCCGAAACCGCCGCTGCCCTGGTCGCCGACACCCGCCATCGGATTCGTCAGATCCTCCGCCAGCAGGACGATCGCCTGCTGGTGATCGTCGGCCCCTGCTCCGTCCATGACATCGATGCCGCCAAGGAATACGCCGCGCGTCTGCTGCCCCTGCGCCAGGAACTGAGCGATCGCCTCGAAATCGTCATGCGCGTCTACTTTGAAAAACCCCGCACCACCACGGGCTGGAAGGGTTTGATCAACGATCCCCACCTCGACGACAGCTACGACATCAACACAGGCCTAAGACTCGCGAGGAGACTCCTGCGCGATCTCGCCGAAACAGGTATGCCCAGCGCCACGGAACTGCTCGATCCGATCATCCCCCAGTACATCGCCGACCTAATCTGCTGGACGGCGATCGGTGCCCGCACCACCGAAAGCCAAACCCACCGGGAAATGGCCTCCGGTCTATCCATGCCCGTGGGCTTCAAAAACGGCACCGACGGGAGTTTTACCACCGCCATCCAAGCCATGCTAGCCGCCAGCAAAGCCCACCATTTCCTGGGGATTAACTACGAAGGCCTCGCCAGCATCGTCGCCACCACGGGCAATCCCGACTGCCACCTGGTGATGCGCGGCGGCAAGGACGGCCCCAACTACAATGCCGCCACCCTCACCAAGGCCGCCCAGGATCTCGCCAAACAGGGCCAGGCCACCCGCGTCATGGTCGATTGCAGCCATGGCAACACCAGCAAGGACTACCGCCGCCAGCCCACGGTCTTGGCGGAACTAGCCGAACAGCTAGCCGAGGGCCACAAGCACCTCATGGGCGTGATGATCGAAAGCCACCTCGTCGCCGGGAACCAATCGATCCCCAAGGACCTGAGCCAGCTCACCTATGGCCAGAGCGTCACCGATGCCTGCGTGGACTTCGATACGACGGAGGACATGCTGCGATCGCTCCACAAGGCCCTGCGCGTTCCTGTCCTCACTTAGGGCTGCAAGGTCAACTTCGGCAACTGAATCACATAGCGATAGCCGGGGCCACCATTGCCCTGCAAACTCACCTGGCCGCCATGGAGATCCACCAGTGGCGGCTCAGCAGCAGGCCGAGATTCCGGGAGAAACTGCCCTCGGACTCCTGAATCGCCTGGGGCGCCATGACCGCCACCGGGGCTTCCTGCAGGGCCATACCCCCGCGAGGCAGGAGATTCGATCGCGGCTCTTCCCCGGCGTAGAAGTCCACGCCGTAGGGCAGGCCCTCTCCCAAATGGGGATGGGATACCCAGAGGGTCAAGCGTAGACCGTTATTTTTATTCGACACATGCAGGCGGAGAATGCTGCCTGCGCTGGAGGTCTGAATAATGCTGAACATCAAGTGGTACAGCATCTGACGGATTTTCTCCTTGTCCAGCACCCAAATCCGGTTGCCCGGCTCCACCGACAGACGAATCTGCTGTTCGCGGCGGTTGGCGGCCTGCTCTAGGGTGCTGATCGCCTGCTGGCAGAGCATTTCAATGTCCACGGAGGACAGATTGAGCTGCTGGCTGGCGGGATCGAGGTTGGAGAGTTCGAGGATTTCCTGGACCAGGGACAGCAGGTACTCGCCGCTGTGGCGAATGATGTCCATGTATTCCTTTTGCTTCCCGGTCAAGGGGCCGTAGATTTCCCGCGTCAGCACACTGGCCATGCCCATCACCGACGTCAAAGGCGTCCGCAATTCCTGGGTCAACTGGGCCAGCAGGTCAAACTTGATCGGGTGGGTGGTGGCAGGCGCTTCAACGGGGGCCGCCAGGGCAGCGGCGCAGCGATCGGTGCGCCGCCGCTCATAGTCGCTCATGGCCAATCTGGCGGTCACCACCAAATAGTCCACCATTTCGGGACTAAAGGTCTGCTCTGTCTGGAACAGCACAGCCAACACGCCCACCGTCAACCCATCGGGGCTAAACATCGGCACCCCCAGGTAGGCCCGGATGCCATACTGCTGGGCCAATAGGCTGCTGGCAAAGGCAGGATGGGCCTGGGTGTCTTCGATGGCCAGCACCTGCTGACTATCGGTCACATAGACCCCAAAGGAATCCTCCAGGGGCAAGCACCGTTCGCGGGCCAGGGCATTCCATCGTCCCCAACCGATTCAGGCCCAGGGCCGACTGAAGGGTTTCCTTATCCGGCTCCACAATCGTCAGCATGGCGATCGGCGCGCCCGTAAACTGAGCCGCCATCTGCACGGCCTCTTCAAAGATCGTTGCCCCCTCCGCCTCCAATAGACCCAACCCAATCAAAGCCGCCAATCGCTGCTGCGATCGCTGCTGCACACTCAAACCATCTAGACGACAAAACAGCCGATTTTCAGGGATTACCATTACGAAGCCTCGACCCCCATGACGAGAACTGTGCGATCGCACTGCCTTCACGTGAAGCGGGATCACATTTAAGTTGAACAATCCAATCTTTCCCCGTGACACCGTGAGAAACAACGGTAATTGTCAGGCGAGTTTACGGAAGTTTTCAACCTTCGTCTAGGGGAGGTCAGCAGTATTACCGAAGTTGTGGGAATCTACGCAACCCAGGCGGGATGGTTCATTAGGGCATTCATTGCCTGAACGCCCCGCAGTTGGTTGGTCAAGGGCAGGTGGCCTCGGGGGAGTCCAAGTTCCACTCAAAGGCCCCAGGGTAGCGGGTCCAGACAAAGCCCTCCTTCCATTTGAGCTTGGGCCAGAAGCGTTCCCAGTTCTTACCGGAGGCCAGCCAGATTTCGCGCTGCACGCTATAGCCGAAGCGGCCACCGGAATGGGCTAGCCACAGGGCATTGATCGTCTGGAGGTCGGTTTTGGGCAGGCTGTTGACCTCGGAGAAGTAGATCCACTTGCGAGCGAGGGAGGTTGAGCCCGCAATTTCGCAGAGTTTGAGGTTATTGAGCTTGTCGGCTTCCAGCCATTGCTGGGTGACCATCAATTGTTGTAGGGGCTGATAGTCAACATTGCGATCGCTATTCAGGGCCACAATGCCCGTGGGGAACAGTTCCTTCAATTGATTGGCGTAAAGCCCCAGGTTGTAGAGTGCCTGGTAGATATCCGCCACCCCCTGGGGCACCATCCCCAGGGCATTCGGCCCCCCCTCGCTTTTGTAGGTGCGGAGGCGATCGAACAGGGCATTCACCCCCCCATCCCCAGCCTCAATCAGCGTCGGAATCAACTTGATCTGGGTTTTCTCCGTGGCGGATTGAAATTGCTCGATCAAACTGGCGCGATCGGCATCTGTGGAAGCAATATCAAGGTTTGTCATGAAAAATTTATGGTTTCAGCTTAACGGTTAAGCCTTTTTTAAAACAACGGCCTTACTCACTATTCTACGGGCTGAGGCCCCCTCTCCAACAGAAAAAGACCGGGGCAGCCGCCCCAGTCTTCAACGTTTTAGAGAATTTGGTGGAAGAGTAGTGCTCTTAGGCCGTTGCGGTTGCTGCGGCTTCTGTTCCGGCCATATCCATGGGGGGACGGTAGCCCCGCTCAAAGGCGTAGCGCACCAATTGGGAGCGGTTCTCTAGCTGCAATTTATTCAAAATATTGCTGAGGTGGGTCTGGACCGTTCGAGGGCTGACGAACAGATGCTCACCGATTTGCTTGTTGGTATAGCCCTGGATGACTTCCCAGAAGACCTTCTCTTCGGCGGGCGTCAGGGGCAAGGGATGGGGCACCTTAGGCGTTGGAGCCTCGCTTTTCGGGGCCACGGTCTGCTGCATCAGGCGAATGATTTCGGCATGGGTGCGGCGCGATCGCTCTAGCTGGGCCTCGATTTTAGCGAGCAGTTCGCGGGGCTCGAAGGGTTTGATCACGTAGTCGTCGGCACCGATGGAATGGCCGAGGACGCGATCTTCGACCTCTGCCTTACTGGAGAGAAAAATAAACGGTACGAGCTGCCCCACCCGGCTGGCGCGCAGCCGACGGCAGAACTCAAAGCCATCCATTTCCGGCATCAGCACATCGGATACGACGATGTCCACGGGCTCATTTTCCAGCCACTTCAGGGCCTCTAGCCCCGATTGCACATCTTGGACATGGAACCCGCGCTTGCTCAAATAACGACTCAACGCAGTACGTAGGGTCAGATCATCATCGACAACCAAAATTCTCTTCATGAGCAACTGTAAGTGAGAACGGAGGAACTTGTAGACACACCATTGCTGCAGACCTAAGGCCCTTATGCCTCGGGTAGACCGTAGTGGTAGTGACGATATTTTTAGAATGCCCAAGGCCATAGAAGAACTGCATCTTTTGCTGAGACAATCCCGCAAGATAGCTGTTTTCACGGAGTCTGGGAGCATGCAGGGTTTTGGGTTCCCGTAATTTTAGGGATTAGAAAAAGTCCCCATTTCGCCGCCGCCGATCGATCGGCCCGGAATCGATCGGGGTACCGTGAAGGGCAGATCTTGAGGCGGAGCCACCTGCTGGGGTGCCACGGGGGCAAAGGGTGCCACGTTGATGGGTTGCGGGGTTTCGATGGGGGCTGGCGCAAGGGGCTGGTTGAGTCCGGTGTAGGAATTGATCGGGTAGCTGTTGCCGAGTGGGGCTGGATTATTGCCCTGGTAGGGGACGGCGGGCAACCCCGGATCATAGTTGGACGTGGGAATGGGAACGGCGCCCTGGCTGGGGGTCGGGTTATTCCAGGAGGTATTGGGGGTGGGAATGCTGGGGCTGCTAGTGGGCGTCAGGTTAGCCATCTCGGGCCGGGCCTCGGGCTGACTGTAGCGGGCGACGGCGCTAGCCAGGGCACTAGGCTGGCCTTCGACGTAGGATCCCGTGCGTTTTGAGGGGGTGGCCAGGGCTGTGGCGAGGGCGTTCGTAGTGGCGGGCTGCCCCGGAACCAGGCCCGGCGTCGGCAATGCGTTTGCAACGGGTATGGTGGTGGTTTTGGGGAGGGTGAGGGGATTGGGGCTGGGGGCGCTGGTGCCGAAGAGGGAACTCAGGGGAAAGCCGTTGTTTTTCGCCGGGGGCAGACCTTTGCTGGGCTCGGTGCCCTCGGGTTTGGGTTTTGTTGGGGCGAGGAGCAGGGGCAGACTGTCGATGTCGGCGCGATCGCTAAGTCTTCAGCGCTGGGCTGGTTAAGGGTGGGGCGATCGGCGGGTCTAAATGCCTGTTGCCAATCGGGGCGCTGGCTGAATTCATGGGCAAAGACCACTAATCCGACCAGTCCCAGGCCTGCGGCCCAGACCTTGGGCTGTTTTAGGGCTCTGAACCGCGCTAAGAAATAGCGGGTTTTGGGCGAGGCGGTGGTTGGGCGGCGTTGGAGAAGAGGGCGCATGGTTGGACCAGACAAAAATGCAGGGCGAAGAATTCGGAAAATCTACCGAGGGCACCTGTTTCTAGTATGGCCCGTTTTTTGGCGATCGCCATCAGCAATCCGCACTTCCAGCAATTCCAAATTCAGCCCCCACAGACCAATCAGAGTCCTGTAGGGACGGCCCGACTAGCCCGCAATTCATTCGCGGTGCGTTTAGGCAGCTTCAGTCTTCACTGGGAAGCCCGCCGCAGCAGGAAAGTACCCACGGAAAGAAAAATCACGATCGCCAACCAAGCTGCAATGATCGGCGGCAAAATCCCCTGAATCCCAAACTGGTCAAAGGTAAAGGCCAAGGTGTAGTAGGCAAACACGATCACAATACAAAGGGCAAAACTCGCCCCCTTTCCCGATCGCCGATTCGCCTGCATGCCCGTCGCCGCCCCCGTCAGACCAAACACTAAGCAAACAAACGGCCAGGCAAACTTCTGCTGAATCCGCTGCCGAAACTTCATCATGCGCTTGTCATCCCCGGTCTGCCCCGCCAGATCCAGGGCTTCGCGCAGGTCAAACAGGTTCATCTCCATCCAGTCCTCCTTGCCCTTGGAAATGGCGCGGGGCTGGGGAATATTGGTAATCTTCTGCTGCTCAAACTTGAAGATATTTTTATAGGATCCATCGGGAGCGATCGCATAGACCGTCCCATTGGAAAAGTCCCAGATCGAATTGGCCTGGTCCCAGGTGGCACTCTGGGCCGAAATAATCTGCGTCAACCCCGCCTTCGAAAAGTCCAACACCGTCAGCCCCGTCAGCTTCCCCCCATTCAGCTCACTGGCGTAGAACAGCCGCGATAGCTGCCGCTGCTTGCTCCCATCGGGTTGGGGCACCTGGGTATATTCCGTGGTGACAATATCCCGTTCCTTGAGCTGCTTGACGCCATCTTTAGTCGTGAAGGATTCCAGTATGGTTTTGGCCTGGTAGTTGGCACTCGGGACAATCGACTCGTTAAACGTAAAACTGATGGCCGTCACGAGCAAACTCATGACGATCGCCGGAATCGCCAACCGATAGCTGCTAATCCCAGAACTGCGCATGGCGATCAGCTCACTATCGGTGGACAGGCGACTGTACATCATCAATGCCGCCAGCAGCGTCGCCATCGGCATCGCATAGCTAATAAACAGCGGCAGCTTATACATCAACACCTGAGCCACCGTCGCCAGGGGCAAATTAAACTCCGCCATCTGACGAATCAGGTCAAATAGCGCCCCCGCCGACACCCCAATCGAAGAAAAGGCCCCAATCCCAAACAAAAACGGCTGCACCAACTGCTTCATCAGGTAGCGATCGAGCACCGAAATGCCGAAAAAACTCCAAATAGAACGAGTAGCACTCATGGTTGAAAATTCTCGCCTAAATAATACTGACGCACCAGGGGATTGGCATAGAGTTCGTTGGCGCTACCGGAGGCGAGCACCTGGCCGTCTCGCATGATGTAGGCGCGATCGGTGATCGCCAGGGTCTCCCGCACATTGTGATCGGTGATCAAAATGCCCATCTGGCGATCGCGCAGCTTGGCAATGATTTCTTGGATTTCGGCGACGGCGATCGGATCGACCCCCGCAAAGGGTTCATCGAGCAGCAAGAACTTTGGTCCATTGACGCCTGAGGCCAGGGCGCGGGCCAGCTCTGTGCGGCGGCGTTCTCCCCCGGACAACTGAATCCCCAAGGTAGAAGCCACCTTCTCCAGACGAAACTCCTGCAACAGGCTATCAAGGCGCGCCTCCCATTGGCGGGGTGGCACATCGGTCTGTTCCAGGACCAGCAGAATATTGTCCCGTACCGACAGGAAGCGAAACACGCTGGGTTCCTGGGCCAGGTAGCCCACGCCCAGCCTTGCCCGATGGTGAATCGGCATCTGGGTAATTTCGGCTTGATTGAGCCAAACCTTACCGGAGTCGGGCTTCTCTAGGCCCGTGGCCATGTAGAAGGTTGTGGTCTTCCCCGCCCCATTGGGTCCGAGCAGACCCACGATTTCCCCCTGGGCCACCGAAAGATTGACACGGTTGACGACCTGGCGGGGACCATAGGACTTGTGAACGTTTTCAAGGACCAGCTTCAAAGGGATTCTCTCAACAGGAAACGGCAACAAATGCTGTTCATCGTAGCAAAAGATGGCTAGGGCTTTTTGACCGGGGCCTCAGCGGGCTTCACGGCCGGAACTGCGGGCACCCTGGTTTGGTCGTGGCCTTAGGCGGCTGGGGCGTAGGAAAGGGAACTTTGCTGGGGGCGGGGGCTGGTGTCGGAGCGGCCGGGGCCACGGGCACTGGGGCTGGGCTGTTGTCCTTGACCAGATAGATCGCCTCGACCTGCTGACCATTTTCCGGCACCGCCTCAAAGCGACCTTCGTTCACCAGATAGGTGATGGTTTCGCCCCGCAGGCTGTTGCCGTCTTGGAGGACATAGACATTGCCCGTCAGGACCATGCGGCCTTCCTTGCTGTAGTAGATGGCCTGCGCCGAGGTGGCCTGGATCTTCCGGGCGGCGTAATTGATCTGCACATTCCCCTGGGCCACCAGTACCCCGGTCTTGGCGTTGGCTTGGGTGCTATTGGCCCGCAGCTGCATGGCTTGGGGGTTGCCGGAGGTCTGGGCGATCGAGTTTGACGACAGCAATAGGGTACTGAGGGCGGCGATCGGCGTCAGGGCAGCAATTAGGAGAGGCTTCAAGGATTTCATACGCCAAAGATTGTTGTTTTAGAGAAGCAGGGGCAGGGAAAGTGCCTTTATTTATTCTACAGACGACACGATCATGCCAGATGTTGCCGCCAATTGTCTGTAGGATTCCTACCATATCTTCACAGGGAACTGGGCACTTTCTGGACGATCGGCCGAGGAATTTCGGTACTGAGGATTGCACCCGATTCGGCCCAGGTGGTTTCGTCGATCGATTGGAGCTTACTTAGGGTTTGGGCGGCGTCGGTGCGGAGTTGGCCCAGATCGATTGTGTCGTATTCGTCGGGGTAGCGGCTGAGGCGATGGAGGCCTTCGCCCAGGAGGATGACAGCGCCGCGCCAGTTGAGGTTGTCGAGGTGGTAGAGGGCGACGGCGATTTGGAGGATGCCCTGGTAGAGGGTTTTCTCGGGTTCGACGGCCTCGATCCAGAGGGCTTCGAGGAGGTCGTGGCAGGCGTAGTATTCGCCTTGGTTGAAGGTGGCGATGCCTTGCCAAAATTCCGCTGGAAACTCGTCCACAGGTGGGCCTCACATGTTGTGCTGTTTAATTTACTGTGTTTGCGGGGATTGTGGGCGTGGAATGCACGCCCCTACCAGAGGGATGATGGGTTAGGCAATGTCTAGGTCGTTTTGCAACTGTTGGGCCAGGGGCCGATCGTCTCGGATCACCATGCCCGCCGAGCCTGGGGGGCCGCCGATCGCATCTTCGGACCACAGGAGCCAACGACTGCCGATCGGCAGGGCCAGATTCAGGGTGGTGCTCAGCCAGAGGATGGGACGATCGCTGGGCGGCGGGGTTTTGAGCGTTTCGCTGGGGTAGGTGGCAGCTAGGGCTTGGAGGATGTTTTGTTCGCCCTGGAGGAGGCCTGTGCGGGCGGTCCAGAGGGAGAGGCTGAGCTGTTGGCGACAGGCCGTAGGAAGTAGAGGCTGGCGGCGGCGATCACGGCGGCTTCAAACTGCTCACTGGGCCAGGCGGCTGCGGTGTCCAGGGCGATCACGACTTCCTGGCCGCTGGTCATGGTTTCGAGTTCCCGCAGGCGCAGTTCCCCATGCTTGGCGCTGCTTCGCCAGTGGACCAGACGAATGGGATCGCCCCAGCGATAGGGCCTAAGCGATCGCGTCACCCCTTCATTGGCATCCTGGGTCCGGCGGTTTTGGAGCATTTGCAGGCTTTGGTCCCGGCCTAGGCGGTCGATGAGCGGACAGCGGCTCAGGGGTAATACCTCAGGATAGACGGTGGCGATCGCCCTCGCCCGCCAGCTCCGTTTTCCCCAAAACAATCCCAAAGGCGCGCCCGTGCGCAAATCAACGGTCTGCCAGCGGTAGATGCCCCGCCGCTCGGTCGGCACCTGGGTGGTGACATGCTGGGTGGCCCCCGCTGGCAAAAGTTCTAACACCTGGGGCCTGGGGAGCCCGAGTTTCTTGGGCAGGGCATCCTGGATTTGCAGCAGCACCTTGGGCCGCTTGGTGGGATTGGTCAGGGCGATGGTGATCGACAGCGCCTCGCCAGCGGTCACGGGTGGAATCGGCCAGCGCTGTACCTGAATCTCCCGCAGCATGCCCACCGACAGCACCGCTGCCAATCCCAACATGGCGAGCAGCAACCCACTCATCACATACAGCCACCCCGCCATGGTGTTGCTGGCCGCCACGAAGAAGAAGATCGCTAGACTGCCCAGCAGCATTCCGCTATAGGAGGGCACCAAGGCTCGGGTTTCCAGCAGACGGGCGATGGTTTTGAGGGGTGATTTCCAGCGGCGATAGAAGCGGTGCAGCAGTTTTGGCAGCATGGTAGGGGGGCGATGCGATTTTTACATTTGATGTATGCAAATAAGCAAGGCTACTGAGAACTCAGTAGCCTTGAATACAAATTCAGAATAGCAGTGTCGCAATAATGTCAATGTGTCCTAGAGTCAAATCACCAAAATCGCTTAGCCCCCCAACCAGGGGCTATTTTTTTGCCCGGATTTATCCACAATACGGATGCCACTGAAGTGGTCTTCAGAACTTTCTAATTTCAGTATGCCCAGGTCGATCGCAGATCTAACATCTAGGCAATAAAAGTTTTAAGTTTGCCTAATTTCTCATCTCGGACAGTTCGAGCACATCGCCCTGGTAGTCCTTGACCAGGAAATTGAGGGGGCGATCCTGGCGGATTTTGTACTTGATGCCTCGGGTTTGGACCCGCATCAGCACCTGTTCGAGGGCTTCGCGATCGAAGGTGACATGGCGCTGCTGGCCTTTGTCGCCGAGGCTGGCTCCGGTGATCACATGGAGTTGGGCCTTTTTGCGGAGCTGATACCAGAGCCCGTCGTTGCCGTTGCCTCGGGCGGTGATGCTGCCCGTGCGTCCGGTTAGATAGCTTGGATCCATGCCAGCAGTCCCCAGGGACTGTTCGTAGTTGTAGTAGTAGTGGAGGGGGATGTCGGCGGCGGCGAGGTTGAGCATGTCTTCGTAGAAGGCGCGGGCGGACTCTATGTCCGTGACCATGACGGTGTAGACCTTGGGTGCGCTGGTCAAGAACCACCACATGCCTCCGGCGTAGGCGGCGAGCAGCATGACCATGATGCCCTGGGTGGAGAACAGGCCGTCATTCAGGCTGGCCCAAAGGGATGCGATGGGGAGGTAGATCATGGGCGGTGGTTTGCAACTAGGTTTTTCCTATCTTAGCAAGGGCTTTGGGCAAGATCCGGAGATCGGCGTGAAAAACAGTTGAGTCGGGGTGGGGGGTGCCGTCTATGATTAGAGGCAACTAAAATTGACCATGTTTTTGCAATTTTCACCGAGAGCCTTTGAGTCGTGCCGATTCCAGTTTTTCCTGAGGCCCAGCATTCGCTGATCAAGTCCCTGGCCCAGCAGAGTGACCAAGCTCTGCTTGAGTTGTTTGCGCGCTATCCGGAGACGGGCCAGTATTTTGTGGCGCTGTTTTGTCGCTATACGCCGTTGATCTATGCCGGTGGTGGTGCGATCGGCCCAGACGCCGATTCGATCGGACTATCTGTTCGCCCTGGTCTGGCGACATATCTTCAATGAGCTGGGCGGACTGGACATTGGCCGCTTTGCCAAGGAGAACTTGACCTTCCAAGGCTGGCTGCTCCAAACCACGGCGGCCTATATCAACCAGGTGACGTTGCCGCCTGTGGAGGATATTCACTACGATATCAGGGCGGCTTCTCCCCCTTACTGGTGCTACCTCGATCGCGCCCTAGATGAACTCCCCCCGGACCTGCGCCTGATGATAGTCATGGCCCAGACCTACAACTGGAGTGAGACCA
>JAAUSA010000231.1 GCA_012031975.1 Alkalinema sp. RU_4_3 | reverse complement strand
CAAACACATTTTTCAGCGCCTAACCCTTGACCTTCATGGCTATGAGCGATTTGGGCCAACTTTGAACAAGGCCTAATATAGCTAAACCCATATCTAGTGCCTCTCACGGGAGATCCGGTAGAGCCATTATTCTTTGACTCTAAAATCACATGGCCTGGCGCTGTCCCAGTCCCCAACAACAATATCTTTAACCGTAATATCTCCCGGAGTAGTAATAGGAGACTCCGTAAAAGCAACAGTAATTCCCGTCGAAGTCGCGATCGACGCAACCCCCGATCGCACAATCAAAGCAGGCCGTGCCGTAAGAATAGCCGAATCAGGATCGCCTGTCGCTGTCGCATCCGGGGCATTAACTGTAATATTTCCAGTGGCTTCAATACTCCCTCTTGCTTCCACCTTCAGAGAAGCTCCCAAATAGGTCCCGAAGGTCACATTCCGATTCGATCGAATAATCGGATCATGCAGGCTCAAAAAGTCCCCCGGCTGACCATTCAGATTCAGGATCGAAAAACTCCCGCCGCTGATAAAGTGGGAATCTCCAGAAATAATGCCATTACTGATCAGTTTTAGATCGCCACCCGCCTGAAACGCTGGCGTTGGGTGATTCAATGCCAGAATGTCAATCTTCTGGTTACCCTGAACCTGCAGATCGCGCCCCGCCGCCACCGCCAAAGGCTTCGCCACCGTATCACGGGCCTGCACCGTCCCCTCCGCCTTCAGCGTTAGATCCTCCGTCGTTCTGAGCTGACTGCTATTGAGCACAATATCCTGCTTGGCTTCGACAGTCGCCGATCGCGCCGTCACCTGATTGACCTCAGCATTCCCGACCGCCGCCGAGACCTGCACCTGGTCCGCCTTCAAAGATCCAGAACTCACCACAGCACTGCCTGTCAGCCCCAAGTCTTTCCCTGCCGCCAGCTTCGCCTCATTGCGCACCATGGCGATCGCATTCTTACCCATCTGCAAGCCGATCGGAATATTCACCTCCACCAAAGCCGGGACAGAGGCACTATTCGTCCCAAAACTTTCGCCATTGCTGAACAGAACGCGATCGCTCGTCCCTGCCCAAAAACTCCCCGCCACATCCAACTGCGCATTCGGCCCAAACACAATGCCATTGGGATTAATCAAAAACAAGTTCGCCCCGCCATCCACGCCCAGGGTACCATGGATATTCGAGCCATTCGCCCCCGTCACCCGCGTAATAATATTCTGTACGCCCGTCTGGTTCGAGAAATAAACCCGCTGATCATTCAGCACATTAAAATCCGAAAAACTGTGGAAATTATTAACTCCACGAATCGCACCGCCATTGATCCGATCGCCCAAGGCACCCCGCACAGTCACATTGCGATCGACCTTCGATGCCTCTGACCCCAGGGTTTGATCCGGGGTAATCTGAGCCTGGGCCGCCAACGGTGCCAGCAACATTAATCCACTTAGGGAAGCAGAAGTTTTCACACCCTTTGAAGAGGGGATAAAGCTATAAAGCGTGGTTTTCCGTTGAGCTTTCATTGTTTAAGACCTGCGGGGTTTGTAAAAAAGAACTAGAGCCAGTTGCCGACTAGAATAAACGGTGCCCAGTAGTAGGGATGGCGATATTGAGGGTCCTTTAGAAGGGTGATTTGGGCGCTGCGAAGGGCCTCGGATCGCGTTACCTTCTGGGTCTTCACCTGTTCATAGAGCTTCTGCATCAAATAGAAGTCGCTTGGTCATCCACACCCCAAAGGCTAGCGATTGTACTTCGTGCCCCCGATCGCAAGGCCACCCCGGCGATGCCTAAGGCCGCGCGATGTCCCCCGTCGCCGTTTGACAGGCACTCAGAATGAGCAGCTCCAGCGGATTGTCTAAGCCATCGCGGGCCAGTGAGGCCGAAAGTTCATCGAGGCCAATGGTAGTCAGCTTCCCCGCCCCATCTGTCGCCAGTAAAAACGTCGAATCGCGATCGGAACTAAATTCCCCATGGGTGGCCAAATGGACGATCGGGACTGTTGAGTTTTTCACAGAAGTGCGGAACTGGAGGTCCGTGAAGTTGCCATCAATAAAGGATTGGGTGTTTTGGATCAAGGATTGAATAGAACCAATTTCCTGCTTGACATTAGGCAACTTAGAAAAATTGCGGTTTTGGCCACTCGGCAGCAATACTTTACCCTCTTTATCCGCTAGACCAAAGGCCAAAACCCCCAACTTTCGATTTTCCAGGGGTTTCGGATCCGCCAACTGAAGGCTCGGTGCCAGGGCCAGATTGTATTTCTCAATCAAATATTGCTTTCCATCCGACAAAGCCCCCATCGGCACATTCCGCAATTTTCCATCCAGCACAAACATCAACGTCTGGGCTTGAGTCAGGCTGGACTCCATGGGGCGAATCAACCAGTCATAAACCTGGCGTGAAGGCTGCTGGTAAGTCGCTATGTCAATCTTGTCAGCCAGGGCCGATCGCAATTGCTGCAAGGTCCGATTCAGTTCCGCCTCGGTGATCGGACTCGAAAACAACTTCAGCGATCGCGTCTTCCCTGGCAAACTGACAATCACAGCTAGGCGATCGGGCAGGACGATCGGATAGATCACCGCCGTATTTTCCGCCGCCTTCAGACTTTCGACATCCACCTGTTTGGCCTGTAGACAGTCGGAACCGAGATAGTTATTTAACTCCGCCACCTGCAGCGATTCGATCACACTGCGGGCTTCCCGTAGGGTGGCTTCATCGGGTTGACCATTGCGATCCTGAAGGAGCAATCGCACCAGGTTTCGGTGGATGGGGCTGATGTCATTTTGGAAGGAGAAGAGGCTGTCGGAGGAGACACTATCGACATCGGCACGGATGGATTTTAAAGTTGCAACGGCACTTTTGTAGGCTGTAATAGCTCCAGGACGATCGCCCTTTTTATCTAGCAGATTCCCCCGCTGATTGTAAAGACGATAGAGAATGTCCGGCGCACTCGCGGTTTTAGCCCAGAAGATGCCTTCGTCGGTGGATTGCAGGGCGGATTTACCGTCGTTTTGCCAGGTGGATAGGTTGCTGGAGAGGATGGCGAGGTAGGCACGCGATCGCGTTTGGTTCAAGTCAGCAGCAATCTTTTGAGCGGCTTGGATCTGCTGCTGAAGTTGTTTAATCTCTGGTCCTAGGGCAGGTTGCTGTTGCTTTAGGGTGATTAAATTGTCGAGGAGGTTGACGCGCAGATCGAGGCTGCTTTGGGTGGGTGGAAGTGGGGCGATCGCTGTTTCGATCGACTGCCAGGATTGCGCAGCGGCCTGAGGTTGGGACAGTTCGAGGTTCAGCCGCATTTGGTTGAGTTGGGCGCGGAGGGAGCTGTCGGTGTTGGTGATGGCTGCAACGGTGTTGTAGAGGGCGTCGGCTTTTTGTTGGTAGGTTTTGATTTGGGCTTGGATGGTGGGGTCGGTGCGATCGCTATCCCGGCGCAGTTGAGTAATCGCTTGGCCGTGGTAATAGTTGCCAAGGGCCAGTTTTGCACTGGCGATCGTGGCGGGGTTTTGCAGATGATCGGCGATTTCTGAGGCTTTTTCTAGGGCGGTCTGCGCGGTAAGTCCATCGCTCTTGCGAGAAGAACTTCGTCCAACGATCGCCAACATCTCACCTAATTGTCTAAACCCCTCGGCCTTCGTCACAGAATCCGGCTGCCCGTCCAACTGGCTTTCTAAGCCTTCTAGAATGGTGAGCGATCGCTGATAAAACCCCAGGGTTTGCAGGGCCTGCGCCTGCCTGAGCAGACTGCGCTGTTCGCCATTACTGTCGTTGATCTGTCTATAAGCCTGGGCTGAGGTTTGCCACAGATTGAGGGCCTTTTGGCTGCGACCCTGGACGTACTGAAGGCGACCCTGGAGGTGGAGGGTTTGGGCAAGGAGGGCCGTGCTATCGGGGTTGTTTTTCAGCAGGGCCAAACTTTGGTCGAGGGCGCGATCGGCCTCGTTCCAGTTCCCTTGCTGACTGTAAACCAAGGCCAAATTACTCAACGCGGCGGCTTTTTCCAGATCGCTGGACTGTTGAACAATCTGTTGCAGCAGTTTTACCGCCCTGGAATAGTCCCCTTGGTTATACAACTCCCGCGCCGACTGCAAGGTGCCGACCTCGGCCCGTCCGCCCAGGGAAAACAGACTAACGACCAACGTTAGGGATAAAACAGCAGTGAGAAAAAAACGACGAAGTTGCATAGGATCAACGTTTAGTTTGGGTCTGTGCCTGTGCTTGCACTTGTGCCTGCCAGGTGGTCAGGGCGGTGAGGGCCTGCTGGGCCGTGGGTTGCTTCGGATCGAGTTGAAGCGCTGTGGTTAGCGCCTGTTGAGCCGTAGGGTAATCCTTCAGATGCATGAGCAAAACGCCGTAGTTGGCCCAAAGCTGTGGCTGGGTTTTGGACAGATCGATCGCCGCCTCGTAGCTCTCCCGCGCGTCGGCATAGCGCCTGAGACTGGTCAGGATGATCGCCCGGTTATACCAACCCTGAAGGGATTTGGGGTTTACCGTCACGGCGCGATCGGCGGATTCAAGGGCATCTCGGAACTGTTGGGCGTTCCATTGGGCGGCGCTGAGGTTGGCCCAGGTTTCGGCCTGGTTTGCATCCAGCTTCAGGGCTTGGCTGTAGGCTTTGATCGCCTCGGGCCACTGGTTCATGGCGGTGAACGTACGGCCTCGATTAAACCAGGGGATCGGGTCCTGGGGATTGAGCTGGCTGGCTTTTTCGCTGTCGGCTAGGGCTTCGGGGTATTGGGCCATCTGCCAATGGATGACGGCGCGATCGCTCCAGGCTTTTGTATAGTTAGGACTGAGGCCGATCGCCCGGTTGGCGGCGGCGAGGGCTTCGGGATGACGATTGAGACCCGAGAGTGCATGGCTCTGCTGATTAAAAGCCTCTGCCAGACCATCGGCCCACCATTGGCCATCCCCATCGATCGCTTTCTGGCAGCTCGCCAACGCTGGTTCGTACTGTTTCAACTGATTGAGCACGCGGCAGTGACCGACTAGGAAGGCTACTGTTGGGCTGGAGGGCGATCGAGCGGCTATAGGAAGTCAGGGCATTGTTGTATTGCTTGAGTTGGGTCATGGCCCAGGCCTGCTGGGTCCAGGCATTTGGGTGCTTGGGTGCTTGGGCGAGGGTGCGATCGAACGTTCGATCGCGGTTTCGTACTGCCCTTGCTGGTTCTGGGCCAACCCTAGGCTGTAAAGCGCCAGGACTGTGGTTTCAGCGTCGGGGTTTTGAGCTAGGGCGCTCTGGCAGTCGGTCTGGGCTTCCTGGGGCCGTTGGAGTTTCAGTAGGGTCTCGCAGCGGTAGGTGAGGGTGAGGGCGTCGGTGGGGGTTTTGGCCAGGACTTGGTTGTAGAGGGCGAGGGCTTCTTGGTGGAGGTCGGACTTGTCGAAGGCGATCGCCCGGTAGCGCATGGCTTGGATGGGTTTGTAGTTGCCCCAGTTTTTATTCAGTTTTAGGGCCTGGTTGCAGGCGGCAAGGGCGGCGTCGGGTTGGCCCATCTGGGCTTGGGCGATGCATTGCTGGGTGAGGGCGAGGGAGTTTTCGCGGCGGTGGGTGAGGGCCTGGGTGGCGGCGGCGAGGGCTTCGGGGTATTGGCCTTGGCTAAGGTGCAGGTCGCTGTAGCGGGACCAAAGTTCGGGGTTGCGGGTCTGCTGCTCGATCGCCTTGCTACAGGCGTTGGTGGCTTCGGGGAGTTTTTTACTACTGCTGAGGAAGGTGCAGAGGTTGTTCCAGTATTTAGGGTCCTTGAGGTTGTCGAGCAGTCCGGCCTGGGCAGGCAGGCCCAGCCGAAGGCTAGCGATCCCGAGGAGCGGGAGGCTGATGTAATAGAAGTGGCGATCGCGGAGGGCCATAGAGACAGGGTTTGGCGAGTCTATGGGTCCATTATTGAAAAGTTCTGGGGCGATCGACAGTAGACTTTAGTTAGGAGTTGGGGGACGGTACCTAAACTTCACTTAACCGATACCAATTATCTTTGCTAGAGTATCATCCCATCTACTATCTCGTTTAGAGCTGCTTGTATGACTGACCGAGGTGTAATTTACTGCGCTACTACTAGCGATCAGTACTTAGAAGCGGCTTTGATTAGTGCGATCGCGCTACGCCAGCTTGAGCCGCTCCTGCCGATTACGATCATTACCGATCGGCCTGGGATTTGCAATTTTCCTGTGGGGGACTATGGCATCACGCCCCGGTTCCTTCGGCCTGATGAGCTGGGCGAGCGTGGGCCGTTTCTCTCCCGCGCGGTGAAGACGCAACTGGCGAGGTTTAGTCCCTACGAGGAGACTTTGTTTTTGGATGTGGATATTTTGCCGATTCGATCGATCGATGCGTTGTGGGGGTATCTGGATCAGGGGGATTTTGCGATGGTGCGCGATCGCAATCCGACGGTGGCGCTTTGCGATCACATTGCCCAGGAGGAGATTGACTATACACTGAGGATTCTGCCGGGCTGTACGCCGCATTTTAATAGTGGGGTGATGCTGTGGCGGAATACGCTGGAGAATCAGCGGTTGTTTCGGACGTGGCATAATGAGTGGCAGGCGTTTGGGCGGCAGGATCAGTTGGCGCTGGTGAGGGCGTTGCATGGGACGGGGAGGTCGATCGTTTCTTTGCCGACGACCTATAATACTTCCCCGATGGATGCGGCTCCGTTGCTGTTGCAGGATGTTGAGGTGCAGTTGCTGCATTTTTGGGGTGGGGTGGTGACGGCGGGGGAGTTTCCTCTGTTGGCGAAGAAGTATTATCCTGAGGTGGTTCGGGTGGTGGGAGAGCGGATGGGGTGGGGGGAGCGATCGGATATGGTGATCAAACAAGTCGTAACCCACTAGATTATACTGCTGGCGAATCCTCCACTGCGCTGCTGCCCTGCCTTGGGTTAAACCCCGAGGCTAATAGTTAAAACCAGCTAGTTCAAAGATGTAGTATTTTTGCCTTTACTTGATATAATTGTAGTAACAGTTAGGACGCTTTCTCCACACTACAGATCCACTCAAAAATTGATCGCGTAGAAGTTATAAAACCTACGGCTTCAGTCGAACCATGGCAGATCTTCGGATGCCAGCTAGTCACCATTTTGCTTAGATAGGGGAGCGAAGACCCCTTGAGGAAGGTATGCCTGTAAAACCTTTACTAAAATCTCCAACATCAGACTTTTTGTCCTACAAAAACTTCAAAGCTGAGTTGAGATTTGGTCAAGACAATGAATTTATTGTCGTCAAATTAATTGGTATCCCGAGGCTATTTCGAGCCCGCAACCGTGAGATTGCTGAAGAGGAATTTCGTAGGGTGGTCGATCATGAGTTAGTGGGTAAACTGGGTCCCGTTGAAGAAGGCCTTCTAAGTAAGGAACATTCGGGCAATATTGCGCTGCGGATGGGACCGCTACTTCATCAAGATCTAGTTTTGGCGGCCCATCGATCGGGCAAGAGCCTCAATACATACATAGAGGAAACGCTATTGACGGCCCTAGAGGCAGAGGCAATTCGTGATACACAGGAGGACATTCCCTTGCCGGACAAGGTTAGTCCACCTGCGGTCTATCGTCTCGTGGAAGATGAGGAAGCAGCAGCTCAACTGTTTCAAGACATCCAAGACTGCCTGCAGGAAAAAATTAACATCTTTCAGTTCCCCGCAGCCCTGAAGCAATTTCTCTCCGGGTTAGGCATTCTGGTGCAAGAAATCAAGCCGTTCATTAAGCCAGACAA
>JAAUSA010000039.1 GCA_012031975.1 Alkalinema sp. RU_4_3 | reverse complement strand
GGCTTCAATAACCGCATTAAAGTCATGAAGCGACGGTGCTATGGCATCTTTAAGGTCAAACATCATTTTTCAGCGCCTAACCCTTGACCTTCATGGCTATGAGCGATTTGGGCCAACTTTGAACAAGGCCTAATATAGCTAAACCCATATCTAGTGCCTCTCACGGGAGATCCGGTAGAGCCGATAAATTCCACCAAATCCAAATCCAATATCTCTCCTATTTGTCCCTTTACGACCAGGCCACCCTCCATCCATTCCACCTGCCCCTCCGCCAAAGCCTTCTGCTCCATCTGTGCAATCTTGTCTGCCCAAGATGGCGTTTCGTTGCTGTTGATATCTGAAAGCTGCTGGATAAGCTCGGTCCGCTCTTTAGGTGAAAGTTGTTGGGCTTGATTGAAAACCTGCTCAAGTTGAGGACTCATGGTTACCTCGATCGGTTAGAACTTCTCCACATTTTAGCGCAGGTAGTAACGATCGACCACCGTACAGCGGTTAATCGCACAAATCAGATATACGGGATATTGAGGGCGATCGCACAGCACCAGGTGTCATGGTCTGTGCGATCGCATTCTCCTGGGCGTGGATTATGCGATCGACATTGCACAACCCATGTATGCGGGATATGGGGGGCGATCGCATAGCGCACGGGTGTGTCACGGGGTGGGCGATCGCGCTATACTGGGCAGGGATTATGCGATCGACAGAGTGCTTTGTCGCAACATACCCTCCGATAGATGGCGCTCACCAGTCCCCATTGTTAGACTAGACCCATGCTCACCACACAAACCATAGAACAACGTGTCACCCAGCTCGAAGCTGAGTTAGACCGGATTGGCCGCTTGCTCAAGATCGATCGCGCCTCGACTTCAGCGATCGACCAGCCAGTACAAGCGATCGACCTTCCCTTTGGTGTGTTCGCCGATGACCCCTACTTCGATGAAATCCTCCAGCGGATGCGTGAAGAGCGGGAACTAGACGATGATAATCCTGCTTACACATAGTCCATGGCTTTACGACTCCTCGACACTGACCATATCTCCTTGCGCTTCGGGGGAACTCTAAAATTGTCGATCGCCTAAAATCGCTCAACAAACAGAATGGGCCGTCAGCGTTGTTTCTATCCTTGCCACTGAGGTATAAAACGCATCACAGCTAGACCTCAATGATCTAATCCGATCGCAACCCCCCCTCAATTTCTCCTTCTGCCCGCAGCGATAATTCCCGTAGGCGATCGATTACCTCTCCCTTCGCCCCCTGCCAAAGTCCCCGCTGGTTGGCCTCCAGCAGACGCTCCGCCATATCCCGCATCGCCCAGGGATTATGCCGCTGGATGAATGCCTGAACTGTTTCATCGAACAAATAAGCCTCGGCAATTCCCTCGTACATATAGTCCGCCACACAGTCCGTCGTCGCATCATAGGCAAACAGGAAATCCACCGTTGCTGCCATCTCAAAGGCTCCCTTATAGCCATGGCGCATTGCCCCTGCGATCCATTTGGGATTTACAGCGCGCGTTCGATAGACCTTAGTGATTTCTTCAGCGAGCGATCGCACCTTCGGATTTTCCACCACCGCATTATCCCCAAAATACATGCTGGGGGCATTTCCACCTAAGGTCTTCACCGCTGCACTCATGCCGCCTTGGAATTGGTAATAATCATCGGAGTCTAAGACATCATGCTCGCGATTATCCTGGTTTTGCAACACCACCTGCATCTGGGTAAGGCGACTGGAAAAGGCTTCTGGGGCCGCGACACCCTGGGTTTTCGAGCCGTAGGCATAACTGCTCCAATTCATATAGGCCTGGGCAAGATCGGCCTGACTCTCCCAGTTTTGGGATTCCATTACGCCCTGCAAACCCGCACCATAAGCCCCTGGTTTGGAGCCAAAGATTCGGTAGGTCGATCGCGCCGCCGCTTCATCTACTTCAACACCTTGTTTGACCCAAACGTCTAATTCCTCCCGCGCTTTTGCAGCCAGGGGATTCTCTTCATCCGATTCATCCAACCCAGCCACTCGCTGCACTGCTTGATCGAACAAATCAATCAAATTCGGAAAGGCATCTCGGAAGAAGCCTGAAATTCTCAATGTCACATCTACACGGGGTCGCCCGAGAATTGACAATGGCAAAACCTCGAAGTCCACTACCCGGCGTGACGGTCCTTCCCACACAGGCTGAACACCCATTAAAGCCAACGCCTGGGCAATATCATCACCGCCCGTCCGCATTGCAGAAGTGCCCCAGACCGATAAACCAAGAGTTCTGGGATATTCACCATTGTCCTGGGTATAGCGCTCCACAACAGCTTCCGCTGCCCGACGGCCTAAATCCCAGGCACTTTCGGTGGGAAGCGATCGAATATCCACAGAATAGAAATTCCGCCCCGTCGGCAATACTTCCGGTCGGCCTCTAGTCGGCGCACCGGATGGCCCACTGGGCACATAACCACCATCCAACCCATGGAGCAGAAACTCAATTTCCTGGGTGGTTTTATACAAATTCGGAAGTAGGAAGTTTGTGATCCAGCGAAGTTCCTGGGTGGTTTCGGGGAGATCGGGGCGAACCACGTCTTCTCCGGCGATCATTTGGCCGATCCAGGTTGCAGCGATTTGTTCAAGGGCTTCGATCGCATCCCCAATAATCCGTGGTTGTTTCGATATTTCCGGTGGGAGTTTTTCAACAAACGGCTGTGCGGGATCGTCGATTAGAGGATCGAAGCCCCATTGCCAGTCGAGTGCGATCGCTCTGGTCAAACCCATGCGTCCAGCCTGAGGCTGACGGCGATCGCCACCACCAAATCCCGCAACTGCTCACCACTCGGACATTGACCAAAGATATGCAAACCATCTCGGATTTGGGCTTCTTTAAATTCGCAAAGCATCTGGTCCAGTCGATTGCCAATGTGGTTTTCAAATTGGTTTGTCGGGATGTTTTTTAGATCAATGCCTAGATCGCGATCGATGTTTTCAGATTGCATCAAAGCCGTAATCTTATTCCGAATCGTCTCGACTCGAACTGGATCGAGGGTAATCGCTTCGTAATACTCATCCATTAGCGCTTCCAAACCCTGAAGATCGCCGTACAATTCCGCCCTTGTCATTGGTGGCGTCAGATGATCGAGAATCACTGCATGGGCGCGACGTTTTGCTTGGGAGCCTTCGCCGGGGTCATTGACAATGAAGGGGTAGAAGTGGGGGATGGGACCGATCGCAATCTCCGGATAGCAGGTTTCATCCAGGGCCACACTCTTCCCAGGCAGCCATTCTAAATTGCCATGCTTGCCTAAATGTACGATCGCTTGGGTATTAAACTTCGATCGCACCCAGTGGTAAAACGCCAGATATTCATGGGGTGGTTCTAAATCTGGGGCATGGTAGTTGAGCGACGGATCTTTGTCGTAGCCCCGAGCTGGCTGAATGCCGATAAATACATTGCCGAGCTGAATCCCTGGAATTGGAATTGCTTCCGTCGGTAATTCCCAGCGGCTTGTGGTTTGAATAATATCCGGCAGCGATCGCCAATATTCCCCATAATCCTCCGCCTCCAAAACCTGCCGCACAGGCCGCATGCCCTGACTTTCCGCATCATTCGTTACCGATTCCGTCAGCCACTTCATCAGCATTTCCCCATCCGCTGGCATGGGATTTACGTCATAACCTGCCTGCAACATGGCTTGCAACACCACCACACAACTCTGCGGCGTATCCAAACCCACCCCATTGGCCAGCCTGCCATCACGATTTGGGTAATTCGCCAAAATCAAAGCAACTTTGCGATCGCCCCGAGACGTTTTTCCCAAGCTCACCCAATTCGCCGCCAGATCGGCCACAAACCCCATCCGTGAGGGCACCGCCTTGTAGCCCACCACCTCCGTATCCAACGCCTCCGATCGACTCAGCACCGCCTTAAACGAAACCGCCCTTGTAATAATCCGCCCATCCACCTCAGGCAGTGCCACATTCATCGCCATATCCCGAGGCGACAGACCCAAGGAAAGCGATCGCCAAGCCGCCTCCGTTCCCCCACTTAAAATCACCTGAAAAACAGGTTTATCCAACTTTGTCCAGAGATCGATGCCATCAGCCTCCCCCGCAGGTTCAAACCCACCAATCTTCAACGGCTGCCCGATCGCAAAACTCGTCGTATTCAGTACCACCGAAACCCCTGCGGCTTCAAATGACTTCTGAATCTCCGCCTGCACCTCCCCATCTTTCAGGGAGGAAACATAGATGGCCTGGGCGGCTACGCCGCGATCGCCCAGACTCTCAATCAACGCATCAATAGCACTGGTGTTTCCGGCCAATAGGTGCGATCGGTAGAACAAAATACCCACATCGGCCCGTGCGATCGGGTTATACACCCCCACATTCGGCAGCGGCTTCGGCGGCAACGGCCCATAGTCCAGCCCCAGGGTCTGCTGGGCAATATACTGCAAGCCCTGGCACCAGTTATCCACCCCACCTTCCGTAAAATAGCGCCACACCTGGGTCGCCACCGCCAGATCCACGGACCCCCGGCCCATCAGCCCCGGATCCATAAACCCATCCCCCGACACCACAATCACCTGCAACCCACTGGTACTGAGTTCCTGCAACACCTCCAACCCATAGGGCCAATAGGCCACCCCGCCCAACAGCCGCACCACCACCACCTGGGCCTTGGACAGCACATCCTCACTGTAGGCATCGATCGCCAACTGCTGCTGCAATTGCAGCAAATTCGTCATCCGAATCGCCGGAAACCCCTCAGGCAGCCGGGGCAGACAGCTCGCCAGGGTCTGCCCATCCGTATCCGCCGCCGTCAACACCACAATCGGTGCCGCCCGCTGCTCCACAAAAATTACACCGTCCGCATCAGGGGTCCATCCACCGGGAATCGCAGCTAATCGATGCATGAAACCTTTTGACTTCCTTAAAAACTAGGGAATTACTCCAGGGCTCCTCTAGACTACCTGCAAATCATCATGATAATATTTTTAGCCTGTGAATTTTTTCTATAACAACACCCTACCCCGACTCCTAAACCCTCTCTGCCCCTGCATGTTCAGGCTGGAACGCTGCAACTGAGTCTATACACCGAGATACGATCGAATCCCTAGTTCAGACCTTCGTCCGTTGCTAACGTTTCCTTTATGGCCGTTTTCCCATCCTCGCCGCTTACCTGTGAACTCTCCTGGGATTTGTTTGAATCACTGGCTGTAATGGTTCAGTCCATCACCTCAGGCGGGCAATATTATGACTGCCTCGATCGCGATCAGCCCTCATTCGAAACCCCATTTCCCCTATTCATCCTGGGCATCTCTGACAAATTCAGCGTCCTGATCAAAGGCACCTCCCTCGAAAACGATCGCCTCCAGGTCGCCTTGAGTTTTGAGCCCAAGGCGATCGAAACCTTCACGGCCCAACATCTCGCCCAGCCCATCTGCCCCCAGGAAAACCAGGCCCAGGCCCAGAGTCAGTTCACCATCCAACTGATGCAGTTGCTCCTGCCCAAGAATCCTGTCGTGGCCTCGGAAACCGATCAAACCATCGTAGACCTCGAAGAGCAGCTCGAAACCCAGTCCCAGGCCCTCAAGGACAGCTTGATCGCCTCCCAGGCCGCCGATCGCGCGAAGTCTGAGTTTTTGGCCACGATGAACCATGAGCTGCGCACCCCGCTGACCTGCATCATCGGCATGGCCTCCACCCTGCTGCGGTCCCAGATTAATGACCACCTGCCGCCCCACCGCCAACAGGCCCACCTGCAAATCATCCGCGATCGCGGCCAAAACCTCCTCGCCCTGATCAACGACCTGCTAGACCTATCCAAATTTGAAACCGGGCGCGAAATCCTCCAGCTCCGGGACTTCTCCATGGTCCAACTCGCCAGCCAAACCCTGCGATCGTTCCAAGAAAAGGCCGAAACCAAGGACATTCACCTGGGCTTCGAAGTCCGCGCCCCCGAGCAAAACCCCAATGGCCGCTTCTACGCTGACCCCCAACGGGTGCGCCAGATGCTGATTAACCTGCTCAGCAATGCCCTCAAATTCACCCCCGAAGGCGGCACCGTCACCCTGCGAGTGATGGTGGACAGTGACCATGCGGCCTTACAGGTCGAGGACACAGGCATTGGCATCCCCATTGAGCAGCACAACCATATCTTTAAAAAGTTCCAGCAGATCGATAGCTCCTACCAGCGCAAATACGAAGGCACTGGCCTCGGCCTCTCCCTGACCAAGCTCCTCGTCGATCTCCACGGCGGACGCATTGAAGTCGAATCCACCATGGGAGAGGGCTCCTGCTTCACCCTGTGGCTGCCCAAGCAGGAGCTCGCCTGCGACGATCAAGAACAGATTCCGGTGGCCGGCCCCTTCTATCCTAGGATTCTGCTAGTCGAGTCCCAGGAAGTCACGGCTAACTTGATCTGCGATCTGCTGACCGCCGCTGACTACCAGGTGATCTGGATGATCGATGCCGACACAGCACTTTACCAGATAGATGTGGTCCAGCCCACGGTGGCCATCGTAGACTTCGGCCAGCCCGACGGCCCCAAGGCTCTAGAGCAGCTCAACCAACACGATCGCCGCTCCACCCTGCGCATCTTGGCCTTCGTCAAAGATGCCGTCGCCTGGGACCAGGCCCAAAAACTCGGGGCCGATGAATGTCTGATCGGCCCCGTGATTTGGCCCGAGGAATTGATCGATAAGGTCGATTCTTTGATGTCCTAGCTTGCTTGAAGTTGGAGCGATCGCAACGCATTAATACAGGCCGAGCAGTCGCAGCCAAACAGGGCGATCGCCGCATCACTCTCCTTATCACTAAACTCCAGGGTCAAACTATCGGGTTTGCTCAGGTCGAGGAGCGCCTTGGGATTGTCCACTTTGACATTGGCCACGCGGGTACAGACCATGTTTTTCGCGCCATGGCTGGAAATCACACAGACCTCAGCGTCATCGCTCTTGTGGGTTGTCGTGGCAGCTAGGGCCTGATGGGGCATCGCCGCAAGCCAGCAAAAGGAGGAGCCCACCAGGGTCGGGAGCGAGAACAAATAAAGCAGTAAACGGCGATTCATAGGACTTGCTGAAAGGTGTGTGAGGAGGTCAAGCGTTCATAGATCGTAATCTCTGGCAACCATTCTATACGACCAATCTCCAAAGCAGGGTGCGATCACGACGTAATATTTTGATTCATGCTGACCATTCAAGCATCCGGAATCTCTTCTGGAACGTAACGATTTAGAATGTCCACACCTTAGGGGAATCTCAGTCCATGACCATTGCCTACGACATCGAAACCACCGTGCGCGATCGCTATGCCGATGGAGCCCGCGAGGTCCAGCCAGCACTCTGCTGCCCGATCGAGGACTACGATGGCCGCTGGCTTGAAGCCCTGCCCGACGAGATTGTTGCCAAGGACTATGGCTGCGGCGATCCCACTCGCTACGTAAACCCCGGCGAAACCGTCGTCGATCTCGGATCCGGCGCGGGCAAAAACTGCTACATCATCGCCCAAAAGGTCGGCGCCACAGGCAAAGTGATCGGCGTCGATATGAACGACGAGATGCTGGGCCTATCGCGGCGCTACCTCCAGCCCCTGGGTGAAAAGTTTGGGTTTCATAACGTGTCGTTTGTAAAGGCGCGCATTCAGGACTTGGCCCTCTCTTGGGACCAGGCCCAGGCATGGCTGTCTAAACACCCCATCCAATCCATGGACCAGATCCCCGCCTTCAAGGCTGAGTGCGATCGCCTCCGCCAGGAAACGCCCCTCATGAAACCGAAACCGTAGATGTCGTGATTTCCAACTGTGTGCTGAACCTTGTTAAACCCGAGGACAAGGCCCATCTGTTTGGGGAAATCTTCAGAGTACTCAAGCGTGGCGGACGGGCTGTGATCTCAGATATTGTCTGCGACGAGCCCCCCACGGAGAAGATCCTGCAGGATCCGGATCTGTGGAGTGGCTGTATTGCTGGGGCGTTTCTCGAAGCGCAGTTCCTTGAAATGTTTGAGCAGGCGGGCTTCCATGGGGTAGAAATCCTGGCTAGGCAGGCGGAACCCTGGCAGGTGATCGATGGGATCGAGTTTCGATCGATGACCCTCCGCGCCTACAAAGGGAAACAGGGGCCTTGCCTCGATCGCAACCAGGCCGTGGTCTACAAAGGCCCCTGGAAAGTAGTCCTCGATGACGATGGCCATACCCTGTTCCGGGGTGAACGTATGGCGGTTTGCGACAAAACCTACAAGCTGTACCTGGATCCGCATGGTCCCTATGCGGGGCAGTTTTTGGCGATCGATCCCGTCAGTGAAGTGCCCCTAGAGGAGGCCCCGGAGTTCAACTGTCAGGAGGATCAGGTGCGATCCCCGAGGGTGACCAAGGGCGAAGATTACCGCGAAACCTGGATGGGCGAGAGTGCTTGCTGCTAAGTAATTTCCGATCCTTAGGAGCAAAAGCCCCTGGGACCAATCCGTAAATTCTCGGATTGTCACAGGGGATGCCACAGCAATCATAGGTTTTGTTAAGCTAGAGCCGCGTTTGCTTAAACCCCCTAGCTAACCCCTGCCCTATATTCCCCCCTGCATGGCTATTTCCTCAGACCGATCGACTCGCCTAGACACCTACTACCAGCAGGTGCAGCGCATCATCCTCAGTCGTCAGAACCCCATATCAGGTCTTTTGCCCGCCAGTACAGCGGTCAATGCCCATGGTGACTACACCGACGCCTGGGTGCGGGATAACGTCTACAGTATCTTGGCCGTCTGGGGACTCGCCCTGGCCTATCGCAAAACCGACAGCGACCAAGGCCGCACCTACGAACTCGAACATTCAGTTGTCAAACTCATGCGGGGCCTGCTGTTCGCCATGATGCGCCAGGCCCATAAGGTGGAGGCCTTCAAGCTGACCCAGTCCCCCATGGACGCTCTCCACGCCAAGTACAACACCAGCAATGGCGAGACGGTGGTGGCCGATGACGGCTGGGGTCACCTTCAGGTGGATGCAACTTCGATCTTCCTGCTGATGCTGGCCCAAATGACGGCCTCCGGCATGGCGATCATCTACACCCAAGACGAAGTCGATTTCATCCAAAACCTCGTCTACTACATTGGTCGCGCCTACCGCACCCCCGACTACGGCATCTGGGAACGCGGCAACAAAATCAACCACGGCAACCCAGAACTCAACGCCAGCTCGATCGGCATGGCCAAGGGTGCCCTCGAAGCTATGAACGGCCTAAACCTATTCGGCATGAAGGGTGACGAATCCTCGGTGATTCACGTTCTGCCCGACGAGATCGCCCGCTGCCGCATCACATTGAAGTCGCTCCTGCCCAGGGAATCCAGCTCCAAGGAAGTGGATGCTGCCCTCCTCAGCATTGTGAGTTTCCCGGCCTTTGCTATTGAAGACATCGAACTCGTCGAGCGCACCCGCCACAAGATCATGGATCTGCTCGAAGGCAACTACGGCTGCAAACGTTTCCTCAGGGACGGCCACCAGACCGAGATTGAGGACACGAGCCGCCTGCACTACGAGCCCACGGAGCTGAAGCAGTTCGAGCATATCGAATGCGAATGGCCGCTGTTTTTCACCTACCTGGCCCTTGATGGGATCTTCAGGGGCGATCGCGATCAAGCCACAAAATACCTCGACAAACTCTCGGCCCTAGCAATCGAAGAAGACGGTTGTAAACTCCTGCCTGAGCTGTATTACGTACCCGAGGAATCGATCGCCGCTGAGAAGGCCGATCCTAAGAGTCAGGAGCGGTTACCCAACGCCAACCTGCCATTGGTCTGGGCACAGAGTTTGTACTTCCTGGGCCAGATGCTGAACGAAGGGTTGATCACGGTCGCCGACATCGATCCGCTCAATAGCCACACCCGCGTCGGCTACCAGCGCCAGCCCACGGTGCAGATCGCCCTCCTCGCCGAAGACGAAGCCCTGCAAGATCGCCTGACCGCCTTCAACATCCCGACCCAAACGCCCAACCAGGTGGCTCCGATCCAGGTGCGCCACGCAAGGGATCTGGCCCTGGCCTACAGCGAAATTGGCCGCAACCCCAAGCTGGGTTTATCAGGCAGACCCCAACGCCTAATGCGGAGTCTGACCACTTCCAAGGTGTTCAAGTTCCAAGGGGAATCTATTGTGTTTCTCCCGGCATTTTTGGAGGGCGATCGATTCTTTCTCACCCTCGATTACCACTTCCTGATTTCCAATCTCAAGAGCGAACTGTCCTACATCTATCGCAACTGGCGGCAGTTGGGCCGTCCGGTGATGACGGTGATGATTACCCATGACATGTTTAGTAAGGGGAAGGATGCGCTGTTGGAATTGGTGCAGGATTTCCAGGATGGGAGATGCGGGGATGTGCCGGTGAAATTGGGGAATTTGAGTCAGTTGATGCTGACGGCGGGGCGCGATCGCCTAGATTTTCTCCCAGATTTCGACGGGGCTTCCTACCAAGAGGCCTCTCTGCCTGTGCAGTTTCTCAAGCATAAGCCTGAGAAAACCAGGGCGCTGACCAGTATGCAGGAGTTCATGCTGGAGAAGGAAGATGATGTGGAGGTGCTGATCGAGCAGCTTAAGAAGTCGGAGAACTTGTATGAGCAAACGGAGATCTTAAGTACGCTGGTGAAACTGAAGGGATTGCTGTTTAATACGGCCATCGCCTCCCCAGGTGAAGCTGTCTTAGTGGGACGTTTACTCGATGAAGTCTACACCAAGGCTAGCCGTGGGGATGCGGAAGGGAGGCCCTACTGGGGCATCGTGCGGCGGGCAGCGGGGTTGCTGGACAAGACCGATGTGAGTTTGGCGGATGCTGTGACGGATATTCTGGTGCGGCAAAAGCAGATTGCTGTGGGTCGGGCCTACAGTGAGGATTCGCTGATTAGTCAGCCTTTGCCGCCCATGGAGATGCTGGAGCGACTGCGGAACTTCTGTCGTGAGGATATTCGCGATCGCATTCTCTCCCAGGAAATCCTGATCTACCTGAGTTTGCTCATTAAAGCCGAGCCCGATCTGTTTAATGGCCTGCTGACCCTGCGGGTGGGTTATTTGATCGTGCTGCTGACCAATGATTTGGCCCAGGAGCTAGATGTCACCCAGGATGAGGGCTACGAGGCGCTGATGGCCCTGAGTCCCTTTGAGATTAAGACCCGTCTGCGGCAGATTTTGGCGGGTTATGAGCAATTTAATCGATCGCTCTTCCAGCGTGAATCCCTACGGGTTAAGTTGCAGACGGCGGAGATCGAGTGGATTGTGCCGGAGGCGGAGGAAGCAGAGGCTGAGACCGACATGGCTGCGGGATTCGCCGAGATGGAGGGCGCGCGCGGCACGATTCCCCAGGACTTCTATCCGAAGGTCTGGCAGACCCTGCACCATTGCCGGGGGCTAATCGTCGGGGACAAACTCGAACGGCGCAATCGCCTAGACAGTGAGGCATTGATTTCGGAGATGACCGCCGGGGAGAAGAACTTCGCCCTTAAGGTGGAGCATCTTTTGAATAAGATGCAGGCCCCGGAATATCGCCAGGTCAACATTGAAGCCCTGATGGAACTGGCGGCGATCGGCGAGAAAAACCCCGATTTGAAAATCGAGCAATATATTGTGCTGGATATTCTGGTGGGCCATGCCGTCCGTCTGGCTTGGCTGAGTGTTCATCCGGAGCATCTCGATCGCTATGACGAGCATAAGGCCAGTGCTTGGCAGGCTTTTTATCGGCGATCGCCCTATGACTGTGCGAGTTTTGTGGCCCAGGCGCTGCGGTTCTTGACCCAGTTGGGGCAGATGGAGATGGCGGTGGAGCTGGCACCGGAGCCGGAGATTGAGCTGGTGTAGACTGGCATGAAAACCTATAATGTTGGCAATAGTGGAAGAAACACCATGACGCGCCGATCAATTCTGCAACCAGGACAGTCCTACACCTTCAGCAAGTATTTTGAACTCGGCATTGACACCGAAGACATTCTGGCTGAATTTGGTGTGACTCTGGGGCGATCGGGATTGGTCTTACCCCTACCGCTCGATCGCCCCGATGTCGAACTACTCCAGCAACGTCTCCGGGAAAATTTGCAGTATGTGGATTTGACCAGCGAAGCCGCGCGGCGGGAATGTTTGGTGTTTCCAATTTTGATGGCATTGTGTCAGATCACCCAATCGCGATTAAAAATTGAATACCCGATCGCTGTCAGTGAACAATTGAAAGGCAGCTTGGATTATTACGTGCAATCAGCCCATCAGTTTTTGGTGGTCGAAGCAAAGCAGGCTGACTTGACCAGGGGGTTTACCCAGCTAGCCGTTGAACTAATCGCGGTGGATCAATGGACGGATTCCGATGCACCGATCTTGTACGGGGCTGTCACCACGGGCGATATTTGGAAATTTGGTAGCTACGATCGACAGGCAAAACACATTGAGCAGGATTTGAACCTCTATCGCGTTCCGGCGGATTTACCCGATTTGATGGGCGTTTTGGTTGGGACAATGGGATCAGGTGAGACTTTGCCCTAGTTCATCACTGATGTCGGTTTTATAGATCTCATCAGTTATTGATTTTCTATCTCAATAACTTCGACAACCCATAATTCACATAGACTCTCAAGAAGATCAAGTTAAGTTTTGTAATACTGATTTCCTAAAGGGGGTTGCGGCTCAAGTTGGCCCAATTTGAGCGGCCCTTGTATTTGAGTCGGGGAGGATTGCCTTTGAAGCAGGCGCGGATGCACCAACGTTGAATTTGGGGCAGGCGGCGGGGACGAAGGACCCGGTGCGGGTGATCTACAGTAACCGGGTTTTGCAGGAGGCGATCGACTTTGCCCAGGAGTTGGAGTACTACCTGACCGGGCCAGCGGCATAATCTGTTGCGATTTTTCACCATGTGCATAAAACGCCAGGGTCATCACTAAAAGGATGCATAGCTCACAAATGCTTACATCCTTTTCTCTGGTAAATCGCCATGAACATGCTCCGCAACACCAACAGCCTCCCTACCACAGCACTTCAGACCGACCTTCAACCTGCACCCGCCCTGGGTGTCATGTCCGAACTACAGACCTCCGTCGCACAACAGCGCCTCTCTGCTTCCGGTGGCACGGGTCTGATCGATCGCGAACTACTGATCGATCGGCCCATTGTCGATGTCATTGATTCCCCCATTATTATTAATCCCATCTTTTTCGATCCCGGTGACACCCTCGCCACCGCCCGCAACTGGGGGACGCTGAATGGGACATTTCAGTCATCTCAGTCGGTGGGAGATACCGATCTCGCCGATATCTATAAACTTAGCTTTAGCGGTGGCAACCTCAACGCCAGCTTGACAGGTATGGCCGCCGATGCCGATCTGCGACTGATTCGAGATATTAATAACAATGGTTCGATCGACTACGGTGAAATTCTCGCCAGTTCCACCCGAGGCGGTACCCAGGATGAAACCATTAACCTTGCGGGCCTCGAAGCTGGCGACTACTATCTCCAGGTTTCCCGCTATACAGGCAACACCAGCTACAAGCTAAAGGCTTCCAATACGGCTCCCAATAATCTACTGGGTGTTGAAACCGACGCAGGGTTGCTGAATGGGACCAAGATTTACAGCGGTACGATTAGCAATAGCAACACCTCCGATGTCTATCGGTTCAGCGTAGAGAACACCAACTACTGGTTCGGCAGCATCCCCAAAACCATGAACATCAGCCTCAGCGGGCTGAGCAGTGACAGTGATATTCGCCTGATTCAGGATTCAAATGGGAATGGCATTGTCGATGGCAGTGATGTGCTGAAGGGGTCTTACCGAGGCTCAACCCAGGCCGAACTGATTGCCCAAGCGCTTTCGACCGGTACCTACTTCCTACAAGTCAACCAATTCAGCGGCACCAGCAACTACCACCTAGGGATCTCCACGGGCGATTGGTTCGGCGATAACCTGGGTGACAGCGAAATCCTGGGAGAAGCCCGCTACGCCTTCAACAATGGCTATGGCATTAACCGCCAGGAAATGATCGAGCTGCTGCGAGATGCCAAGGACTATGGCGCGATCGATGCCACCGAACTCACGGACCTGCGCAAAATCGTCGCCAACGCTGCTGGCCTCGGCATGCCCAACTATGTCAGCGTCTTGGCCAATAAAGTCGTCAATAGCGATCCAGCGAACAATCGCTCCGGCATTGGCAACCTGTTTGCCGGGGCCAGCGAAGGCCCCATGGAAAGCTTAATTGGCAAATGGTTCTTTGGGAGCGATCGCCCCGCCGCCGCCGGCACCTACCGCTATGCCTCTGGTTCTCTGTTCCAGAATGGTGTCAGTTTCCGAGATGTGGACCAGGGGGCCGTGGGTGACTGCTACTTCCTAGCTAGCCTAGGTGCGGTGGCTCGCCAATCCCCAGGCGAAATCCAAAACATGTTCATCGACAATAACGACGGCACCTTCACGGTCCGGTTGTTTAATAACGGTACGGCGGACTATGTGACGGTCGATCGCTACCTGCCCACCTATGACTGGGGCAACTTTATCTACGCCAACGATTCCTCGGGGATGGCCTACAACAATGTCAACAACGAACTCTGGGTGGCCCTGGCTGAAAAGGCCTATGCCCAATTCAACGAGTCCGGCTGGCTCGGCCAAGAAACGGCGGCCAATTCCTACGATAGTATTAGCGGTGGCTGGCCCTTCCATGCGATGAAGCAAATCACCAATCGCAATACCACTCACACTGGGATGACGTTTGAGATCCTGGGCATTCGGTTCTCCGATGATGTGGATGAGATGTGGAGTGCCTTTGCTTCGGGTAAAATGGTTGTCTTGAACACGAATGGCTCAACGGCTTCGGGTATCGTGGGCAATCACTCCTACACGCTGACGGGCTATAACTATGTAACGGGCCGCTATAAGCTCTACAATCCTTGGGGTGGTGAGGGTGCTGAGATTGAGTTAACCCACGCGCAGATCGCTGATAATTTCAATACTTGGGATGCGACGGCGTAGTGAAGGCTGAAGTGTGAAGGCTGAAGATACGGTTTAGTTCTAGTGGATGCGTTGTTTTTTCAGGCAGCGCATCTTTACTTATCTCCTCCCCCTAGGGCCATGAATAAATTACTGTTGTTTCTGATGATGGTTGGTTCGATCGCTGGTATTGCCGCTACCACCCAAGGCTCGGCTTCGCAGGCGGTGATGGCGAATGGTGTGATGTTGAAGAATTGCAAGATGACGGTGCGTCAGGAGTCCCAAAGGCCTCCGGGTGAGGTAAGTTCGGTCGATCGCCCCCGAGGGTTTGCCGTGGTGTTTTTAGATCTGGAGAATAAACAGGCGATCGCCCAACCTGTGACGATTCGGCGCTTGGAGGTCCAGGATAGTTTGGGTCGGGTACAGTTTGTTCAGGAGCGGCCTGTGGAGATTACTTTAGGTGGCTTGGAATATTCGTCGCAGGATTTTCACTTGCAGCATTTGGGGCAAGTTCAGGCGGTGGGGAAATTAAGGGCGATCGTCTATTATCAGGCTGGAGGGACGACTGGGGAAATTATGTCAGATTTCGTGGCCTTAGAGATGATTTAACGGCAGCCAAATCCGGAATTCTGTCCCCTGCGAGCGTGGAGAGGTATTGGGGTGAGTTAGCCGCTTGCACCATGCAGAGGATGAATTCATCGATGCCGATCGCCGGGCCTAGGTTGGGGTCGATCGGCACATCGATTTATCCATAATTTGCATCTAACATTTTTTCCGAATCTCCTTGCCCAAATTCCCGTACGGGCGCATTGCATGCGCCCTCCATCCCTGCCACAAACCGATCTACCCCACCCGATCGATCAAATCCTTCACCCTCCTCTCCACCTCATCCCGCACCTCAAGAAACAACTCCGGCTTCTCCGCCGGATCTTCCAACTGCCAATCCTCAAATACCTCGCGCACCACCCAATCCGGCGGCAAATTCACCCCACAGCCACAGAGCGAGATCACCACATCAAAATCCTCAGGTTGAAACTCCGACAAAGCATTTGAGCTTTGATTCCGAATATCCATGCCGATCGCATCCATCGCCGCGATCGCCCCCGGATTCACCTGACTCTTTTCTAATCCAGAACTCGTCACCGTAATTTTCCCAGCCCCATACTTATTCGCAAAAGCATCCGCCATCTGGGATCTCGCCGAATTCTTCTTACAGACAAACATCACCCGTTTCATGGTTCAAAACTCCTAATGGGCAGACTTTTCTGGACCTAAATACCGATATAACCAAACCGCCAATTGCGCCCCTAAAATAGGTGCAATCCAATAGAGCCAATGGTGTTGCCAATTTCCCGAAACTAAGGCTGGACCCAGCGATCGCGCCGGATTCATACTCGCCCCCGTAATTGGCCCCATTACTAATGCTTCTAAAAACACCGTCAACCCGATCGCAACCCCCGCAAACCCCTTAGGAGCCCGACGATCGAGCCCCGACCCCAAAATCACCCCCATTAAAATCGCCGTCAAAACCAACTCTAAACAAAACGCCTGACTCCAATTGTTGTTTTTCGGCAGCGTTGCCCCCAGCGTTCCAATGGAGCCCAGGGTGAATTGTAAAAACAATGAAGCAGCGATCGCCCCCAAAGACTGTGCCACCAAATAAGGCAACACCTTATATTTAGGAAACACCCCGCATTGCCAAAAAGCCAACGTCACCGCCGGATTAAAATGGGCCGAACTCACATGGCCAAGACCGTAGATCAAGGCCGCAACGATCGCCCCAAAGGCCGCACTAATCCCCAAATGGGTCACTGCCCCATCGGTAATCTGGTTGACCATCACCGCCCCAGTCCCGACAAACACCATCACAAAGGTGCCAAGACATTCCGCCACCACAGCGGGCGATCGCCATTCCAAAGCTCGAAATCGAATCAGGCTATGCCCAAACGGCAGGGTCTTTAAGCTCATATCAAGAAAACTTGATGGGTTGACTACTAAGATACCAGAAGGTGGGGGTTGTGCGATCGCATCCATCAAAAAAACTTGATGGATGTCGTTTTAATCACAAGTTTTGCAGGACTTCGCCAAACTCACTGGGGTTTCAAAGGTGGCTAAAAACTGTTGTAAGACTTCAAACTGCGGCAAATTCAAGCGGTAATACATCCATCTCCCCTGCTGCCGCCCCTCGATCAAGCCCGCATCCTTCAACGTTTTTAGATGAAACGACAGCTTCGACTGCGGCACACCCAGAACCTCACATAGATCGCAGACACATTGCTCCCCCGATCGCAGTTGTTCCAAAACCTGCAACCTAAGCGGATCAGACAATGCATGAAATCCAGCGCTAGTCATAGACCCCATATTAACCCGTCGCCCCGGAGACCTCCAAGCGATCGAGATATTCACACAGCGTCTTCGAAAACACACATCATACTGGCATAATCCTTCGGCGTCTGGGCCTGGGACGAAGCATCCTGAATCAGCTTCTCAATCTGCTCACTCAGCGCCGCCTCCACCTGACCATCCAGCTCAATCAACCGATCGCTCCCCCCAAACCTCGCCGCCAATTCCTGCACCGAACGCTTCAACCCCAGCAGCACCGCATGGCGCACATCCTCCCGAAACGCCTTCAAATTCAACAGCCGACTCACCTGAAACTGCGCCTGCAACCCCACATGGGGCGCAATATCCGTCATCGACAACCCCTGACAATGGAACAACTTCATCCCCACCAAGAAATGCCCATCCTTCGGCGGCTTGAGCTTACCCCGCCGGGCTCCCACCACCTGCTCAAACCCACTGGCCAAAGCTTGGCTAAACTGCGATCGATAGGCGGACAAAAACGACCCCACCGAGGACTCCTCCTCCGAGACAACAGGAGATGCCAAGCGATCGCCCAAGGACTGCTCATCCTCATTCTTCGCATCCAGCGACACCGTCTTAAACTGCCCGCCCCGAGTGGCCAACCGATACTGCCGCAAGCCATCCGCCAGTCGTCGCAGTTGGTTGAGTAAACCCTGGGACGAAACGCCCAAGATCGCCGCCATCCGTTCCAGTTGCTCCGGTGTGGGCGCTGGACAGGAACCCCGGACCCCAGACTGACGGGCCAGGAGCGATCGCCCCGATAAACCTCGTGATAGGCATCCAGCAGCGCTGCCGCCCGCTCGATCTCCGTCCTGGCCGTCGGCTGATACTCCGTCAGAATCCGCCGCAGTTTTGGCCCATTGGTGTCGTTCAGAATCGCCCAGTCGCTCAGGAGGTAGACACCACACTCCACGAGGAACTGGTTCAGCTCCCGATGGTGTTTTACCAAACGCATGGCCCAGGTGCTTAGACTGGCCCTTGAGGGATCGAAACTCTCCAAAATCTTCACCGACAGGGGCTGATAGCTGGTGCGATCGCGCCCATCGTCATCCAACACATAGGCCAACAGCTCCCGCCGCCCAAACCCATGGCTGCCCCCAAACTGCATCGCCAACTGCTGGCAGACCTGTTCAATCTGGTGGGACACAAAGCAGCGCAGGGCCAACTGAGCCTGTTTCTCCTGGGAAGCAAACAGCCGCTTCTGGATCTCCCCATCATCCAATCCCCCAGGAACATGGGCTTCAAACCACAGCTTCACCTGCGGCAAAACCTCCGTGCGGCGATCGCCCCCTTCCCCCAGTCGGACAAGATTCCAGTAACGTTCCGACTTACTCACCGAAGTTCCCATAGTCCCAAGATCTCAAACGCCAGCAATCATTACTTCCCAATGTAGTCCAGATTTTCCGGGCGTTCCACCTTTTGGGGCCAGATCTTTGCCCCCAGCCACTGGGCCGAAAACAGCAGCACAAAGGCTGGATTGTTAATCAAATACCGCTTCCAGAGCCGCCGAGGTTCCATGCACAGCCGATAGAGCCACTCCAGACTCAACCCCATCATCCACCGAGGCGCTTGACTCACCTCCCCACTGAAAAACTGGAACGCCGCCCCCACGCCCACCATCACACAGTCCAGCTTCCCCGCCTGCCGCGCCATCCACAGCTCCTGCTTCGGACAGCCCAAGCCGACAAACACCACCTTCGCCCCAGAGGCCCGGATCGCCTCGCGATCGGCGAGCTCCTCCCCCTCACTCATCTGCTGAAACGACGGAGCCTTCATCCCGGCGATCGCCAAGCCTGGAAAACGGCGTTTCAGCCCAGCCCGCATTTTCTCCAGGGTTTCCTCCGTGGAGCCGTAGAGGTAGATGGGTAGTCCCGTCTTGGCGGCGCGATCGCACCAGGCCAGCATCAGGTCAGGGCCATAGACCCGCGACTGTTCGCGGTTCCCCAAGAGCCGTAGGGCCATCACCAGAGGCATGCCGTCGGAGGTGACCAGGGCCGCCTGATTGATCACCTGTTGGTAGCGGCGATTCCACCAGCCACTCATCACCACATGGACATTGGCCGCCACCACATAGCAGGACCGCCCCGACTGCGCCCAATATTGGATGCGATCGCAGGCGTCCCTGTAGCTGGTACAGTCAACGCGGGTGTTGAGTATCTGGTAGTGCATAGCGGGGTTTTGGCGTATTACAGTATTATGGCGATCTTCAGTGGAACCTTCCCTTCTTAGAATGCCCTCAGATCCCCACTCTCCGATCTATAGAAATTACTAGGCTCAAAGAAATTAACTATGTCTGAAGAAATGATGTCTGAAGCAACAACGCTGTTTGATAACAAAGTGATCTTCATCACAGGCGGCACAGGCTCCTTTGGCAAACAATGCGTCCGCACCCTGCTAACGTACCATCGCCCCAAAAAAATCATCGTCTTTTCCCGTGACGAACTCAAACAGTACGAAATGGCCCAGGAATTCCCCCAGGAGACCCTGCGCTTCTTCCTCGGCGACGTCCGCGACGGCGATCGCCTCAAACTCGCCATGCGCGGCGTAGACTACGTGATCCATGCAGCAGCACTTAAACATGTCCCCGCCGCCGAATACAACCCCACCGAATGCATCAAAACCAACATCTACGGCGCAAGTAACGTCATCGACGCCGCCCTCGAAAACTCCGTCACCCGCGTCATCACCCTCTCCACCGACAAAGCCGCCGGACCCATCAACCTCTACGGCGCCACCAAACTCGCCTCCGACAAGCTGTTCGTCGCCGCCAACAACATCACCAGCGACTGTCCCACAAGGTTTGCCGTAGTCCGTTACGGGAACGTCGTCGGATCGCGGGGGTCCGTGGTGCCCTATTTTCAGAAATTAGTGCGCGATCGCAGCCCCGAAATCTTCATTACCGATCCTCGCATGACCCGGTTTTGGATCACCCTTTCCCAGGGTGTGGACCTGGTTCTAAAAAGCTTTGCAAGGATGCAGGGCGGCGAGATTTTTGTGCCGAAGATTCCCTCGATGCGAATTACGGATTTAGCGGAGGCGATCGCCCCCGGTATTCCCAGTAAAATCATCGGCATCCGCCCCGGTGAAAAGCTCCATGAGGTGATGTGTCCCCAGGATGAATATCATTTGACCTTGGAGTTTAGCGATCACTATGTGATCTGTCCCGCAACGCAGTTTAGAAACATCCATAGTTTTACTACCAATGCCCTAGGGGAATCGGGTCAGCCAGTGGAAGAGGGATTTCAATATAGTTCCGATAAAAATACGCAATGGATTAAGGCAGAAGAGTTATTGGAAATGTTAAAGAGCAAATCATAAACCTCCCACTGCGCTGCTGCCCCGCCTAGGGTTAAAACCCGAGGCTAATAGCTAAAACCAGCTAAAGCAGGTTGGAAGATTGAACGCCATCTCAATCCCCTGAAACCCTCGCCAATCAGCGTTTTTAACCCGTTTCAACGGGTTTGAGCTGTTAGCCTGGGATTTTAATCCCAGGTGGGCCATGCGATCGTCGGTTAGTATTTTGTTGCACCCAACCTACCGCCCCAACCATTCCGCCACCAGTTCCGGCTGCTGCTTCACCCCAAAGACCTTCACCGCATGGTAGGTCACCTTCTCCCGTAGCCGATAGACCTGCTTAATCGGCACCGCAAGCACCTCAGCGATCGCCTCCTGAGTCTGCCCCTGCAAATACAGCTTCAGCCACTGCGCCGCCATCGGATCAACCTTATCGATTAAGTAAAACTCCAACTGCTGCACAATAGAACCCCGCAATTCCTGCTGGGCCAAGGTCTCCTGTTCCTCCTGGAAATCAGCCAGCGCCTGGTTGTCCAGCAAACTAATGGCATTTCCTTCCCCATCATCCGGGGCAATCTCATCGGACACCAAGCGAATGAACTCCGCCGTCGGCACATTGGTCATGCCACCGCGCTCCGATCGCCGCAGGTAATTCACAAACCGATAGGTCAGCAGCGGCTGGTTCCGAATCGGACGCAGGCAATATTCCTCTAGACTGGCCAAGATCAACGCATTCCGCAGTCTGGCATCCTTGGTACAGGTGGAAATCCAGGCAATCTGCTGCTGCATATGCTTATCGTTCTGCAACATCTCCTGGAGCACTTCCTGCAATACGTCAGTTACCGTACGGGCGCGATCGCGCGACAGCGCAATCCAGGTCTGCACCTTATTGCGCAGCAGGAAAATCCCACCGAGGCGGTTCATCAAGTTCTTGTAGGCCCGTTCCTGAGCCATGCCGTAGTAGCGCTCCCGCAAAATCCGATAGCGATAGTCCATGGACTGGTCCAGAATCCGCCGCTGGTCCTCACTGGTCGGTTCCGCTGCGCTGGCCTCTTCTCCCAGTAACCAGCGCAGCACAGGGGTCTGCACCGTCTCTGGCAGTTCTGCCTCGATCCGTTGCTGCCACTTGCTGGCAATTCGTCCGGTAGCTGGTTGGTGATCCACGATCGCACTTATCCTCGTCATGACGTTTAAACCCTGAAACTCATGGTCTGAGTTTCTCGCCTTACCCCCATTGTGCACACTTACCCGCAGGGGTGAACTTGAAGATGGGTCAGTTTTTTTAGTGGTAGAAGAAATGATAGCGGTGGGACGGACCATGGCGATAGTTCCTTCAGGTCAGAGAGCGGTTGTCGAGGGCGAAAAACCCCCAACAACCCTTCCATAGGCTCGCTTCCGGTCCACTTATGCAGATCTAGCCGTGGCGCTTCTGGTGCCAGGCCCAGGCATGACTCAAGATCGCCCGCAGATCGGCAAACTGCGGATTCCAGCCAAGGATCTCCCTCGCACGGGCCGCGCTGCCGACCAGGGCCGGTGGATCCCCAGGGCGGCGATCGAACTCCTTCGCCGTAATCGTCTTACCCGTCACCTCGCGGGCCATATCGATCACCTCTTTCACGGAGAAACCGTTGCCGTTGCCCAGGTTGAACTTGGTGGTTTCGCCGCCCTTTTTGAGGTATTGCAGGCCCAGGACATGGGCATCGGCCAGGTCGCTGACGTGGATGTAGTCCCGCACGCAGGTACCGTCGGGGGTGGGATAGTCGGTGCCAAAGATCGTCACGGCCTCCTGCTTGCCCAGGGCTGTCATCAGGACCAAGGGGATCAGGTGGGTCTCCGGCTGGTGGTCCTCACCGATCCGGCCCGCTGGATCCGCACCCGCCGCATTGAAGTAGCGGAAACTCACCGATCGCAACCCGTAGGCATGGTCAAAGTCCGCCAGAATCCGCTCCACCATGAGTTTGGTGGCCCCGTAGGGGTTGATCGGGTTTTGGGGATGATCCTCGGGGATCGGCACTTCCGTGGGGACGCCGTAGGTGGCGCAGGTGGAGGAGAACACGAAGTTGGAGATCTTGGCGGCCACCATGGCTTCGAGCAGGGTCAGGGTGCCGAGGACGTTGTTGCGGTAGTACTTGTCGGGCTGGGTGACCGATTCCCCCACGTAGGCGTAGGCCGCAAAGTGCATCACGGCGTCGATCTTATGGGTGGCAAACAGGTTGTCTAGGAGAGATCGATCGTTGGTGTCCCCCACCACCAGCTTCACCTGCAAGACGCCTTCAGCAATGTCGCGGTGGCCATAGACCAGGTTGTCTAGAACGATCACGTTGTAGCCTGCTTTTTGCAGGGCCAGAACGGCGTGGGAGCCAATGTAGCCTGCCCCGCCGGTGACCAAAATGGTGGGTTGATCTGCTTGCACGGAAAGGTTCTCCTTAGGGGCCATGCCCTCTACTCAAGGTGTTCAGATTTGGTGTTTAGTAAAGGTCAGAAAAAGTTGGGTCAACCCCACTCGTTCTTTCAGCATAGTGCCCTTACCTAGGCTACTACCCTTAATTCGGGCCGTTACGACTTTTCTAACTTCAGGTAGACTTCCCCCAGGTTAGCTGGATCCATGGCCCTCGCTGCCTAGCGATATCAAGCATTGGTGACAAACACTAGGAATAGTGGCTAACAAACTGAAAATCTCCGGTAGAATCCTATGCGTAGTGTCAGCAATGAAGTTAGGCACAACTGGGGGGTCCAACCTATGGATCCGATTGGTTACGTCTTCCCCCATTGGATAAGGGTATTTAGAGCATGGTTTTACTTGTAACGGATGTCTTTCTGCTGCTGACTCAGATTCTTCTGTGGATCTTGGTGGGTTTGGCAGCGCGATTTGTGATTTTGAAGGCCTTGCCGAAGGCTTTCCTGGGTGGCTTGGTACTGGCACTGCTGGTGGTGGTGACGGCCATGACCTTTTTCAGTGGGTCGCCGCAGCCGGGGCTCCTGGGTGAGGTGTGGCAGCTCATTTCGGTGTTGTTCAATCCCCTGGGGCTGATTTTGGTCTTTCTCAGTGTGGTTTGGAGCGATGCGGAGAAGAAGGGTTTGACGGCGACTTCTAAGTTGCTGCTGCGGATCGCCATGATTTCCCTGCTGATTATGAGCCTGCCGCTGATTTCTAATTTCATGATGCAGCGATCGGAGCTAGAAGCTATTTCCGTCACTCGCCCTGAGGTGCCTGGGTTGCCCGTGGGTGCCCAGCGGGTGGTGGTGCTGATGGCGAAGGATACGACGCGGTTGGGGCTCAAGGCCCCTGTGGCGATCAAGCCCGGTAATCCCAAGGCCCCCGATCGCAATGCGATCATCCAGCCCCCGGAACCAATTAGCGGCGGCAATATTAATCTGCTGGCCGATCAGGTGCAGTTGACCGAGCGGGGCGATCGGATTTTGGAGGCGGCGCGGGTGTTCCGATCGATCGGGGCAAACTATCTGGTGGTTTCGGCGGACCAGTACCCAGGTCGATCGAAAAAAGATGGTGAGAGCTGGGAGTCGATTTCCGAAGCGGCGAAGGTGAAGGCCGTTCTGCGCGATCGCTTGGGTATTCCCGATGGGGCGATTTTGGTGGACTACCAAAGCCCGACGGTGCAGGCCAGTGCGGCCAATGTACGCCGCCTGCTAGAGAAGAGCAATATCAATCCGGGCGGTCAGCTCACGATCGTCACCAGTGCATTGCAGACCAGCCGTACGGCCTTGACCTTTAAGCGGGAGTTCGATCCGCTGGCCCAGAACTTTACGATTATTTCCCGCCCGACGGACTTTTATACCGTTCCACCGAAGGCGGCCTTAGAGGGGCGGCTTCAGGGGGCAGACCTGGTCGAGCGAAACTTCAGCGTAGCGGACATCATTCCGACGACCGAGGCCCTCGATACCAGTTCCAAGGTGATGACCGAGGCCCTTACCTCGCTCTACTACTTCCTCCGAGGTTGGATTAGACCCCTAAGAGCGGCTTAATTCCCCCCTTATCCAAAACCAAATAGCGAAGACAAGTAACGGGCGATGCATTGACTGCATCGCCCGTTTTTATGACTAATATTTACCACCACCGAGCGATCGCGGTTAACGGCCAACCTTCGCAAGTGGTGGCATCGAATTTACGGTCTTCACCTGAGTTGCCAAACCTAACTTCTCCAGCAATTGGATCGTCATCCAGACTGGGTCAATCTCCCACAGGCGCGACCCAAACTGCGCCGAAGACTGCATGGCATGGTGATTATTATGCCAGCCTTCCCCGAAGGTCAGGAACGCCACCCACCAGCAGTTGGTTGAGCTATCATCTGTTTTGTGGTTGCGATAGCCAAAGGTATGGCAGGCGCTATTGACAAAGCAGGTACTGTGAAACCCCACAAACAGCCGGACAAAAATGCCCCAGACCACAAAGGGCATGCCGCCTAACTGATAGAGGCCGACACCCAGCAGAACCTGGAGCAGGATATAGTATTTGTGGCAAAAACTGTAGAACCAGTCATTGGCGATATCTTTGGTGAAGCGCGATAGCTCCGGCTGCATCGGCACCGTATGCATCAGCCAGCTAATGTGGCTCCAGAAAAAGCCCTGGCTCGAATCATGGGGATCGCCCGATCGATCCGTATGTAGATGGTGCATCCGATGGTAGCCCACCCAGCCCCTCACTGCTCCCTGCCCCGCCAATGTGCCGCATAGCACAAAGAAATACTCCAGCCATTTCGGCACCTTCAGGCTGCGATGGGTGGCCAGACGATGGAAGCCCAGGGAAATACCGAGGCCGATCGTCAGACAATGGAGCAATACAGCGACCCCGACTGCCGACCAGCTAAAGTTACTGGGAAATAGGGCTAGCAAGGCACCGACATGCAGGAGAGCCGTGAAGGTAATTACATTCCAACGGGGACGGGGCAGACTTAACGGAGCATCAATCATGTTGTTTCTAATTATCGATAACGGACCCAATCTGGGGTTGATTAATCTCTACAGATCAGCCCCAGATGCCACTTTAGCATAGTCCAAGGATGGGGTTATCCCGCCCGTCGATCGCTTAGATCCCAAGCTCGATGTGCGACTACTAGATCATTTCATGGATCTTCCTTGAAAGGCTGCATCAGCCACACCCGTCGGCTCCAGCTTCAGGCGCTCCTGCATCAATCGCACAGCGATCTCCGTGTCCTGGCCAAACACCCCATCAATCTGGAGATCAGAAGCACCCGCTTTCTGCAAATGCTCCTGAAGAGCGGCTATTTCATCGCCTGTCATGCCTGATCGCAAAACTTCCAGATCCGCGACTTGATCGGGTGTTTTCTCGGCGGTTTTTTCAGGGGCTTTCTCAACGGCCTTTTCAGGGGGCCTCTCGGCAATGGCTGGTTTTGCCTCTGCCTTTTTCGGCTCAACCTTCAGTGGTGCGCAGTCCTTGGCCCAGACCACAACCTTGGCTTCTTTTTGAGGCTGACCCGCACAATCCTCTGACTTGACGGATTGACCTGGAAACTTGGCCGTTTGGCTCACTCTTGCCATGGCGATCGGCAATGTAATTCCCATGGCTGCGATCAGTCCGATACCGCCCAGGATATAGCGCTGCATGTGATGAATGGAATTGCTCATGGTAATTATTGCAGAGGAAGATAGGGGAACAGGGGATGCCAGGACATGGCCGTGGCGATCGCATACAAACTAATCATCCAAAACAGCATTGTGCGGGGTATGACCTGGCGATCGCGCAGCGCGAAATGCAACAAGGCCCAACTGCCCAGCCAGCCAACCAGCATGACGGTTTCCTTGCCTGCATAGCTGCCGATATTGCCCCACATGGGATCGGCGTTTACGGCTCCGGGCATCCATGCACCGATCGTTTTGTGGAGGATTTGTTCAAAGTCTTTGTTCGTATCAGAAATATGGTGGATGATCATCATCATCACGGCTCCAATGCCGCCGCTAATTAAGGCTGCTGCCGCCATGCCAGACTTCTCTGGGGCATGATCCGAACCGCGACTGAGTAGACCCGGAAACTGTTTCACCTGAGTCCAAAGGCGACTATAAATGGGTAATGACTGCATGTTTTTTCTCCAATTAACTACAGGGAATGAACCTTGGCGATCGCCAAGCCCGTTACAAAACCGCCCATGGCATAGAACATTATGGCCATCACGGCAATGCTGACGCCAGCTAAAATAGGCCGATTGGCTTTCTCTAGGATTTTGTCGCCATAGTGCCACAAAACCCAAGCACTGCCGACAGCGAGTGGCAGCGTAAACAGCACGCTAAATTCGTGGTATTCCATAAACACATATTGCGTCAATGGCGAATTGTCCTTTAGCCAAGCCCTTGCGCCGCCAAAGTCTGCACCTGCCCGGTAGCGCATATAGCCAAAGTTGCCCGAAGCAATGCTTAGGAAGGTGACCACTGCACTCCAGAAGGTGAGCGATCGCATTTGGGGCAATACCTTGTTCGAACCTCGCAACAATGGGAATGCCAAATGCCCAGCATAAACCGTGACAATTGTTGCAGCCATGGCTCCGAAGCCGTGGATCATCCCGAGCGATCGCTGCCAGGGACTGGGATGAATCAGGTTGACTAGGGGAAGAAACAGAAAAACTCCGCCTGATAGAATTGCTAGGCCGTAAACCATGACGGTAGCGATATCGAGGTTTTTTGGAAATGTTTCTGTTTGAGTTTCTGGAACTATTTTTAAGTCAGTGTTTTGCATGGGATTCTCTCTCTGGATGCGGATGGCTGGCCCCCTAGATCCCCCAATTCTGGGGGATCTAGGGGGCGGTTCGCCAGGGTTTACGGATCGCCCTCCAAGTTGAACAATTAAGCTGCGTTCAAAACAAACGAACGTGTGCCCGTGGCATCTTTGCCCGCTGCATCCTTATAGGTGTAGGTGCCCTGGGCCACAATTTGACCAAAGTTATTGATGCTTGTTGCATTGGTCAGCGTGACTGCTGCGCCGTTGTAGGTCAAAGGGGCAGATATCAAACTGTTGAGGTCGGCGATCGCCCCGCACCTTCATAGACAAAGGCCCGGTTTGTACCTGAGGCAATTTGAGATGCACCAATGATTTGGCCGGATTCGTTAATACCTGTGGTGGAACCTGTCTTGCCGCCTAGGCTGCCGAGATCCATGAATTCACCGTCGCGCAGCATGAATGGGTTGCTGGTTGCGGTTGCGCCTGTGCCATTGGTGGCTTGGCCGATGATCGTGCCTGCGTCATTGAGATCGCGCAGGGATGCCTGATCAAATCCAAACGTCCCGAGATTGGTTAGTTTGAATTTGTCATCGCTGCCTTTTTCCCAAACCGCTGCCGTATTTTTGAAGGTTTCATTGGCCAGTCCGTCGATATCCAGGGCTCCGACAAGTACGCCTTTGCCATTGATGCCGCGTGTGGTGCCGCCGTCGCCGCCGAGGGTGGCCAGAGGGGTTATGGTGCCATCTGGGGCGATCGCCAGCGGGGTCTCAAACCCGTTTTTATCGATGTTGCGCCCAGCGATTTGGTTGCTGCCGTTGGAGCCGAGGAAGTAGCTTTCCTGCTGGCCGAAGTCGCTGATCGATAGCTTGTAGGTATCGCCTTCCTTGGTCCAGCGCAGGCCGCGATCGGTGGCTAGGGGAATAGGCTGACGCACTTCATCACCTGTGCCGAGGATGATCCCCGTATTGGTGATTGTATTAACGTTAGGCGTCAGCATCGTGACGGTGGCACCATTGGCCGCCCCAAAGTCACCTTGGCCTATCTTGATGCCTGTGCTGGTTAGGGCAGTTTGCTTGCCATTTTCCCAGATAAAGGCTTGGCGGACGAGGTTGGCATTGTTGACGGCTCCGGTGGTGGCGTTGGTATTGCTGAAGGTTGCTCCGGTGTCAAAGCGACCTGCGATCTGGCCGAAATCATTGATCGCTGTGGCGTTGACGTTGCCATTGGGGTTGCTGCTGAGGGAGCCGAGATCCGTGGCAACGTAGGTATAGAGTGCACCGCGATCGACGATCGCCTGGGAACCCCCTTTTACGCCGACCAAGGTGGCCAGCAGGTCTTTACCTACTATGACTAAGGTGTCGTTGCCTTTGGTCTCAAACTTCAGGACGTTGCCTGCCAAGCTGTCGCCTAAACGGAGTTTGTCAGCCTTGAGGTCGAAGCCGATCACTTTGACGGAGCCTCTGCCGCCTTCTAGGATCAGCTTGTCCTTTCCGCTGCCGAGCGTCACGGTATCGTCCCCAGTGCCAGCGTTGACGACATTGTTGCCGTCGCCTGTGAAGATTGTGTCGTTGCCTGCGCCGCTGTAGATGGTGTCGTTGCCGCTGCCCGCAAAGATGATGTCGTTGCCTTTGCCGGAGAGGATGCGGTTGTTGCCGTTACCTGCGGATATGGTGTTATTGCCGTCGCCTGCGTTGATGAAGTCGTTATTGTTGCCCGAGGTGATTAGGTCGTTGCCGGAGCCTGTGGTGATTAGGTTGATGCCTTCACCCGCGTAGACGATGTTTTTGCTATTGCCAAGGGTGATGATGTTATTGCCCTGGCCGTAGTAGAGCGGTGCGCGGCTCGATCGGCTAGTGCTTTTTCTAGGACCGATCGTCCGCCCGGAGCTTCCAAGGGATTGACGAGAGCCGCCGATCGGTCGTTTGTCGAAGTAGTCATGGCTGAGAAGAACTCCAAGAATTGAGAATATATTTGAATAGTGAATCCTAGGCAAGTGCGATCAACTACTGCACTGAGGAGAAACGGTTGAATGCTCTGAAAAGCTTTCCTGAAGGTGGATTGGTCTACCAAGAATCCTGATATGCCAGAACTATATAATTTTTCTCTTTTGAAAAGACGTGATTCTATATACCAGAATAAATGAACTTTCTTCTCAATAAACTAAGATATGCATGCACAATAAAAAAGCCTGTAGCAACAAGAAGTCACCCCAGGCTTTTAGGTTTTTTATTTAGGCCAAATCTACTTTTGGGAAGCGATCGAATTCCCCGACATTTTGTTTGATGATGCCTTCGGTTTCGCCGAACCTATATTCAGACTCTTGAAATAAAGCATGCCGATCCCACCTAAAAACAAAGGATAGGCGATCGCCTGCACCAAAAATAACCGCTGCATATAGCCAAACAGTGCACTCAACAAAATCCCAGGAAAGCGATCGTCCGGCAAAACTCGACTGAGGTTCCAAACCATACTGCCCAACACACAGGATCGATCCCCGGCCCGCACAAACCGTTCTTGGAAGAAGCAGAGGGCAGCGGACTTGCGATCGATACTGGCCATCGCATTCATCCCGGCATCAAAATTACCCAGGGCCGTCACCGCTAGCCCCGCAATAATCATCACCAGGAAAATCCCCATGATTAGGAAAAACTTTTTGAGATCCAGCCGCACCCCAAAGCGGAACATCAACACGCCTAAAAACACCGCAACGACGACGCCTCCGATCGCACCCAATGTCGGACCAAGGCCCTGCTCAAACTTTCCCGCAATAAATAGAACTGTTTCAAACCCCTCCCGGAGTATGGCAAAAAACACCAGGCTAAACACGCCGAATCCCGCAGTTTTACTATCTAAGGCTGAACCGATCGCTCCTTCCACCTGGGACTTGAGATTGCGCGCATTCCGGGTCATCCAGACCAGCATCCAGCTCAGGAGTGCGATCGCCACCACGCTAAAGCCCGCCTCTAAAAAGGGCTCGATCGCCCCAGAATACTGACTGTTCGCGCCGCTCAGGGCCTTGACTGCCCAGCCGAAGAAATTGCCGACGATCGCACTGGCGACTAGACCTAGGGCGATCCCGGTATAAACCCAAAGGTTAAGATGGCGCTTGCCTGATTTTTTGAGGTAAGCCATCACAATTCCTACCACCAAAGCTGCCTCGACACCCTCACGGAGCGTAATTACAAAGGTCGGAATCGCAGCACTAAAATCCATGGTAATTGAGGTAATAGATTGGACAAAATTCAGTTGGCGAGTTCTCCACTGCGCTGCTGCCCCGCCTTGGGTTAAAACCCGAGGCTAATAGCTAAAACCAGCTAAAGCAGGTTAGGAGCCTTACTGCATGGAGATTGAATGGATAGAAGGTCCTCCAATCCAGGGTTTAACCCGTTTCAACGGGTTTGAGCTGTTAGCCTGGGATTTTAATCCCAGGTGGGCCATGCGATCGTCGATTAG
>JAAUSA010000230.1 GCA_012031975.1 Alkalinema sp. RU_4_3 | reverse complement strand
ATTATGTCTTGGTCGATTGGGTTTTGGGTTGGGGTGGTTGGGGTTGTTTGTTGTGGCGGAGGTTGCGGGCGCGGGATACGCGCCCCTACCAGAGGATTGGGTTCAATAATTTCGGTGAGGTTTCCTAATGGCGGACGTACCCTCTCAAGGTAAATATCAAAGCCAGGTGCTGAATTTTCTGAATCGGCAGGTTCAGGATATCAAGACCCGTGGCGGTGAGGTCTGGAAAAAAATTAAGATCGCGGCGGTCTGGGGTGCCCAAATGGCCCTTTACCCAATTTATGCCATTGTCCAAGCCAGTCGCTTTGCCCTCCACCAGTTCACCCAGGCGGTCAATCCCGATCGCCTGACCGATGCACCCCCGGCTGGAGATCGCCCGATCGTCAGTATTCTCCAGGACCTAGGAGTCGGCCTGCCGGAGTTTGAAAACTGCGAACAGATTACGGGTGTGAATCGACCAGCCCTGGGTGCTGCCCAGGCAAAGGCCCCGAATCTAGCGGAGTTTTTTGGCGGTAGCGCGATCGATCTAACCCAAATCACGATCATCGGCATCGCCACGGACCTGACCTCTCAACAGCTCGTACTTGTTGCTGCCAATGGCCAGACGATCGCCCTCACCTCCACCCAACACCACCAACTGACCAGACGCATCCTCTGGGAGCTGGCCCAATACGGCTACGACTATCGCACCTACCTCAAACAGGTGCGCAACCCAGCGATCCTGCCGTCGCAGTTTTCCCCCAACACCTGGGGAATCGTCAAACTGTTCTGGGGAGCCATGCATTGGGTACACCAAGGGACGATCGCCCAAAATCTAGACTGGTTTGGGGAACGCCAGGCATTGGCTGGAGAAACAGGGGGCTTAGTCCCAACGGCTCATCTGGTCCCGACGGGCGATCGCCTTGCTCGGGCTATCGCCTACTTCTTTGGCAAACGATCGATCCAGGTGCTCTCCGCCGGAGCCGCTGCGGGAGCCTTGATCCAACCGATTCCGGTCCAGGGTCTCACCCGCAATGCCCCCACGACGCGCCTGGCTACCCAGACCTTGGTGGATCACGTCCTGGCCGTACAGTCCGGCAGGCCGATCGCTGTGGAACCTACTTTCGTCCAACCCGCTGCGCTGCCTGAAACGCGCCGGAATCGGAACAAACTGAGCTGGCGATCGGTCTTTGAGATTGATCCAACGGATAGCTGGATCGAAACCGATGCCACCCACGTGGGCTATGTCAAGCATCCCCTGGAGCGCCTGATGGCTTGGCTCGATGGGGGTTTGAGCTGGTTGGAGCAGCAGATTGTTGTGCTTTGGCAGCGCCTGACGCACTCGTGAGCGACTCGTGATCTTTGGGTGGGGGTTTCAAGGTAGAATCGGAAGTACGTATCAATTGCTGGCGGAAGCTGTGTCTGTCAGATTTATTAACTCCTGGGAGAGAACTGTTCAATGCTGACCCTTAAGATTATTGTGAATGTCGTTGTTTCGATCTTCGTGCTGATGTTTATTTTTGGCTTCCTGTCGAGCGATCCTTCCCGTAACCCTGGTCGTAAGGACGCAGAATAGGCGCATTCTGGATGGCTGATCCGGATTGCTTGATGGTATTTTTGGGGGGCCGCGATCGCCGGATTGATCGTTTGGCCCTTTTTAATTGATTGTTTTGGATATGTCGTGTGATTCGTTTTTAGCCTGAGTGGACTTAATTTCTATGCCTGTTCCTTCGACGCCACCCCTACCGCCGGTCCAAGTCCAGGCAGTTCCCCAGGCTATTCCCCAGACTCCACTTCCCCCAGGACTCCCCACGCCGCCGCCGCCCGTTACGCCGCTCGTTGTACAGACGCCGCCCCCGGATAAGGTCACGCCTATTCCGACGGAGCAACTGAAGGGCGAAGGGATTATCAATCTAAAGGCCGATCGCCAACGCTATGACGAACAGCGTAAGGTGTTTGTCGCCGAAGGCAATGTGCGGATGACCTTTCGGGGGTCACTCTTAATTGCCGATCGCCTGCGGGTCAATCTGCTCAATCGCTATGCCCTAGCTGAGGGGAATGTCACCCTGACCCAGGGGAAGCAGATTTTGAAGGGCGATCGGTTTGAGTACAATTTTGTCCAGGGTGAGGGCCAAATTCGTGGGGCCAAGGGGGATATTGATCTAGCCACCCTCGGCGTGAACCAGCCTGCCCCGGTCCAAGAACCCCTGCCGACGGATATTAGCGCCACGACCAATGCTTCGACGCCTGTGGGGGAGCTGGTCTACGGTAGCCAGCCGCCCAAGGGGTCCGAGGCTACGGGGACTCAAGTGGGTATTACCCTGGGTTCCAGGCGGAATGCGGGCCGCGCACCGGGCAGTTCCTTTGGGGTGCAGTCCGGTACCATTCGGCAACTGCGCTTTGAGGCAGAGAGTGCGGATTTCTACCCGGAAGGCTGGGTGGCCAGAAACATCCGCATCACCAATGACCCTTTTTCCCCACCCGAATTAGAACTGCGGGCCAAGCAGGCGAAGTTTACAAAGCTCTCTCCCCTTAAGGACGAAATCCGAGCCGAGAAACCTCAATTGGTGTTTGACCAGGGCTTTAGGCTGCCGCTGCTGCGCAATCGGGTGCTGATCGATCGCACGGAGCGTCCCCCAGGGATTCTGCGCTTTGGGTTTGACAGTCAAGATCGCGGTGGTCTTTTTGTGGAGCAGAGTCGGGACCTGCTGTCTGGCCCGGTGCAGTTTTCGGTGACGCCGCAGTTTTATGTGCAGCGGGCGATTCAAGATGGATTTAATGCCGATGCCTTTGGGTTAAAGGCAAAGTTGGTGGCGCCCCTGGGATTGCGGGGCTCGATTCGGGGGCGGGCGGAATTGACGACACTCGATTTTGCGAAACTCGACGATCGCTTCCGAGGCAGTCTGCGTGCCCAGCATTTGATTGGCACCCATACATTGAGCGCTGAGGCCAGCTATCGCGATCGTCTGTTCAATAATTCCCTAGGGTTCCAGGATGTCCAGAGCAGTCTGGGATTGCTGTTCTATTCACCGGGAATGCAGCTCGGCACCACAGGGATCAGTCTGAGCTACCAGGTGGGCTACCAATACATTACGGCCAATACCGATCGGGCGGATTTGCTGGAACCTGTGCGCCCTAACAATCGCATCAGCCTAGGCCGCTGGCAGGCCAGTGCTGCCCTCAATAAGGCCTTCACCCTCTGGCAGGGGAAACCTCTGCCCGCCACCCAGAGCCAGGGCCTACGCTATACTTCGGTGCCTGTGGTGCCCTATCTGCCTTGGCTCTGGGTGCGACGGGGGTGGTGAATGGCTATAGCCGAGGCGGATCGCAGAATAATCTATCGCTCTCGACCAGTATCTTGGGCCAGTTCGGCCATTCATCGAAGGATTTTCTGGACTATACGGCGTTTAACATTACCTATTCCCAGATCTTGCCCGATGGGCTGTCGCCCTTTTTGTTCGATCGCGCCGTCGATACCAAGACCCTATCCGCCGGGTTCAGCCAACAGATCTACGGCCCCTTTCGCCTAGGCTTCCAAACGCTAGTAAACCTCGATACCCGTAAGGAAATCAGTACGGACTATATCCTGGAATACAGTCGCCGCAGTTATAGCCTGCTGCTGCGCTATAATCCGGCCTTGCAATTGGGTTCGATCGGCTTCCGGGTCAATGAATTCAACTGGACCGGGGGATCGGAGACCTTTGGCGGTAGCGGGGTCAGTCCGATTACTAACGGGGTTCAGCGACAGAGTGAGTAGAACGTCTGTTTCCTGCGTTAGACTAGGAGGGATGTGTTTTGCGGACGGTATTCGCCATGCCAGACTTCAAGATTCAAGCGCCCTTTGAACCCAACGGCGATCAGCCCAAGGCCATTAAAGAATTGGTAAAAGGCCTCCAGGAAAAGCAACGCTTCCAAACCCTCCTCGGTGCCACGGGCACGGGTAAAACCCACACGATCGCCCGCGTCATCGACCAAATCGGCAAGCCAACTCTTGTACTGGCCCATAATAAGACCCTCGCGGCCCAGCTCTGTAATGAATTGCGGGAGTTTTTTCCCGACAATGCCGTTGAATATTTTATTAGCTATTACGACTATTATCAGCCAGAAGCCTACATTGCCGTCTCCGACACCTTCATTGAAAAAACAGCTTCTATTAACGAAGAAATTGACATGCTGCGGCATTCGGCGACGCGATCGCTATTCGAACGCCGTGACGTAATTGTCGTGGCCTCGATTAGCTGCATTTATGGTTTGGGGATTCCGTCAGAATACTTGAATGCGGCGATTTCCCTGCGCGTCGGCGAGGAGATGAACCAGCGGCAGATTTTGCGCGATCTCGCTTCCATTCAATACAGTCGCAATGACTTAGATTTGGGTCGCGGTAAGTTTCGCGTTAAGGGCGATGTGTTGGAAATTGGTCCCGCCTACGAAGATCGAATTATCCGCGTGGAGTTTTTCGGCGACGAGATTGACGCAATTCGCTATGTCGATCCGGTGACTGGTGCTACCCTACAAAGCTTACAAAACATCAATGTCTATCCGGCTCGCCACTTTGTCACGCCTGAAGATCGTTTGACAGAAGCTTGTGAGGGGATTCGATCGGAGTTAAAGGACCAAATCGAGTTCTTTGAAAAGGAGGGTAAACTCCTAGAGGCCCAACGCATTGACCAGCGCACCCGCTACGATTTGGAAGTGCTCCAGGAAGTGGGGTTTTGCCAAGGGGTCGAAAACTATTCTCGCCATTTGGCGGGTCGAAATGCGGGCGATCCCCCCGAATGTCTAGTGGATTATTTCCCCTTAAAAGACTGGCTCTTAGTCGTCGATGAATCCCACGTTTCGGTGCCACAAATTCGGGCGATGTATAACGGCGATCAAGCCCGTAAAAAAGTGCTGATCGATCACGGCTTTCGCCTGCCCAGTGCCGCTGACAATCGCCCCCTCAAATCCGATGAGTTCTGGGAAAAGGTCAACCAATGTATCTTTGTCTCGGCGACACCAGGCGACTGGGAAATGGAGCTGTGCGGCGATCAGGTGGTGGAGCAGGTGATTCGCCCTACGGGGGTGGTTGATCCAGAGGTGTTTGTGCGGCCTTCGAGTGGCCAGGTGGATGATTTGCTCTCCGAGATTCAGGAGCGGGTGAAGCTGACGGAGCGGACGCTGGTGACGACGCTGACGAAGAAGATGGCGGAGGATCTGACGGATTATTTCCAGGAGCGGGGTGTGCGGGTGCGCTATCTGCATTCGGAAATCACTTCGATCGAGCGTATCGAAATTCTCCAGGACCTCCGCGATGGGGTGTTTGATGTGCTTGTGGGCGTAAACCTGCTACGGGAAGGTTTGGACTTGCCTGAGGTGTCCTTGGTGGCGATTCTAGATGCGGATAAGGAAGGGTTCCTCCGAGCTAAGCGATCGCTCCTCCAGACGATCGGGCGGGCGGCGCGGCATATTAAGGGGCAGGCGATTTTGTATGCCGATCGGATGACGGATAGTATGGCGGGGGCGATCGAGGAGACGGCGCGGCGGCGGGAGATTCAGATTGCCCATAATGAGAAGTATGGGATTACGCCGAAGTCGATTATTCGACGGGCTCGAATTCGATTTTGGCTTTTTTGGAGGTGTCGCGTCGGTTGAATTCCCAGGAGTTGGATCAGGCTTATCAACAGATGGATGATATTCCGTTGACGGATATTCCGGAGTTGATTGGGCAGTTGGAGGCGCAGATGAAGGACTGTGCGAAGAATCAGGCCTTTGAGGAGGCGGCGAAGTATCGCGATCGGATTAAGACGTTGCGGGAGAAGCTGGTGGGGAGACGGTAGAATCTGTGTATACTTGGGATCCAAGGAGGTGACATGAGATGGTGAGTGCGTTACCCAAAAAAGCTGTGACGGATGCCTGGGTTGAGGCCAGTTGGGATGAGTTCTTGGTGGCTTCTAAGAATTCGGAAATTGATAAATTGCGCTGCTATTACGATCGCGGATGGATGAGGATTGAGACGATGGGCCTTGGTTCGGGTCACAGTCAAGACAATACGCTGATTTCCCAGGTTGTCGGCCTTTACGGGATTGTCAAAAATCTCCGCGTTAAGGGTTTTACAAATGGGAGTTTCTGTGCGGTGGAGGTGCGGGAATATTGGATTGTGGAACATGTGTTGGGGGCGAAGATGATGGCTTTTGTGATGGCCGATCGCGGCAGTCGGCAGGTTGAGGTTTCGTTTGTTTTGCCGGGGTTGGGGATGGGGGTGATCGAGGAGGCGTTGCGGCGGAGTAAGACGGAGGATGATACGGAGGTGAGTCGGTGGTTGATGCAGATGTTTGGGGAGATGGGTTAGGGGGCGCGATTCTCTACGAGAGGCTCCGCCAATGCGAGGGATGCTTAGGGGTTGACAATTACGACGGGGGTGTAAAATGAAGCTGTAATCGTTTGGCTACTGGAGATATAGGAGGACATTCGCGATGGCTGATAAACCCAAGGGCTTTGGCAAGCCGCTGCATCAGAAGCAGATGGAAGAGAGTCAACGGAAAGATATGGAGAAACTGTCGAAGAAGGTCTTGAACGGTGAGTTCGGTGGTAAATTTGCAGGGACAATGATTAGTCCTAGTGGCGAGGTCAAGATGTCGGAGGTCTTAGAAGACTTTGTTGAGCCTTATCTCGAATTTGTCAGAAATAATCATCAGCAACGCAAGCATTTGTTTGGCATGGCGATGACGGCTTGGAATTTGTCGTTGCTGCCTGAGGATGAGCGGGAGTTGATGCTTGAGAAGGCGATCAAACAGGCGACTGCTGGAACAGATTTACTAAAGCAGGGCTTTAGCGCAATTATCGGTAGCATGATTACACGCAAACTTGATTATTTTGCTGACAATAGAAGGTTGATTGTTAATTTTGAGTTAAAGGATATGGGGGATGGATTTCAATTGCTTGTTGCTTCTACGCTAGAGCAGAATCCATAGAACCTAGGCGGCACATTCTAAGATAGCTGAATTTAAGGATAACTCACCATGGCCACCAAATCCTCAAAAAGACAAAGACCCAATAGGAAGCCATTTTCTAAATTCAGTCTAGATGATGCATACCGAGCATTGCAGATCCGCCGTCTATTCCCTTGGAATTTGCAAGCTAAACCGATCGCCCCCTCCGAAGTTTTTCAAACCTACCTCAAGCGCATCCAACAGAACTTTGACTTGACTCGATCGGAAGACAGTAAAAAATTAGTCGTTGATCTGCTTTTTATTGAAGCGATCGAACCCTTTCCAAATCTCAAGGTCTGGAAAGGTGCGCGGCTTGAAAGTGACATTGCTAAAGGCGCAGCCGACTATCTGATCACCGAAAATATGGGCTACATTGCCTCTCCGATGCTTTGTGTCGTAGAAGCAAAAAAAGACGACTTCGAGCAGGGACTTGCCCAATGCTTGATCGAAATGCAAGCCTGCCAATGGAATAACCAAAAGGCTGGACGATCGATCGATATTCTCGGCATTGTCACCAACGGTGATAGCTGGCAGTTTTATAAACTAACCGCAGCAAACCAAGTCTATGAAACCCCACGACATGATCTGATCAACTTACCAATGATCCTCGGTATACTTAACACCATCTTCCAAGACTGTGACAATAGCCTCGGGAGCATGTCTCCCTTTGCCGTAGAAAAATAAACCTTGTATAATCGGGCATATCGACGCACGGTGGAGTAAAGAGTTTATGACCCCTGAAGAAAAAGCCTCTCTTGACCAGCACGTTCAGGCTAT
>JAAUSA010000229.1 GCA_012031975.1 Alkalinema sp. RU_4_3 | reverse complement strand
ATTGAAATTTGTATATTGAATTTCAGGGTTGGGCAAAATGCCTGTGTAAGCCGCGATCGCGCCTCCGTAAAGGCGAGGTTGGACTCAATCTGCCCATAATTCGCTTCGAGAATCCAGTTGCCCCCCGCCGCTGTGGCCCCGGTTAAATCCACTGAGGCCGCAACATCGGCACCTGTTAAATCCCCAAGGGTTTTGATGAAATTCAACCCCGAGCTATCAGCGGCAATGTTGCAACCATAGAGCAAAATATCGGCGTCATCGGTGAAGCGATCGCGCCAGGCTAGCTGATTGCTATTTAAGTTGCTGGCATCGATCGATCGTCCAGCTAGGGTAAAGCTTCCTGCATTACCGTGGGAAACAATATGCAAATTTTTGACGCTGTTATAAAACCCCAGAATTTCTCCAATCTGAGTCAGCCCATCCCGCGTCGGATCAATGACATAGACATCACTGCCAGAGAGCGTTCCCTGGGCCAGATTTTGCCAGCCCTCTACGCTCTTATCTAAAATCACCAGGCGATCGGCATTCGGCAGGGCAGAAAGACCACTATCTGGAGCCCCTGAAGTCGAAAGGGTTAATGGTGCAGACAGGTCTGACTCGATTAATAGCGATGCCGTATCCATCCCCAGAACATCATTCTGGGCAGTCTTTGTCATCAGTAAATCCATAGGTGTTACGCCTTAAAAATCGCCTGCTAATTCGCTGGAGTTATGTGCAAAAAATCGCTGCTGAAAGTTGGACATTGAAAGTGAAATATCACTTTATCCAATGCCGCCGAATAGACCTGAACAAAACCTAACAATCAAACCTAGGAGGGGCGCTAGAAGCAGAAACCTGATTGGAAAATAACCACCCCTTCTAAACCAGGACAATAAAAAATAGAACTGTAAGTCTTAGGGGGTATACCTAAAGGTAGCATTCCAGACTTAAAACCTCAGTAGTTTCCCCCAAACTTGATGAAAACTTAGTCAAAAGAACCCTTTCATTCATCAAACACTGACATATATTCTCTCGGAAAATAATCAACACCGCCTTGCCAGCACAAATCGATCCCAATCCGCCCAATCTCGCTCAATACGGATGTCTTCATAGTTGCCCTGATCGCGTAGCAAATTGGCAACAGCTTCCCCTTGACCCGCCATCAGCTCAACGGCCCAGATTCCCCCCGATCGCAAATACCGACTCCCTTCCACCACCAAATGTCGAATCGCATCCAATCCATCCACCCCGCCATCCAGGGCCAGCCGAGGTTCGTGGTGTAGGACTTCCGGTTGCAGCGCATCCACGTCACCGCTTGGAATATAGGGCGGATTGGAGATAAACCCCGCCAAACTGCCTTTAGATGGGCAATCGGCTCGCACCAAGACCCCTGGTAAAAGGTAATCCGATCGCCAAACCCCAAAGCCTCAGCATTTTCCCGCGCAATTTCCAACGCCGCCTCGCTACAATCTACGGCATGAATTTTAAGGTTGGGTAAAGCCTGGGCCAATCCGATGGCGATCGCCCCGCTCCCGGTCCCCAAATCCACCAGCGGCCCATCGATCGCAGCATCACGCACCAAATCGATCAACAATTCTGTTTCAGGCCGGGGAATCAGCACCGCCGGGGAAACCTTGAGCCGCATGCCCCGCCAATGGACATGGCCGACCAAATACTGCACTGGGATCCGATCGCGCAGTCGTCGTTCCCACAGATCGTCCAACACCGCCAAATCGCCCACCGTCGCTGGAAAACTCCCTAGGCGTAGACTTAAGCGATCGATCCCCAACAGTTCCCCAAGTAACCAGTCCAACTCAAAAACATCAACGGCAGCAGCATGGGCGGCGTTTTTTGCCGCGCCGTACCACTGCCGTAGGGATAGGGGGTCGATCGTCACGGTAGCTTACTTTTTCTTCTGGGCAGCAGCAGCCTTCGAGGCTTCCTGCAACAGGGTCAAGGCCTCGGGAGACGGCACCAAAACCACCTGCTCTAGACCCGGCTCCTTGCGATTTTTCATGGCGTCCAGCACCCCTTCAAAGGGAAACACCTGAATATCCACCGTCGCGGCCAATTCCGGCTGCTGCTTTTTCAGGTCATCGAGCAACGGCTGCAACTGCTCCTTATTAAAGAAGAACGGAATCACGGGCTTGCCATCCTTGGGCTGGGGCATGGTCAAGAAGGACTTATCTTTACCCGCGCGGGCCGCAAACACAGGGGTGCCGGGGAAGGTCTTGGCATCCTTTTGGCCGCTGGCCTTCAGCAGCTCGACCGCCGAGGCCACTTGCTCACGGGTGGGCACAAAGGCAAAGACCATGGGGCTCTTCTTCTCCACGGCCTTCATCTGGAGCTGATAGATCTCCGCCATCGACACCGTCAAGACACTGACATTCTTGGCGACCTCAGGATTATTCTTGCGCAGATTTTCCAGCAGGCCCTCGGCGTCCTTCTTGCTCATAAAAATGCCCGCCGTGGGATTGCCCTTTTTGCCATCGGGCGGCAGGGCCACCAGCGGTGCGCCTTGGGCATCAGCTAAAGTGAACACCAAAAGGGGATCGAGCTTCTCCAGAATTTGCTCCTGGGGAAGGGCGAAAGCTTGAAGCGCTGTCAACAGGACGCCTGCGGTGGAACCAGCAATGATCGTCAGGGCAGGACGAATACGATTGGACAGGACATTCAAACTCATCAATGATTTCATGGTTGCTCCTAGGGTTGGGATGGGTCGGCAGGGCGTATTCTTACGGGACAAACAATGCAACTGTCCGACGGTCATTCAACGGGTACATTGGCAGAAGAATGAGACGACCTCCATTCTGAGTGAAGAGGTGCCGTTTGTAAATTTTTCCCTACCCAGTGATAGGAATTGCAATGGTGTGGTTTTGTTCCCGGACTGGGGTTGCCTGGGCGCTAAAACTCCACATTCAAAGGCGATCGCGGGAAGGGAATCACATCCCGAATATTGGTCATCCCCGTCATAAACTGCACCAATCGCTCAAAGCCCAGACCAAACCCCGCATGGGGTACGGTGCCGTAGCGGCGCAGGTCCGTATACCACCAGTAGGCCTCTGGATCCAGGCCCGAGGCCTTGATCCGATCGAGCAGCACATCCAGTCGTTCCTCCCGCTGGGATCCACCGATAATCTCGCCGATGTTTGGGGCCAAGATATCCATGGCAGAGACCGTCTTGCCGCCCTCGTCGAGGCGCATATAGAAGGCTTTGATTTCCGTGGGGTAGTGGGTGACGATCACGGGTTTCTGGAACAGCACCTCCGCCAGGTAGCGCTCATGCTCCGATTGCAGGTCGAGGCCCCAGGAGACGGGGTATTCAAACTTGCGATCGGCCTTTTCCAGCAGGGCGATCGCCTCTGTATAGGTGACGCGGGCAAACTCGTTGTTGATGATGTTTTCGGCGGTGGCGATCACGGACTTGTCGATCCGCTCCTGGAAGAAGGCCATGTCCTCGCTGCAATGGTCCATCACGTAGCGGAACACATACTTCAGGAAGGACTCGGCCAGGTCCATGTCGCCCTGCAGATCGCAAAAGGCCATTTCCGGCTCCACCATCCAAAATTCGGCCAGGTGGCGGGAGGTGTTGGAGTTTTCTGCCCGGAAAGTAGGACCGAAGGTGTAGACATTACTAAAGGCCATGGCCATGACTTCGGCTTCCATCTGGCCGCTGACGGTCAGGTAGGCGGGCTTGCCAAAGAAGTCTTTGCTGTAGTCGATCTTGCCATCCACCTTAGGTGGGTTGTTCAGATCCATCTGGGTGACGGCAAACATCTCCCCGGCGCCTTCGCAGTCGCTGGCTGTGATGATGGGTGTGTGCATCCAAAGAAACCCTTGCTCCTGGAAGAACTGGTGGATCGCCGTGGCACAGGCATTGCGGACGCGGAAGACGGCGCTGAGGGTGTTGGTGCGCGATCGCAAATGGCCAATTTCCCTGAGGTATTCAAAGGAATGGCGCTTCTTCTGGAGCGGATAGGTTTCCGGATCGGCCTCGCCGTGGAGAATCAACCCCGTGGCCTGGACCTCAACCCGCTGGCCCTTACCTTGGGAGGGCACCAGTTTCCCTTCAACCGTGACAGAGGCCCCGGTGCTAATGCGTTTGATTAATGTTTCATAGTCGGGCAGATCCGCACTGACCACCGCCTGCATGCCCGCCAAACAGGAGCCATCATTGACTTCTAGGAAAGAGAATGTCTTCTGTTCCCGCTTTGTGCGGACCCAGCCGCGTAGGGTGACAAGTTGGTCCGGTTGGCCGCTTTTTAGCAGTTCAGCAATACGTGGAGTCATGGGATCGATCGCTCATTACATATGTTCTTAGTCTAACAACTACCTTGGAGAATCCACCTGCACCGGATCATTCCCCCTAGACAAGGGCTGCTGTTGCACCACAAAGGCCAACCCCCAACCGATCGCCACCCCCAGCCCCACAAACCGTACGGTCTGCCAAAAATAACGCTGCAAGCCATTCCAGGCAAAAATTCGACTCTCCAACCGATGCTCCAGGACATCTAGCTCCTGCTCGATCTGCTTGAGTTCCGTTTGCAAACCCTGGGATTTTAAGGCCGATCGCTGCTCCTGTAATTCCGATCGCCGTTCCGTATCTTCGCAAACCTGTTCGTAGCGCGATCGCACCTCCATCAGCGCCGTTTCGAGTAACTGCAACTGGGTGCCGAGGGTGGGGAGATCGATCGACTCCTCTGATAATTCTGACGGCTCAGCCTCAAGTGACATATCCGATCGCCCCCGCATGGCTTAAAAAACGGTAGATTAGTGGTTCAGCCCGACCATTCTACGCTTGAGTATTCCCCATGGAAACCCGAACCCCTTCAACCGATCTCCAATCCGCCACCGCCCTAGAACTGGCCCAGGCCCTCGCTGCCAAACTCGCCATCCCAGAACGCGACTGGCACCGCCTCAAATCCAATCGCCCCGCCCGCGCCCAGGAGCAGGCCGCCGCTGCCCTGATCTACCTGCTCAAAAATCAGCCCGAGGAAGCCCTCACCCGGCTCCAGCAGGCCACGGGCTGGCTCGATCGCAGCCTCACCGCCCCGCCCTGTGCGACCCACGGCCCTAAGAAATAATCAGCCCAATCACGCCGGGCTTCAGCAAGGGATGGACCAGCATGGCGAGCAGACCCACCCCGCCCACTAGGAGCAGAAAATCGATCGATCGATTCGATAGCCAGCGCCGCGATCGCACCGCCGGATCCCGCACATACCGTTGAGCATCGCGCATAAAACCCTAAGCAAATTGTCCTAGCCAAATTAACACGGATTAACCAGATTACCTCAGTAACGGCAACCGCCCTGCCTTGCGGATCTTCTTACAGAGCCGCAGCTCCGTCCCACAGGCACTCCAATCCACCTGATCGAAAATCTGCCTGAGGATAAACAACCCCCGCCCGCATTCCTGCTCATCGCAGATCCAAGCATCGATCGCACAGGTATCCACGGGGAGCGGCGGCACAAACCCATCCCCCTGGTCCGTAATAATCCACCAGCATTCCGTCTCCTCCACGGCATACTTAATCCGCACCTGCTTACTCGGATCGAGCTGATTGCCATGGACCGCCGCATTCACCAAGGCCTCCTGCAACCCCAGGCGCAGTTCCGCCTTCCAAGCCGCAGGCACGGGATCAAGCAGCAGATCCAGCACTGGCATCAAATATAAAGTCGAAGCAAAGCTCATGAACGCCCAATTGCGTCCAGACTGACGAGGTGGAACTAGTGCAACCACAATGCAGACCTCACAGCGCTCATCCTGTTGGCAACAGACAATTCAACGGCCGCCAAAACCCCTCCCACAGTCAACAGACCGGGGATGCCCACTCGCAAACGCAAAAAGATTGGTAAAACCATAACCTAGCCTGAAGTCTAGAGGTTTAGCAACAAATAAATTCCCAAACATCACTCTAACGATGCGATCGAAACCCAGTTCAAATCCGACAATTGTGGCTAGCTGCGCTGTGTCGTAATTCTCACTTGAGGCTTAGATAGAGGAGCTCAAACCACATGTAGCGTGGTGCCCACCTACAAGACAATACATCTTGTATAACTTAAACTTCCCACTGTAATTATACTAAAGAATCTATGGCACTTAACCGGCGATTAACATTTTCCCCGAACTTCTACGGATTTTCTAGGGATTTTCTTTGGTTTTACAGGGTCTCTAGGGCCATGTCATCCTCCCTAGAGCTGATTCATCCGACGCAGAAGGCGTAGATCCTGGGCCACATCGGCAAGTAGGGCGCGGTTTTGCGGATCGGTTTTGAGGGCTTTTTCCAGGTAGCGTTCGGCCTTCGCAAATTCCTGGCTGTGGATTAGTTGTCTGCCCCAGCGTTGATAGATGATCGCCTGCCATTGGCGCACCTCTGGATCTTGCACATAGCGCTGGGCCAAGCCTTCGACTAGGGCTACGGCCCGAGGATATTTGCCCGATCGCAATAGATGCTGCAACTGCGCATAGCCCTGGCGCTTCATGGCCTCTTCAGGAGACTGGGGCGCCGAGGGGACAACCTTAACGGGCGATCGCTTAAGCAATAACTGATAGGCCTGGGTCAGCCGCACAAACTCCTCTTGAATCGCCTGGGGATTAATATCCGGGTGATGCTGGCGGGCCAAACGCCGATAGGCCATCTTCACCTCTTGGCGAGAAGCTGTCGGGTCAAGCCCAAAGAATCGGTAGGCATCAGCAGCGTTCATCAAAGTAGACACTAAGAATTCCCTGCATACTCTATCCCAAGTGACCTAAACCGCACAATTTTTCTCCCAGTCAAGCCAGCGGCACCTCGGGAATCAGCTCCAATTGATCGAGGGTCTCCTGCCCAGGCCGATCGTCCCCCCGATCGCAGCGCAGATTAAACGGGCAGGTTGGGCATAACTGGCGATCTCCGTTTACCTGGGGCAAGGGCAGACCCTGCTCGTAGTCTCCCAGCCATTGGGCCAGACGTTCGAGCAATTGATGCAACTCGACCTTCGTGGCCGCATGTTGGTCCCCATCGTAGACCAACCGCCAGGACTGGGGCTGCTTGCCCCCCAGAAACCAGTAGGTCATGGCCAGGTTCTCTGGGGCAATCCCGCTGTTTTCCGCCAGTAGATAAAGGTAGAGTCGCTGCTGCCAATCCGCCCGCAGATTTTCAACGTCCTCCGGCAACGGATAGGTCTTCCAATCCACAATCTCCGCCCCACCGCCCCCAGCAGCAGCAAGTCATAGACCCCCACCAGCACCACCTCCCCCACCAGCAAAGTCTGCTCCAGCTCCACGGCGCGATCGATCACCCCCTCCCCCGACCCCAACTGCGCTAGCTGCCCCTGGATCCCCTGAAACGCCTGCCACCAAGACTTTAGTGGTTTCTCCAAAGCCTCCCCCACCCCCGAGTCCCAGCTCCCACTGCTCCACCAACTGATGGAACTGCTTCCCCCAATCCAGCCGCTGCTGCAACTCAGGGGAAGTCATCGCCCCCCCCTGCTCCACCACAACATACTGAAACCGCCTCGGACATTCCGAGAGCAACTTCAAAGCCCCCTGCGCCAATCGCATCATAGTTTCCTCCCTTCTTCTCTCTTCTCTCTTCTTTTTTGCATCACTCCTTCACCAACACAAACAAACTCCCTCATTCCCCCGCCCAATCCGCATATCCCCATCCAGATAGGTGATGTCTAGCCAGCCCCGCGCCTCCCGCACTGGCAACTTCGCATCCAAGCCCACAAACCGCTTCCCCTGCTCAATTTTTTCAATGAACCCCGCTACACCC
>JAAUSA010000228.1 GCA_012031975.1 Alkalinema sp. RU_4_3 | reverse complement strand
AGAAGGATGTCCTGGCTGAGATTTTGCAGGGCAGGGGTTTCGGGGCGGGCGGGGTCCTGCTTGACGGAGAAGGGGGCGACCTGGGGAGAGGCGGCCTTGGGTGGGGGAGTGGTTTCGACGGTGTTTATCATGGCTGCTGATCGCACCGCTGGTGTTGCCGACTCGTTGGCGGGGGGCTTGCGTGGCCGCCATCGCACGGGCTTGGGTTGCGGCTTTGAAGGCGGCAACGGGCATGGGGGTTTCTTCAACCGGGGTTTCGGTGGAAATAATGGCCTCAGCCATCGGCTCAGTAGCTATGGGCTCCGGCTCAGCCGCCATGGGCTCAGCGATCGGCTCGGTGAGCAGCGGCGGCGGGGTTTCTACGGGTCTGGCAGGTTCTACGCGCTCCACGGCAGGTTTGACGGCTTGGGGTTCGTCCTTCGATCGCCCAAATACAACCAATCCAATGGCGGCAAACACACCTGCCAATATTGCAATTACTTTGAGTTCCATGGTTTTTCCCTCCGACGTGGCTAGCACCAACCCTTATTTTGCCTGATTTCCCTAGGCTCGGCCATAAAGAAACCCCCCTGGATATCAGGGGGGTTTCTAGAACAGCTTATTCCGAGGAATTAACCGAATTTACCAGCCGTCGCACCGATTAGGAACGCCGCATAGGTAAAGACATAGCCCACCGTAAAGTGAGTTAGACCGACCAAGCGAGCCTGCACGATGGACAATGCCACTGGCTTATCCTTCCAGCGAACCAGGTTCGCCAAAGGTGTGCGCTCGTGAGCCCAAACAAGGGTCTCAATCAGCTCTTGCCAATAACCACGCCAGGAGATCAGGAACATGAAGCCCGTGGCCCACACAAGGTGGCCAGCTAGGAACATCCAGGCCCAAACCGACAGGTTGTTGGTGCCGTAAGGCGTGTAGCCGTTGATCAGCGGTGCCGAATACTGCCAGAGATAATCCCGCAGCCAACCCATCAAGTAGGTGGAGCTGGTATCAAACTGGGCAGTGTTACCGGACCAGATCGACAGGTGCTTCCAATGCCAGTAGAAGGTGACCCAACCAATGGTGTTCAGCATCCAGAACATGGACAGGTAGAAGGAATCCCAAGCTGAGATATCGCAGGTACCGCCGCGTCCAGGGCCGTCGCAAGGGAAGGCATAACCGAAGTCCTTCTTGTCGGGCATCAGCTTCGAACCACGCGCATCCAAGGCACCTTTGACCAAGATCAAAGTGGTGGTATGGAGGCCGAGGGCGATCGCATGGTGCACCAAGAAGTCACCGGGTCCAATGGTCAAGAACAGGCTGTTGGCGTTGCTGTTGATCGCATCCAACCAACCGGGCAGGTAAGCCGCGCCAGTTGCTGAGGGCAAGCTGTTGGGGTCGGACAAGAGTGTCGCCAGACCGTACAGGGCTTTACCGGAGGAAGCTTGGACCCACTGAGCAAACACAGGCTCAACGAGGATTTGCTTCTCAGGCTGACCAAAGGCCACCACCACATCGTTGTGCACGTACAGACCCAGGGTATGGAAGCCCAGGAATAGCGACACCCAGCTTAGGTGGGAAATAATCGCTTCCTTATGCTCCAACATCCGAGCGAGACGTTGTTCTTGTTCTGTTCGGGGTCATAGTCACGGACGAAGAAGATCGCACCGTGGGCAAAGGCACCGACCATCAAGAACCCAGCAATGTACTGGTGATGGGTATAGAGCGCGGCGCTGGTCGTAAAGTCCTTCGAGATGAAGGCATAGGACGGCATCGCGTACATATGCTGTGCCACCAGGGAAGTCACGACGCCCAAGGACGCCAAGGCCAGACCCAACTGGAAGTGCAGCGAGTTGTTGACGGTGTCAAACATGCCAGTGTGGCCTGCGCCCAGCTTCCCAGAGGGAGGCTTGTGAGCGTTGAGGATTTCCCGCATGCTGTGACCAATCCCGAAGTTGGTCTTATACATGTGGCCCGCAATGATGAAAATCACGGCAATGGCCAAATGGTGGTGAGCAATGTCCGTCAGCCACATCGATTCCGTCTGGGGATGGAAACCACCCAAGAAGGTCAAGATGGCTGTACCCGCACCCGTTGAGGTGTTGAACAGGTGAGACGCCGTATCGGGGTCTTGGGCGTAGACGCCCCAGTTGCCCGTGAAGAACGGAGCTAGGCCTGCCGGGTGGGGCAGGGTGGAAAGGAAGTTATCCCAACCCACATGCTGACCGCGAGACTCGGGGATTGCGACGTGAACGAGGTGACCCGTCCAAGCCAGGGAGCTGACGCCGAAGAGACCTGCCAGGTGGTGGTTCATTCGGGATTCAGCATTCTTGAACCAGGCCAAGCTCGGACGGAACTTGGGCTGCAGGTGCAATGCGCCCGCAAACAGGAACAAGGAAGCCAACACCAGCAAGAAAATGGAACCCATATAGAGGTCGCCATTGGTGCGCATGCCGATCGTGTACCACCAGTGGTAGACGCCGGAGTATGCGATGTCCACCGGGTAGGAAGCGCCTGCCTGAGTAAAGGCCTCAGTGGCACCCTGGCCGAAGTGGGGGTCCCAGATCGCATGGGCGATCGGTTTGATGTTCAAGGGATCGGTGATCCACTGTTCAAAATTGCCTTGCCAAGCCACATGGAACAGGCTGCCGGAGGCCCAAAGGAAGATGATCGCCAGGTGACCGAAGTGCGTTGCGAAGAGCTTTTGGTAAAGCTTCTCCTCCGTCATTCCGTCGTGGCTTTCAAAGTCATGGGCCGTAGCGATCCCGTACCAAATCCGACGGGTTGTCGGATCCTGGGCTAGATCTTGGCTGAACTTGGGAAATTTCGTTGCCATTGTTCTAGTTTCTCCTCCAGGCTAAAGCGATAGGGATCGAGCGAGGAAGAACGCCCAAGTGGTGGCGATGCCACCGAGTAGATAGTGCGCCACACCCACGGCACGACCCTGAATAATACTCAGAGCGCGAGGTTGGATTGCGGGAGCCACTTTCAACTTGTTGTGCGCCCAAACGATCGATTCGATCAATTCCTGCCAATAGCCGCGACCGCTGAACAGGAACATCAGACTGAATGCCCAGATAAAGTGAGCACCCAAGAACATCAGACCGTAGGCCGACAGGGCAGATCCGTAGGAGTTGATCACCTGGGAAGCTTGCGCCCACAGGAAGTCACGCAACCATCCATTGATGGTGATGGCGCTTTGAGCGAAGTTGCCGTAGGTGATGTGGTTCACGGAACCATCAGCGCCCACTGTACCCCAGACATCCGACTGCATTTTCCAACTGAAGTGGAAGATCACAACGGAGATCGAGTTGTACATCCAGAACAGACCCAGGAAGACATGGTCCCAACCAGAAACCTGGCAGGTACCACCACGGCCGGGACCGTCGCAGGGGAAGCGGAAGCCCAGATTCGCTTTATCAGGAATCAGGCGAGAGCTGCGGGCGAACAGAACGCCCTTCAGCAGAACCAACACGGTGACGTGGATGGTGAAGGCATGGATGTGGTGGACCATGAAGTCCGCCGTACCCAGGGCGATCGGCATCATTGCCACCTTGCCGCCGACGGCGATCGTGTCGCCACCGAAGGCGTAGCTGACCGGACCTAAGGCGTTAGGTGCGGTGCCGCCAAGGCCAGCTGCAGCTGCATGCAGACCCTGAACCCATTGGGCAAAGATCGGCTGAAGCTGAATGGCGGTGTCGGAGAACATGTCCTGGGGACGACCCAGGGCCTGCATCGTATCGTTGTGAATGTAGAGACCAAAGCTGTGGAAGCCCAGGAAAATACAGACCCAGTTCAAGTGGGAAATGATTGCATCACGGTGACGAAGCATGTTGTCCAGGACGTTGCCTTGGTTCACAACAGGATCGTAATCACGCACCATGAAAATTGCACCATGGGCCGCTGCGCCAACGATCAAGAAGCCGCCAATCCACATGTGGTGGGTAAACAGCGACAGCTGCGTTGCGTAGTCAGTAGCCAGGTACGGGTATGGAGGCATGGCATACATATGCTGTGCCACGATGATGGTGACAGAACCACCGATCGCCAGGTTGATGGCGAGCTGGGCATGCCAGGAGGTGGTCAAGGTTTCATAGAGACCTTTGTGACCGTTTCCAGTGATCATCATCGGATCGGGACCGTTGGCTTCAAGGATTTCCTTGATGCTGTGGCCGATACCCCAGTTGGTTCGGTACATGTGGCCCGCCACGATGAACATCACGGCCAAGGCCAGGTGATGGTGCGCGCTATCCGTGAGCCACAGACCGCCAGTGATTGGGTTCAACCCACCTTTGAAGGTGAGGAAGTCCGCATACTCGCCCCAGTTCAGGGTAAAGAAGGGAACCAATCCCTTGGCAAAACTAGGATAGATATCTGCCATCAACTGAGTGTTTAGAATGAACTCATGGGGCAGGGGAATCTTATCGATCGGCACACCTTTGTCCAGCAGCTCGTTGATCGGGTTACCCACATGGATCTGGTGTCCGGCCCAAGCCAGGGAACCCAGCCCAAAGAGGCCCGCGAGGTGGTGGTTCAGCATCGATTCCACGTTCTGGAACCACTCCAACTTGGGAGCAGCCTTGTGGTAGTGGAACCAACCGGCGAACAGCATCAAACCAGCCATCACCAGACCGCCAATAGCAGTGCAGTACAACTGGTAGGAATTTGTAAAACCAGCGGCGCGCCACATTTGGAACAGACCAGAGGTGATCTGAATCCCGTGGAAACCGCCGCCAACGTCTGCATTGAGAATTTCTTGACCGACGATTGGCCAGACGACTTGCGCACTGGGCTTGATGCCCAGGGGGTCCGTTAACCAAGCTTCGTAGTTTGAAAAACGAGCGCCGTGAAAATACATGCCGCTCAGCCAAATGAACACGACTGCCAAATGGCCAAAGTGGGCACTAAAGATTTTGCGAGATACGTCTTCGAGGTCACTGGTGTGACTGTCAAAGTCGTGGGCGTTTGCATGTAGGTTCCAAATCCAGGTTGTGGTTTTGGGGCCTTTGGCTAGGGTGCGATCGAAGTGACCAGGTTGGCCCCACTTTTCAGTGGAGGTGGCAACGGGGTTCTTATCGACGACAACCTTTGCCTTCTTCGCATCGCGCTCCGGTGGGCTGATTGTCATTGAGACTCTCCTCTCTCAGAACAAAGAAGGATCGAGGTAGATCCTGATGAGCCATGCGCATCACCCATCCCGCATCAAATGACCAAAGCTTATAAGGGCTAGGTGCTCTGCCTGGGAAATAAATCCAGAAAGAGCCAGAAAATGCAAGGTTGGGAGAGTTTCATTCACTTCTGGGGATCTGGCTTAGCGGACTAAAACAGCACCCAAATGTAGAAGGCTTGAACAGGCTCGTACGAATGTCATTATAGGTGCAGCCTTTGTCCCTCCATGGCAGCATTTAACAATAATTCAAACTCGGGAATAGCCGACGTGTGGAGCCTTTGACCGAACACTTCCCAGACAATGTCAAGAAAATATTCAAGTAGTTCATCTAAGTTTACATTTCGCAAGAAAGCCCTGAAAAATCACTCCGGGCTCTGCGACGTTTTGTCCTGGGAATATTTAATTTTTGTTACGAGTTTTCATAAATCCCAGAATTGGAGGTTGGGGATCGATCTCCCCTATTGCAAGTGCGTCAACGCGATATCAGGCTGTCTGCTGGGAAGGTTTTCGGCCATCTAAGGCTGGATTAAGGGCTTCACTTTGGCCGAATCCGCTCTAAGCTGATAGCGGATAGAAAACCGCTTTTCATCAATAGGGAGACGGTCCGGTGTTTGGTAAACAGCAAGCTTTTGGGCGGAATAGGACGTTGGCAAATACAAAGTCAGCAGCGGCGAGCCGGCGAGGTCATCTTCTCGGGTGGCGAAATTTGAGGTTGTTCGGGGGGAATACCCTGTTGATCTTGAGTTTGGTGGCGGGGGCCTGGGTGCCCAGTCCGGCCCTGGCGGCTACAGCAAAGGTTTCTGAGGCGTCCCCGCCCAGTGGGTTGGTGGCGTTGCAGCGGAGGCTCGATCGCTATGCGCCCCAGGTGACGATTGTTAGCCCGAAGCCGGATACGGTGCTCCAGGAGAATTCCGTGGCGGTGACCTTTGCGGTGAAGGATCTGCCGATCTTTAAGGATGCCAAGCTAGGACTCGGTCCCCACCTACATGTGGTGTTGGATGAAGATGCCTACGTGCCTGTGTACGATCTGTCGTCGCCCCTGATGCTGAAGGACCTGAAGCCGGGGACCCATACGATTCGGGCATTTGCCTCGCGGCCCTGGCATGAGTCGTTTAAAAATGAAGGGGCCTTTGCCCAGAGTACGTTCCATCTGTTGACTAAGACCCAGGATGACCAGCCGGATCCCAAGCTGCCGCTGCTGACCTACAGTCGGCCCCAGGGCAGTTATGGAGCCGAGCCGATTATGTTGGACTATTACTTGACCAACGCCCCCCTACATATAGTGGCGAAGGATCGCAAGGAGATCTCGGATTGGCGGATTAAGGCGACGGTCAATGGGAATACCAGTTTTATCCTTGACCGATGGCAGCCGATCTACCTGAAGGGCTTTGAGCCGGGGAAAAATTGGGTGCAGTTGGAGTTTGTCGATCCGAAGGGGAAGCCGATCGCCAACGTATATAACAACACTGTGCGGGTGTTTGACTATCAGCCCGGTGGGGATGACACCCTGGCGAAGCTGGTGCGGGGGGATTTGAGCGCAGCGGCGGCGATGACGATCGTCGATCCAAATTATGTGCCGCCTGTGGCGAAGCCTGTGGAGCCGGCCAAGGTGGTGGAACCTGCTAAGGCCCCTGAGCCGAAGGCTGAGATGAAGACGCCTGAGGTGAAGAGTGAGGTTAAAGCACCGGAAGTAAAGGCACCCGAGGTCAAAACGCCAGAGGTGAAGACACCGGAAGTGAAGGTACCTGAGGTCAAAACCCCCGAGGTCAAAACCCCCGAGGTCAAAACCCCCGAAGTGAAGCCAGCCGCCAAGCCTGAAGTCAAGGTAAACCCATTGCTGGTGCCGATTCCGATTCCCATGGGCAGACCCAAGTCTCCGGATCAGCCGATCAACTCGATCGTACCGAAGGAGCCTGTTAGGGTGAGTCCTGGGCGATCGCAGCCGAAGCCGGAAGTTAAGCCCGAAGTGAAATCAGAGGTGAAGCCCGAAGCTAAAACACCTGCCAAGGTCGAGGTTAAGCCTGCTGCTAAAGTTGAGGTCAAACCGCCCGCCAAGGTTGAAGTTAAGACACCCGCCAAGCTTCCTGAGGTCAAAAACCCTGAGGTTAAAGCACCTGAGGTCAAAACGCCTGAGGTCAATGCACCAGAGGCCAAGGTGCCCTGGTTCAAGCTGCCGAGTTTGCCGAAAGCAATGCCGATTCCAGTACCTGTGGGCAAGCCTACGGCACCACCTGCGATCAAGGCCCCAGAAAAACCTGCTGCCAAGGTTGAAGTTAAGACACCCGCTAAGGTTGAGATTAAACCCCCGGCTAAGGTTGAAGTTAAGACGCCAGCTAAGGTTGAGATTAAACCCCCGGCAAAGCTTGAAACTAAAGCACCCATCAAGTTGACCCCTAAAGCTCCGGCGCCAGCGAAGGTGGAAACCAAGGTCCCAGCGAAGGTAGAGACCAAGGCGCCCGCTAAAGTGGAAATTAAGGCACCCGCCAAGCAGATCGAGGTGAAACCTGTGGCGAAACCGATCGCCCCTAAGGCCCCAGCCCCGGTCGCCCCTAAGGTAGAAACCAAGGCCCCAGCCAAAGTCGAACCCAAGGCCCCCGCTCAGGTCGAACCCAAAGCGGTATCGAGCTGGCTCGATCGCCTCCGTGACGTTCTTCCGAAGGCTGACACCGCTGTGCCTCCGGTCCCAGCCAAGGTTCCCGTGGTTGCACCAAAACCCGTCGAAGTCAAACCTGTGGCACCAAAACCTGTGGCACCTAAGGTTCGTGGCACCTGAAG
>JAAUSA010000227.1 GCA_012031975.1 Alkalinema sp. RU_4_3 | reverse complement strand
TCAATCGTAAGATCTTGGCCCACACTTTGTGCTGCTGGCTCAACCACAAGCTGGGAAGGGAGTTGCTTCAGTTTGACGGGCTGATTTGTGATGCCTGAAAAAGTTGCACATCGCCTAACTACTGCCTTTTTTTGGTTTTCACCAAGAACAACAACTATACAAGCTTGAGCCTTAATGACTTCACCTGTAAACATAGTACAATTAAATCATCAAATATCTATTTCTGCAATCTGTCCTGAGGAGTAGGATGCAGACCAAACATCTGCACGAATGTGTTAGACCCTTCCTTCGGGGCTCGCAAAAAGGAGACCTTCAAGAGTTTTTATACAGTGAGCTTAGATCTGCGGTAGACTACTCTACTGGAGTTTTCCAGAAGACTGTATCTGCTGAGATCGCTAATGCCATTTGAGGCGGGAAGACGAAACTTATGATCATGGCACCTCCTGAATCCGACGCCGCTTGGCGACAGGGTGAGTTGATTGAACTGGTGATTCGGGATCTCAGCGATCGCGGTGATGGCGTGGGCCGCTATGCCGGACGGGCCGTGTTTGTCCCTGATACGGTGCCGGGGGATCGCGTCCAGGTCAGACTGATGTTCGTCAAGCCGCAGTTTGCTCATGGAAGGCTGATTGGGATTTTTGAGGCTTCGCCCCACCGGGTTCAGCCCGCTTGCATTGTGGCAGACAAGTGTGGTGGCTGTCAGTGGCAGCATGTGGACTACGAATACCAGCGCACCGCCAAACGGAACCTAGTGGTCCAGGCCATGGAGCGGATTGGGCGGTTTGAGAATCCTCCGGTGGATGAATTGTTGCCTATGGGGGAGGTGCTGAACTATCGCAATAAGTCTACCTACCCGGTGGGTCTGTCGGAGCACAAGACCCTGAATCGGGAGGAAACGCCGAGTAAGGTCCATGGCAAGGTGATCGCGGGCTACTACCAGAAGGGCACCCATGCAATCGTCAATCTCAATCAATGCCCGATCCAGGACAATCGCCTCGATAAGATCCTAGAAATCGTCAAGCAGGATATCCAAAAGCGCAAATGGGCGATCTATGACGAGAAGGTGAATCAGGGAAATATTCGGCATATTTCCCTGCGGGTTGGGCGGCGGACTGGGGAGATTTTGCTGACGATCGTGGCGAGAGATCGCCGCACCAAGGACCTCTGGGAGCAGTGTAAGGAATGGATGGAGCGGTTTGAGCTGGTGGGGGTTTGTCTCAACATCAACGATCGCAAGACCAATGCCATCTTCGGCGATGAAACCTCCTGCATTATTGGACGGGGCTATTTGAACGAGGAGTTTGCGGGGCTGACTTTTCAGGTGCGATCGGATACCTTTTTCCAGGTGAATACGGAGCAGGCGGAGAAAATGCTGGAGGCGATCGAGGGGATGTTGGAACTCGATGGGACGGAGACGATTTTGGATGCCTATTGTGGGGTGGGGACCTTGGCGCTGCCCTTGGCGAAGAAGGTGAAGAAGGTGGTGGGAATTGAGGTGCAGGAGAGTGCGGTGGGCCAGTCGAGGCTGAACGCTGAGATTAATGGGATCGAAAACACGGAGTTTCACGTCGGGTCCGTGGCGAATATTTTGCCGACGCTGCGGGGTTTGAATCCGACGATCGTGTTGCTCGATCCGCCGCGTAAGGGTTGTGAGGATACGGTGGTGGATCAGATGTTGGCGATGAAGCCTGCAAAAATCCTCTATATGAGTTGCAATCCGGCAACGCTGGCGCGGGATTTGAAGCTGTTCTGTGATTCTGGGGCCTATCGTTTGGTGCGGATTCAGCCGGCGGATTTCTTTCCCCAGACGTCCCATGTGGAGTCGGCGGCATTGCTGGTGCGTGAGGGTTAACCTACTGATTGGCAAACGCCCCCTCCAGCACCGCCGCAACAACCCGATGATCGCTATCCTCTAGCATCTGAGTCAGCACTTCCTCGGCTCGCAAATCGGTAAAACGTCGGAGCGCGATCGCCACCTGACGGCGCACAGATGGCTTATTGGATTGGGCAAAGGCTAGGAGGTGAAGGAGGGTGTCTTCTTCGTAGGGGGTCCCGGCCAGGCTGGCCATGCACTGAATGGCAGTTTCTTGGACCGTAGGATCGCTATCAACAAAGGCCGCCAGACAGAGCTGGAATAGTCTGTCGGGGACGTTCATCTCGGAAAGTGCCAGCAGCACGCTCATGCGGACGATCCAGTGGGGATTTTCGTAGAAGGCGGCGGTGACGTAGGGAAGGGAGGGATGGCCGTATTTACTTAGGGCGCTGGCGATCTCAGCTTGTATGTTGGAGTCCGGCTCAGTCTTGAGCATCTCTACAAGGATGTTAAAAGCTTCGGGGTTTTGCTTAAAGCCGAGGCCCATGGCCACGAAGGATCGCACCATGATTTCGCCATCATGGACGCGGCTGGCCAGAAGCGGGACGGCAATTTCTGGACCATAGGAACGCAGGGCCACTAGCCCACGCATTCTCATCTGGGGGTTGTCACTTTCTAGGTGGGTCTGAATCTCGGAAATATTCATAGCAATGACCAAGGCGTTATAAAACAAGGCGTTACAGAACAAGGCATTATGAGAGCTGTTTACATACTTTAACATTTTGTGCAGGCCGCCACAACTGTTATGACCCCCAGATATCTAGTTGCAATCCGTAGGAGGGTTTTGGGGGCTTGGCTTTTTTCGCCTTGGCGGGGCGGGGATTGATATTCCCATGGGCGACGAACCAGGTGCGCAGGGCCTGGGTTTCCTCACGGGTGAGATGGTCTAGATCGATCTCCCTCGGAAACATCCCCTGCTGCGTTTGGGCCGCCCAGCGGATTTCACTCTCGAAGCGATCGTTGCCAAAGGGCTCCCAGGATTCCGGCATCCGGGCTAGAAACGGAGCCACGTCTTTCTGCTGGCGGAACTTCTGGCGCTGGGTTTCGAGTTGTTTTACACGCTGTTGACGGGCTTGTTTGTAATTGACAATCGGGCGGGGATAGCCGCCGATCGTTGGGGGGCTGCCGAGTTGGCTGATGGGTAGGTCGGCTAGCTCTGGGAGCCAACGTTTGATGAATTTTCCTTCGGGGTCGCAGCGATCGATCGCCGTCTGTTCCGGGTTGTAAATCCGGGTCCAGGATTTGTCGATACAATGGGTGACGCCCGCTTGCATGGCCCATTGGTAGTGATCGATCGGGCAGTCGCCATCGATGAGATGGCGCATAAAATGCAGGGCTCCGTAGCGCCAGTCCATGCCGAGGAGGTTGCTGAGAAAACTGGAATAAATTGCCCTGGTCCGAAAGTTCAGGGCTAGCCAGCCACCTGTTTCCTGCAAGCATTTCGCGGCGGCATCGATGATCGGAAACCCTGTTTCGCCTGCCTGCCAAGCCTGGTACAGCCCTTCGTCAAACTGCCAATCTTCTTCGTCAAAGACGGTGTAGAGCGATCGCAGTTCCAGTTGTGGTAAATAGCGAAATCGCTGGGCGAATCCGGAACCCCAACGCAGACGGGAGATTAATTGTTTCAAACTTAACTGAATGCGGCGATCGTCTTCGCCTGTCAAGCGGGCTTTAGCGATTTGGAAACATTCGCGGATGGAGATGACGCCGAATTTAATATGGGGGCTGAGTCCTGAAGTTGCTTCTGCGCTGGGGAGGGATAATTGCCAATAATAGCGATCGGTTTTCTCTTCCACAAACTGCGCCAGGAGTTTTCTTGCGGCTTCCGTTCCGGCGGGGGGAATGACCTTGCGATCGCCAATTCATCCCCAGTTTCGCCAGGTCCGGAATGGCTTCTGAAGCCGTTTCGACCGGAACCACGACCTTTGTGGGCGTCGGCACCATGCTATCGGACATCTCCTTGTACCAGAGTTTGCGATAGTCGGGATAGCGCAGTAATGCTCCGGTGCCAGCGATCGGTTCGAACCAGCGAATTTTGAGGTTTTGGTCCGCTAGGGCTTGGTTGAGATTAGCATCCCGGACCCGGCCATAGATCCGCTCATAGTCAATATAGGCATAAATTCCCTCAGCCTGGGTTTCCCGCAATAGCTCGGGCAAAACCTCGACTGGATCGCCCGATCGCACAATCAATCTTCCACCGCGCGATCGCAAATCCCCATCCAAGGATCGCAAACAGTCCAACATAAAAGCCACCCTGGCGCTGGCGGTCTCCGGGTGAAACAACAGGGCGCGATCGAGCACGAACACCGGAATCACTTCCCCACGCGAAGCCGCCCGAAACAGCGGCAGATGATCGCTGATTCGCAAGTCCCGTCGAAACCAGACGATCGTGCGCTTCAAAATGTCGTAGTATGAGAGATGTTTACATATTGTAACATTACCGCCATGGATGCCCAACGTCTAGCTGAAGTTGAACAACAATTGCGATCGCCTGCGCTGAATCTTCGGGTGGCGGCGGTGAATCTGCTGGCCCAGCTCGATTCTGGAGTGGCGGTGCCTGTGCTGGCGCGCCTGGCGGAGGATCCGGATTTTCTCTATCGGCGCATGGCCGTGATGGGTCTGGGCAACCATCCTGTGGCGGCTTCCCTGGAGGTATTGGAGAGTTTGCTACTGGCGGAGGAGGATTCGAATGTGGTGGCGGAGGCGGCGAATTCTTTGATGGAGTTTGGAGAGGCTGGTGTTTTGCGCCTGGCCAAGCTGTTTCGGGAAAACGACAATTGGCTGGTGCGGCAGACTGTGTTGGGGGTGATGATGGATGGCGATCGATCTTCCACGCTCTTAGATGTGGTGCGGTTGGGTCTGGGTGACCCGGTGGTGACGACGCGGGAAACGGCGATTTTGGCGCTGGGGAAATTTGTGGATACGGCGTTTCAGGCTGAGGCGATCGATTTGCTGTTGGAGATGGCGGTTTCGAGTCAGTGGCGGGACAGGTGGCGATCGGCGACGGCGCTCTGTCGGTTTGGGGACGATCGGGCGAAGGCGATGCTGGGGAGGTTGCGATCGGATGGGAGTCACTATGTGGTGGCGGCGGCTTTGGAGTCGGGGTATGATTAAAAGGCGAGTTGCGTACTCCTGAACCCCAAATGACAGCTTTACACAAACCCCCCACCTCAACCTTCATCCCCGAGCCTACTACTGTTAAACGCTGGACTGTAGAGGATTATCATCGTATGGATGAACTGGGTATTCTCCAACCCGGTGAGCGGACTGAACTGATTGAAGGACAGGTATTGTTTATGGCAGCGAAAGGTGTTCCCCACGTAATAGCACTGCGGTTACTTTCGGTTGCCTTAGATGCGCCTCTAACGAACCTACCGTTTCATGTCATTACTCAGGACCCGATTCAGCTCAATGATTTTTCTGAACCGGAGCCTGATTGTGCGATCGTTGCAGGGACGATTTTAGATTATGGCGATCGTCATCCTAATCCCGGTGATGTTGCTCTAGTAGTGGAGGTGGCTGATTCGACGTTGAAGTATGATACTCAAGTGAAAGATAAGATCTATGCCCAATCGGGTATTGCGGACTATTGGGTGCTGGATGTGAAAAATCGCCAGCTCCATGTTTTTCGTACTCCAACGGCTCAGGGCTACGGGAGCCATTTGATTTTGACGGAACCTAACCAAGTTTCACCGTTGGCTTTTGCGAGTGTTTCTCTGGCTTTGACGGATATTTTGCCGTAGGGTGCGATCGACCCAATCCTCTACAGATCCTTTTTCGTCGCGATCACCACCTTCACCCCCGGAACCTGTCGAATCTGATCGAGTACCTCCACAGCACTCCCATAATTGATCGCCCGATCGCCATTCAATACCACCGTCAACGGCTGGTCCGATGGTTGGATTTTCTTAATCGCCTCAATTAATTGATTCTGTGCCACAGGTTGACGATTCAGAAACAGATCGCCCTTTTCATTAATCGTCAAACTCGCCTTAGCCGTCATTTGAGGCTGGGAATTTTTAGCCTTGGGTAAATTGACCGATAGCGTATCGAGTTTCGTCATGAATAGCGTAGACATGATGAAAAAGGCCAGGATCGAAAAGGTCACATCGATCATCGGCACGATATTAATTTGGGCAGGCTGCTCATCGGAGGCGATCGCACGACGACGGACCATGAATGACTTCTCCTATGAATGAACCTTCGATCGCCGCCGATACAGCAGCTCGATCTCGGCGGTGTTTTCCTGAATCAGACCAATTTGGCGAGTATAGAGATTCCGGAACAGACTGGCAAAGGCAAAGGCGCGATCGCCACAATTAACCCATAGGCCGTCGTAATCAACGCCTCACTAATCCCCGAAGTCACCCCTGCGGTCTTGCTACTATCCACGCCACTCAGGTTCATACTGGAAAACGATCGCATCAATCCCGTCACAGTCCCCAACAACCCCAGCAGCGGCGAAAGACCGACAATCATGTCAAAGAAGTCACTAAACCGCTTCAAAACAGGCATCTCCGCCTGAATCGCCCCATCGATGGCCAGGGCAAACTCATCGGAATCGGCATTTTCTAGGGTTAGGGCCTGGTGGAGAATGCGGGGAATGGGCAGATCGAGATGGCGATCGAGTTTTTCCTGGGCGAGACTTGGATCGCTGCGGTAGAGATTGAGGGATTGGCGGACGATTTTGTTTTGCTGCTTGAGTAGCTTGGTCCAAAAGATCCCGCGCTCGACCACCATGGCAAGGGTGGCGATCGAGAAAAATAGAAGCGGCCACATGGCAGGCCCGCCCGCAATAAACAAATCCTTAAGTAACATGCAACACTAGAGAAGTTAGCTGTTCGTTATACCTTACTATGGGATGACCCGAAATCGATCGTTCTAGAATTAAATTTTTAACGATGACACCTTCTCCTTCTCCCGTACAACTCAAACGTCTCCAGGACAGACGAAAGCTAAAGCGTCTGATGGCTGGGCTTTTAGCGAGCTCTGGACTGTTGCATGGCTTGGCGATCGCCCTCCTGTATCTTCAGCCCGCCAAGCTTGTGGAGAAGCCCCCCGAAGAGATTGAGATCGTTCTGAAGGAGCGCGATCCAATCACAAAAATTGACAATCCAGCACCCAGCGAGATTACTACGACAAGCGGTAGTAGTGGCGGAGATGAAACGCTACAAGTGGCGACCCTAAATCCCTCTGACCCCGCTCCCCCGGCCTCTGAAACTACCCTAGACACCGCCCCACCGGAGGAACTGAGCGATCAAGATTTGGCTAATCTGGACCTGAAGGTCGCGATCGATGCCAAGAAGAAGAAGCCGAATGCTGACCAAAGCAAGTCTAGCGCTGACGGAAAAGGCAACAAAGACGACAAAGGCAGCAGCAATGGTTCGGATCTGCGTGGTTTGGCCCCAGAGTCAGGCAAAGGCGCGGGCACAGGCAACCAAACCAACGGCAACGGCGGCGATGGACCCCAAGGCAAGGGCAAAAACGACGGCGGCAAGGACAAAACTACGGCTAGCCCAACACCGAGTCCCACACCCACACCGAGTCCTACACCCACGCCAAAACCCTCGGAAGCACCTGTAGCGATCGTCCCCAAGCCCAACCCCCCAGAGGCTCCTCCTAAAAAGGAAACGCCAAAGTCCCCCGCCCAAAACTTCTCCTACGAGGATAAGGAAGGCGAGCGACTAGCAACAGGTAGCACAGGTAGTTTTGTGATTGAACTTGACAAGGATGGTCGATCGGTAATTAGACCCCAGGGTTCCGTCGGGGATAAGGAGCTAGATGCGGCTCAGTTGCGATCGCTCAATCGGGCTCTGGAGGATGATCCCGAGCTATGGCAGCAAATTGAAGCAAATCGTGGTAAGACATTTAAGTTCAAGTTTGAAGGCGAAGGTGAGACGGCAGCAGAACGGGAGCAAATCCGTCGCAACGAGGAAATCATGCGGCAACAGCCAGCACCCGAAGCCCCTTCTAGTACTGCCGCTGAGCCTGAATCTGCGGGAATTGGCCGATCGATCGAAGCCCCAATTGCTGCCCCCGATCCCCACCTAGAAACCCCCGCCGCACCGCCTG
>JAAUSA010000038.1 GCA_012031975.1 Alkalinema sp. RU_4_3 | reverse complement strand
CCCAACTTCACCCGATAATCATCCCGCCAATTCGTACTCACCACCTCAATCACCAACGGCGGCGCAACATAGGCCACCGCCGAAATACTCAATCCCTTCATCCGCTCCCACTCCCCTCCATCAAACACCACAATATCCCCATAGCGAGTCGATATAAGCCCATCCTCGTCCGGCACCAGCCGAATCTGCTTATTCTGACGTGGGACCAACGCCAATCCCTGGGTTTCGCAAAAATTCATCAGATAAAGACAAAGAAAAGCCACCACATCTTCATGGTTTGCATTGGGTTCAGCCAGCGGCATAGGGACTCCTCGACGTAACTCATACCGACCATTCTCCCGCCCATAGCTGGAGAGAAATGCCTCAAACGAGATCACCCTTGGCTCAGTTCTTTCAATCGATAACATTGCGATCGCCCCAGCTTAACTATGATGTGCGACACCCCCATTATGACAAAAACTGCATCAACCCGCATCAAATCCGGAGGTCCGATCGCCGCTAATGCGTCTATACTACAGACTGTTGCGTGCAGTAACCCCCATGACAGCCCGTCCCCCCTTTCAAATCCATCAATCCGACGCGGTCGCATGGCTCCAGACTCTCCCCAGCAGCTCCGTAGACCTGATCATCACCGATCCCCCCTACGAATCCCTGGAAAAGCACCGCAGTATCGGCACCACAACACGTCTCAAGCACAGCAAAGCCTCCAGCAACGACTGGTTCCAAATCTTCCCCAACGATCGCTTCACCGGCCTCTGCACCGAACTCTACCGCGTCCTCAAAAAAGATCGCCACTTCTATTTATATTGCGATGCCGAGACAATGTTTGTGATCAAACCCATCGCCGAAGCCGCTGGATTTCGCTTTTGGAAACCGATCGTCTGGGACAAGCAAAAAATCGGCATGGGCTACCACTATCGATCGCGCTACGAATTCATCCTATTCTTTGAAAAAGGCAAACGTAAATTAAAGGATTTATCCATTCCAGATATTCTGTCCCACCCCAGAATACTACGCGGCTATCCCACAGAAAAACCCCCCGCAGTTTCTGAAGTACTCATTCGCCAGAGCGCCAACCCCGGTGAAATCATCATCGATCCCTTCATGGGCTCCGGCAGTGTGGGCATCGCCGCAACGGCACAAAACTGCATCTTTTGGGGCAATGACATCTGTGACGAAGCCGTACAAATCACCACCGACAGGCTTTCCCAATCACAGCTAGAGTTGGAGGTGCCACAATGACAGGCCATGAATATGCAAACCTAATTGCTGATTACTTAATTCAAAATTTTAGCGATCGCGGTATCATCGTCTACCGTGAAGTTAGCATTGGTAAATCCATTATCGGCAAGAATCGTCGTGTTGATCTATTTGTGCTGAAAGACGATCGTGCCTATGCGATCGAATGTAAATTCCAAGACAGCTCCGGCACCGCCGACGAAAAAATGCCCTACGCCCTAGAAAACATGCGTGCATTAAACATGGGTGGCTGCATCGTCTACGCAGGCAGCGGCTTCTCCGTCGGCGTTTTACACATGCTCCAAGCCTCCGACATCGCCGCCTACTGTTTGCCAAACCCCGAAGATCTCGATTCCACCAAAGAGACCCGCGAACTCGATCACCTCCTCGCCATGCACTTCGGCTGGTGGGACCTCCTAGTCGCCGGAAAGAAACCCTGGAAACAACGCCCCCTCCCCGAAAAGCCCCTCCCAAAAGTCGAACAAACAGAATTATTGTCCTAACCAAATCCCCTCAATCTCCTCCACGATCGCCAACGCCACCCTACGATCCCCCCCCTCCAACCGCACCGTCACATGCCCCAACTTCCGCCCCGGTCTCGCCTCCGCCTTCCCATACCAATGCACCGCCGCCCCCGGAATCGCCGCCAGCCGATCGCGCACCCCCCGATAATCATGACTCGCCGACTCAAACCCCAACAAATTCACCATCACCGCCGCCGCACAATTCAACCCCACATCCCCCAACGGCAAATCACACACCGCCCGCAACTGCTGTTCAAACTGGGATGTCGCGCAGGCATCAATCGTGTAATGCCCCGAATTATGGGTACGCGGCGCAATTTCATTTACATAGAGGCGATCGTCCTGCGTTAAAAATAACTCAATGCCAAAAACACCGACAACATCTAACGCGGTTAAAACACCAATAGCAATACTGTTTACCTGCTCAACCACAAGAGCCGAAACCTCAGCCGGAGCCCAAACCCAACGGCAAACCTGATCCTGCTGTTCCGTTTCCACAACGGGATACACCTTAATTTCTCCAGAAGCCGATCGCGCCGCCATCACCGCCAACTCACACTTAAACGGAATAAACGCCTCCAGCAGCAAATTTTCTGCCCCCAATTTCTGAACTATTTCCCGATATTCCGCCAGGCTTTTCAGAATAAACGTCCCCTGCCCGTCATAGCCCATTCGCCGAGTTTTCAGTACTGTGGGAAAACTAGGGGGAACCTCCGGCACAGGGGAAATAAACTCCGGCGTCGGCAAACCTGTATCGCGTAAAAACGATCGCTGATGATACTTATCCAGCAACGGCTCCAAGGATTTCAACGAAGGCCGAAAACAGACGCCCGAGTCAGCGAGTTTTTGTAATCCCGGTAGATCCACAAACTCGTTCTCAAACGTCACCACATCACAGTGGGTTGACAATTCCTGGGTGCCTGAAACATCAGCAATCGCCGCAAACACCGTCGAAGTCGCCAGCCCCACCGCCGGGTCCGTCGGATTTGGCGTCTGGACCCACAGAGCGAGCCCCAGCTTCTGGGCAGCAGGCGCAATCATCCAAGCCAACTGCCCACCGCCAATAATCCCCACCGACTGAACCGGAGTCCGCATACCTCATCTCCCCTAACGGCAGCCCAGGGATTCGCGCGTGTCCACCCCAGTCTTAGAATTTGTCCCACTCACATTGGCACAAAGCTGCTTCGTCTGCAACGACGACAAAATCGTCCCCGTAAAATCCGCCCCATCCGCCTTGATGTTGTTAAACTCCGCCCTTAGCAGCAGCCCATCCTCCAGCACCGCATCACTAAAATCCACATCAATCAGCCGCACCTGATCGAAAATAATCTGCGTCATATCCGCACCCTTAAAGCTCGTGCCCCGCAGCGTCGAAGTGCTAAACACCGCCCCAATCAAATTCGTCTTGTCCAGCTTGGCATTATCCAGCTTCACATTGGCAAACTGTGCCCCCGCAAAATTCTGGCCCGAGAGATCTTCCCCAACCATAGAGCCATTCTCAAAGTCCGATAGACTCCCTGCCGCCGCCGTAGAAGCTGCCGCATAGGCCGGGGTCGCCCAGACAAGCCCGAGCAAGCAGACCGACAAAACCACCCAACCTTGAATCATCTTCCGCAACAGTGAAGCCATCGTTACTCAATCTATGAATTGCACTCTCTAGTTTAGTGATGAATGGCCCTTCACCCAAGCCCCTGACTAAAGCGATCGCACAAATTTCCCCAGCCGCTCCATCCCCTGCTCGATCGTCGATCGATCCGTCGCATAGGACAAACGCACACAGCGATCGACCCCAAAGGCCACCCCCGGCACCGCCGCCACATGCATCTCCTCCAATAGCCGACTACAAAACTCCAGCGAAGGCAGGCCCATATCCCCAATATCCACCAGCACATAGAAGGCCCCATTGGGCATCAGACAGGACAGCCCCGGAATCGATCGCACCCGCTCCACGATCACCTGCCGCCGCTCCTCAAAGGCCACCAGCATCTCCTTCACACAATCCTGGGATCCCTCTAGGGCCGCGATCGCCCCGTACTGGGCAAAGGTGCAGACATTGGAAGTACCATGGCTCTGAATGGTTGTTGCCGCCTTAATCAGATCCAGGGGAGCCGCCAGGTAGCCAACCCGCCATCCCGTCATCGCATAGGCCTTGGCAAAACCGTTGCTGACGATCGTTCTAGCCTGCATCTCAGGACTAATCGAGCCAATGCTCAGGTGTTCGGTCCCGTCGTAGAGGAGTTTTTCATAGATCTCGTCGGAGACCACTAGCAGGTCTTCTTCTTCGATCACATTCGCCAAGGCCCGAATTTCGTCGGGGCTATAGACCATGCCCGTAGGATTAGAAGGCGAGTTGAGCACCACGAGCTTGGTCTTGGGGGTGACGGCGGCGCGGAGCTGTTCGGGGGATACTTTGTAGCCTGCCTCAGCCGTAGTTTGGATAATCACGGGGACACCATCGGCCAGCTTGACCATTTCGGGGTAGCTGACCCAGAAGGGAGCCGGGATGATCACCTCGTCGCCCGGATCGAGCAGGGCCATCATCAAGTTGTAGAGAGAATGTTTACCGCCGTTGGTGACGAGGATGTTTTCGGGGGCGTAGGTGAGATTGTTGTCGCGCTGGAGTTTGGTTGCGATCGCTTCTCTCAGGGCAGGTTCCCCAGCGGCGGGGCCGTAGCGGGTCTTGCCACTGTTGAGGGCATCGATGGCCGCTTGGCGAATGTGGGTGGGGGGTCTCAAAGTCAGGCTCCCCCGCACTGAAACTGCAGACATCAATGCCTTCGCGTCTCATCGCTTTTGCCTTTGCGTCCACAACCAATGTCAGCGAAGGTGTAACCTGCTGAACCCTTACCGCCAATTTCATATCCGTTACCCAACAGAAAAATTTCTAGAGCCGGACTCAAGCTCTATTGCCAAACTATTATCAGCCGATTGTTGGTTCTTTGATGACCTAATCCTAGAGATTCGTTGAAATGATTTATACCCAAGCCTTTGTCACCCTGGCTGCACCCCAGTGGGATCGATCGATCGCCTTCTACAGCCAGCTCCTAGCCCAGGAACCCGAGGGACTCCAGACCGATCGCTACGGAGCCTTTGATCTCGGCGGCTGGAAGCTGGCGATCTACCGACCGAAGCTAGAGGAACAGGAACCCCCGGCGGCCTACCCTACGCTCAGCCTTTGCTTCCAGGTGCCCAACCTAGACGAAACCCTCGTTTATTTAGCAACCCTAAACATGGAGGATCCTGGCCCTATTCAACAGGTATCCCATGGCCGGGAGGTTTACCTGTATGATCCCGACGGAAACCGGATCATCCTCTACGAACCTCGGAAGTAAACCATGGAACCGAACGATTTTCAGATCTTAGATGGTGACCTGTCCGCCGATCGCCTAGCGCTCTACATGACAAGTGACGCCATCGCCGTGGACACCGAAACCATGGGTCTACTGCCCCTCAGAGATCGCCTTTGTCTAGTACAGCTCTGTGACGGGGGCGATCGCGTCACCGTCGTCCGGATCCAACAGGGCCAAACCACAGCGCCCAATCTCAAGCAATTGATGGAAGCGCCCCACAGTACGAAAATTTTTCACTTTGCCCGGTTTGACATTACGACCCTGCGCCATCACCTGGGGATCATTGTCCAGCCGCTGTTTTGTACGAAGATTGCCAGTAAGCTGGTCCGCACCTATGCGCCGCGCCATGGCCTGAAGGACCTGATCCAGGAAGTTGTGGGTGTCGAGCTGGATAAAAGCTCCCAAAGTTCTGACTGGGGCAATGCGGCGAATCTCTCTGAAAAGCAACTGCGCTATGCCGCCAATGATGTGCGCTACCTAATCGAAGCGCGGGCCAAATTAATCATGATGCTGGAGCGAGAAGGACGGCTGGCGCTTGCCGAGGAATGCTTCCACTGCCTGCCGACCTTTGCTCAATTGGATCTGTTGCAGTACCAAAACCTGTTCGAGCATTAGTGCTCAGCCACAGCGGGCAAACCCCAGGTGGCGGCCAGCAGGTTTTGCCAGTCCATGCCCGGTGCCATTTCTTCGAGGCTGGTGAAGGCATCGAGGCTGCTGGCGATTTCTAGGTCGATCGCCCCAGGGACTACAGCCTGGACCACTTGCCGCTGGGAAAACAACTGACAGAACTTTGCCCAGGGGGAAGCGATTTGGAACACGGTGGTGTTGCTGTAGGTGGAAAACATTGTTACTTCTCCCGTGAATGGAAAGGGCTATCTAGTTGTAACGGGGATTTGGGGATTTGGGAATCTACCCTAGGAGATCTACCTTTAGACATCCGTTCCCGACGACAACCTCTATGTCTTTCAGAATACTCCGAGAAAATGCTGAGTGACAACGGTATCTCAGTGGTTTCCTGCGTAGATTCCGCTATGTTGCTCACGATCGCCGGGGGTTTCCTCGGCCATTTAGCGTATGGGGTGGGTTGGGAAGATTTTCTAGAAAGGGCTTGCAAAAATCCGGGGGTGTCATGCTATATTAACCAAGGTTACGCAGCTGAGGGTCGCTAGCTCAGCGGTAGAGCATTCGGCTTTTAACCGACTGGTCTTGGGTTCGAATCCCAGGCGACCCATATTTCATAGTTACGTGACAAAACCTCGCTTCGGCGGGGTTTTGTTGTATCTGGGCAATGCTTCCACGGTGATAAACGTCATCCAATCTACCCCAGGGCCGATCGCCATGGTGCTAGGATAGAAAGCTGCAAAACCCTACGTTGAAAGGGGTTTGTCGCGCAATATCTACAATCACAGGCAGACAACCTATGGGCAGCACCTTCGGTCACCTATTCCGCATCACCACCTTCGGCGAGTCCCATGGAGGCGGGGTGGGTGTCGTCATAGATGGCTGTCCGCCGAAGTTGGCGATCACGACGGAAGAGATTCAGCTCGAACTCGATCGCCGCCGTCCCGGCCAAAGCAAAATCACCACGCCCCGTAAGGAAGAGGACACCTGTGAGATCCTCTCCGGCTTCCATGAAGGCCAGACGACAGGAACCCCGATCGCCATCCTGGTCCGCAACAAAGACCAGCGCTCCCAGGACTACGGCGACATGGCCGTGAAATATCGGCCCTCCCATGCCGATGCCACCTATGATGCCAAGTACGGGATTCGATCGGTGGCGGGCGGTGGCCGCTCTTCGGCGCGGGAAACCATCGGACGGGTGGCAGCGGGGGCGATCGCCCGTAAAATCCTCAGCGAAGCAGGCGTCGAGATTGTCGCCTACGTGAAGCGCATCAAGGATCTCGATAGCACCGTGGACCAAACCACCGTGACCATGGAGATGGTCGATCGCAACATCGTCCGCTGTCCCGATGAAACCGCAGCGGAGCAGATGATCGCCCTGATTGAATCGGCCCGCGACGAAGGCGATTCCCTGGGTGGCGTCCTCGAATGCGTCGTGCGGGGCTGTCCCGTGGGCCTCGGGGAACCTGTGTTTGACAAACTTGAAGCAGACTTAGCTAAAGCCGTAATGTCCTTACCCGCGACCAAGGGCTTTGAGATCGGGTCGGGGTTTCTCGGCACCACCATGAAGGGCAGCGAGCATAATGACGCCTTCTATATGGAGGGCGATCGCATCCGCACCGTCACCAACAACTCCGGCGGCATCCAAGGCGGCATCTCCAACGGCGAATACATCACCCTCCGCGTCGCCTTCAAACCCACGGCCACCATTCGCAAGGAACAGCAAACCGTCAGCAACGCGGGAGATGACACCACACTTTCAGCAAAGGGACGGCATGATCCTTGCGTCCTACCTCGGGCGGTGCCGATGGTGGAGGCTATGGTGGCTTTGGTGCTGTGCGATCATTTGTTGCGGCAGAGAGCGCAGTGCGGTTAGCGCGATCGCCAAAACGCAATCCGATCGAACACCGGCGGCAACATAAACCCCTCCGACTTCTTCTTCTTCGCCCGACGACGACGGGCATAGTACCGACTCTGCCGCTGGCGATCGTCGGCAATATCCTCAAGGCTCTGATCCTCAGGCGGTGCTTCTGCCTTAGAGGCATCCTCCTTCGTCTCCCACCAGGACACAATCAAACCCCCACATCCCCCCATCAGAAGGCCAAAGGTAATACTCAACCAGGCCGGATAGCCCAGCCAATAGAAGGCTAGCAAAAACACTAGCCAGAGGCGAATTCCAGCGGAAAAACCCTTCGATGCAACTTCGTTTTGGGGGATGGTCATGGAGGAACGGGGGAGTTAGAAACCAATTAGAAACCAAGGCTCTTTAATTGTGCCTCGATATCTTGAGTTGTATCGATTGTTTTGACCGACGATCGCTCAGCCTCCGTAAAAGCCTCCATCGTCTGCTGCGCCAAAACCTCCGGCGTCGCATCGGCAATGTCCCCCGTGCGAGCCGCCACACGGGCCGTCAAAACCTCGGCGGGGGCATCGCAGTGGAGAATGGTCGCTCCGGCGGCGATCGCCCCAGCTCTCAAGGCCACGCGATCGTACTTGGCATCCAAAATCACGGTGTAGCCTGTCTCGACCAGGGTTTTGCCCAAGGAGAGGAGGCGATCGTAGGTCTTCTGGGTCATTTCGGGGGTATAGAGGGTAGCGTCTCCGCGTTCCTCTACTGATATACCGCCGAGGTGTTTGCGCACGGCGTCCGATCGCAGGTGGATGGCGTTATGCTTTTGGGCCAGTTGTTTGGCCGTGGTGCTCTTGCCGGAACCGGAGAGGCCCGCCATGACGATCAGTTTCCCGGTTTTGGGGGCGGTGTATTCCCAGGAGAGTTTGTAGTAGTCGGCGGCGGTGTTGGCGGCATCCTGCTTGACGGCATCGGGGACCGAGGGGTCGCCGAGTAGGAAGGAGGTTACTTTGGCGCGGACGTAGGCTTGGCGGCTGAGGTACAGGGGTAGGACTTGCAGACCTTCCCAGTCTCCGGTTTGTTCGAGATAGGCGTTGAGTAGGGCGTTGGCCAGATCCGGGCGTTTACGAGCGTCCAAATCCATGCAGATGAAGCCCAGGTCGTACATCGTATCGACGAAGCGGAAGGGCTCGTTGAATTCGATACAGTCGAACAGGGTGATCGCCCCGTTCCACATCGCAATGTTGCGCAGGTGGGCGTCGCCGTGGCATTCGCGGATCTTGTCGGCCTTGACGCGATCGACGAACAAATCAGCGTTTTCAGCGAAGATGCGATCGCTATAGGCCTTGGTTTCATCAAACTGCTTTTGGGTCTGGGGACCGCCGTTGGGGAGCATGGCGACAAATCCGGCGCTTTGCTCGTAGTTTTCGTCGAAGGCTTGGCGGATTTTTTCGACCGTTCCGTAGGTGCGGATATGGTCGTTGCTGTCGGACTTGGCGTGGAACCTGGCGACAACCTTGGCCAGGTCCACCATGGTGCCTGTGGTGACTTCGCCGCGATCGAACATCTCACTGAGCAGCGCACTCTGGGGGAACTGCTTCATTTTGACGGCGTATTCGACGGGTTCACCGCTACCGAGGGTGAAGGTATCTCCGGATTGGCCGATCGAAACCACTTCTAAATAGAGGTCTGCGGCGCCGCGTTTGTTGAGGCGGAGTTCTTCGTGGCAGAAATGTTGGCGCTTGGGCAGGTCGGAAAAGTCGAGGAAGCCATAGTTGACGGGCTTTTTGACTTTGTAAACATAGTCGCCCGTGAGGAATACGTAGGAGACATGGGTTTGGAGCAGTTCCACTTCGCCCTGGACGGGGTGGGGATAGAATTCAGGCCGCAGCATGGCTTGAACAACAGGGGAGAGGGATGCTTCGGTCATATAGGTTCTCGGTGTGTGGGTTTAGATTAAGATTTATCTCCTTATCCAAAATAACCGAAGTTGGCCCTCTGTTATGAAGCGTAATCTATGGCTCGGCGTGGGCTTGCAAACGGCGGTTTCGGCAGGGGATTTGGCCGAGGCGATCGCCGCAGTTTTGCACCAAACGCAGTTGGACAAAACTCAGATCGCCGGGATAGCCACGATCGCCTCCAAAAACCACCATCCTGCAATCCAAGCCCTCGTCGCCCAATATGCCTGGCAATTGCGGACGTTTGAACCCGCAGAACTGGCAGCCATCACCGTGCCATCCCCTTCGATCGCAGTCCAAACCCAGGTGGCAACCGCCAGTGTGGCAGAGGCTGCCGCGATCGCCGCAGCCCGTGGCGCTCTGATCTGGCCCAAACAGATTCAGCGGCGATCGTCAGGGTTTGTTACCTGGGCGATCGCCGCTGAATTTGAGGTTTGATTCAACTGTTATTGAATGGCCTTCATCAAGAATTCAGCGATCTGAATCAATTCATTCTTGTTAAATGCATCCAGTAAAGCCTTGGCCGCAGCACGCGGTTCGCTGGGGATGGAAATTTGACGCTGGCGGAGTCCAGTAACGACGGTGGCCTTAGATGGATCGTCGGCATTGGCAACCTCCCGGCTAGGCATGGAAGCCATGCTAATCGCCATGGGCATGGCCATGGTGGGGGTCGGTACGGGCGCTGGGGCTGGAGCGGCAGCAGGACGGGCGGTGATCAACTGCTGGAGGGTCTTGCTCGGCATGATTTCGCTCGATCGGCCCGTCAGCAATAGATCGCTCGATTGCTTCAGTTCCTTGATTACCAAGGGTGCGAGCAGGGCGAAGGAGGCGCGGGGGTTGGCGATCGCCCGACCTGACGCCTGGACAATCGTTACCCACCCCTTGGAGGCGGGGCTGAGCTGCTGCAGGCGGTTGCAGAGGGCCACGAGCTGCTGACGGCTCTTGGGCACGTCGCCCTGTTTGAAGAGCTGAAGCATCACCTTGAGAATCTTGGTGATCTGCTCCGCCGCATCGGGGGCCACAGCCGGACCTGCGGGGGCACCAGCGCCCTTCTTGATCAGCGAATCCAGGTACTTGCCCAGTTCCGCAAAGATGGGTTCGGTGGATTGGAGGATTTGGGCTGCGTCTTCGTCCCTCAGACCAAAGGTGCTTTGGAGCTGTTCGACCAGGGCCTTGAGGGCGTCAAAGCTTTTTAGGAACAAATCCTCTAGCTTGTGATCGATCTCAACAGGATTTTCCTTGAGGAGCTTGAAATAGTCCTCTAGATGGTGAGAGACACGCTGAATGCTATTGAAGCCCAACATGGCGGCCCCACCCTTAATCGAGTGGGCGGCGCGGAAGACTTGGTTCATCTCCTCCTGGTCGGCCATGGTGGCTTTCAAGTTGAGGAGGCCATGTTCGATGGAGTCAAGGTGCTCCTTCGCCTCTTCAATGAAATAGCCTAAGATTTGCTGATGCTTGGTTGTCTGCACAGCTAGTGCTCCCCCATCGTGATCAATGTTCTGGTGTGTGCGGTATCTGGGAATCGCGCTTGGCATTTGTTGAGGCCTACGCTCCTGTAGTCAGTTTGCCCCAGGATAGGGGTGCTAGATCCGTACGTGGTCGGCTAAGGCGCGGCGGCAAATCCGGGCAAATCCCAGTGGAATTGCGGAGGTGGCGATCGCCTTATCCTAGGTTCATCGGTCTGACTAGCTATAGGTTATGTTGACTCGGGTTATGCAGGGGTGTTCCTAGCGCGGAATAATGGTGTTCCTAACGCGGAATTGTGGTGATCGTCGTCACAATAAACACGACGACGGGGGCGATCGCCAATACTCCCTCGCGATCAGACAGCCCAAAACGGTACCGACCACAATGCCGATACCTGCTTTGGCCGATCGCACGACATCTTTGCAGTATAGAAATTCACCCACGAAGGCACCCACCAGGGGGCCGACCATCAGCCCGACCAGGGGACCACCGAAGGGTAGGGCAGGTAAAAGCCCAAAGAATCCCACAATCATACCGATGACTGAGCCAATTTGCCCCCATTTGCTAGCGCCCGCTTTCTCAGCGCCCCAGTAGCCCGCCAGGAAATCAATCCCAAAGCTGAAGACCAAAACCGCGATCGCCACACCCAGGGGCCAGGCAACGAGGGAGAAATTGCCGAGGACCAAACCCCAGACGACGATCGCTGCCAAAATAATGCTGGTGCCAGGGACAGCAGGTAGTGCGGCACCAATCACCCCCGCGACCATTACCAAAACCAAAAGCCAGTAGAGAGCAACCATACAGGGAAAATCACTTGCGGGTTCATTTGCCTCTACCCTAGCCTAAAAGCTTAGTTTTTTGGTGTTCTGTGCAAAACCAGGGCCAGGGCATCTTGGTAGGTGATGGTCCAGCCCGGCTGCTGAGCGACTTGGCGCAGGTTGTCGGGGAGTTTTTTGGTAAAGGGGTCGTAGGTGATGATCGCGTCGGTGGTGTCAGCCGGGATTTCCGGGATGTGGGTGGCTCCGAGGTGGGCGATCACGCGGTTGCTCCAGTTGGGGCCGTAGAGGCCCAGGGGACGGGGGCCGACGGAGAAGATGGTGCGATCGCGCAGATTCTCCTGCACCCAAGCGTAGAGGCCACTGGGGGTTTTGCCGAAGGGGAAGAAGATGCCTTCGTAGGCGGGAAGACCCTGGGGTGGTTTGTAGGTCGTGGTGAGGAGGGCGAGGGTGGTGAGGATGAGGGGGGCGATCGTCAGGGCCAGTCTGCTGCTGAGATGGTTGGTTTTTGTCAGTTGTTCATCTAGGGTGGTGGGGTATTTCCAGCGATCGGGACTGAGGCGATCGAGCCAGCATCCCAGAAGTAATAGCGTGAAGGGGACGATCGCCGCGCCGTAGCGCAGTTGAATCAAGAATGTTTTACCCGAACCCATGAAGTAGCCCGCGCCGCTGGGGGTGAGGACCAGACCGAGAATCGAAACCAAGATCCAGGTGGCGGTGAGTTTCATCGGTGTCGTCGGTTTTGCCACCAAAGTGGTGATCGCGATCACAAAACTGCCGATCAGCCAGAGCAGCGGGGCATTCAGGGCGTAGAGCTGGGGGTTTAGCAAATTCGTGGCGATGCTCAGGTCCATGGCTCCGGCGAGCTGGTTTGGCGGAGAGAGCCGACCGAAGGCAATCAAGTTGCGCAGGTACCAGAAACCTCCGATCGCCAGGGCTGGCAGAATGATCCGGGGTAGCGATCGCACGTTTTTCACACCCACCAGCCCCCATAGTGCCAGGGCCAAAAATGCCCCATTGGGTTTGATGCCGATCAACATGCCTGTGCAAACGCCGAGGCTGATTTGCCAGAAGGTTGTGGGGTGGCGATCGAGTTGAAGCCATAGCCAGAGTGCCAACACCTGCCAAAAGGCGATCGTTATGTCGTTACGACCCAGATCGAACAGCATGGTTTGCAGCGGCGGCACGTGGAGGCAGGTGGCCAGGGTGAGGATGGCGAAGAGACCCTGGAAGACCGGGTGGATGGGCAATAGCGATCGCACTAGCAGCCCGATCGTCAAAGCAATGCCCAGTTCGAGGGTGAGCGTGGTCAGACCGATGGCCCCCCTTCGTGACGCAGTGGCCCCATGCTCCAGAGATTGAGGAGTTCGTTGCCACCGGGATAGTAGGCGTAGCTGCCCGTCAGGCTCCAGAGACTATGGGCCTGAATGTAGTCGATTACATTGGGCAGATGGTAGCTGACCACGTCCCAGCCCAGGGGATGGACCTGCTGGACCTGCTGGAGGAGTTCCGTCACCATCGGCAGGAGCGGCCGAATGATCAACAGCCCAACCATCAACGGACCAACCCAGGTCAGGGGTTTGAGCGGGGGTTTGTCATTGCCGTCGAAAACTTCGATCGCGCTGGCGTTGCGGCTGAGGAATAGGAGGAGGATGCAGAGGGCAATAGCGAACGTGGTGATGGCGATCGGGTAGAGCTGGCCTAGAGCGCCAAGGACCAGTTGAATGCCTGTGATTTGGGTGAGGACCAGGACCAGCAGGGCTAGGAGAGCAACGAGGGGGGTTTTGCTAAACCAGCGGGCTGCCAGAGTGGCGGAGGCTAGGAGGACGGCGATCGTGGCGAGGAGATAGAGAAGCATAGGAGAGATTTAGCAGGCGGACCGTTCCAAACTATAGGCCAGTTTTTCCGCAATACCCGCAATCCAGGCTTCATCCTGTTGTGTGTAACTGCGCGGCGCATTGGCAGCCAGAATCATCACAGCGGTTGAGCCGATCGGCTGACAGATCACCCCCTGGGTATTGGCTGGTAGGTAGTCAAACTCCACCCGACCCGGATAGTGCTTCAGCGCCACCAAATAGATCGGCTTCCCAGTCGTTAGGACCCGTTGGACGATCTGCCCCGGTTTCACCACAGATTGCTCCGGCAACACCCCCCGACGCAGAAGCACGCGATCGCCCTGGACCACCACCACCGTCCGCGTCACCGTGGTTTTGAGTAGTAATTTTGAGGCCCAGGCCAGTTCCGCCTTGAGGTCGTCGGGTAAATCCTCAGCCCAGAACAACCCTTCTGTTCCTTCCAAAACCACCGTCTCCGGCAGGCTCGGCTGAATCCGCTCCCACAAAAGACCCATCAGAATCAGCACCGCACTCAAAATCGTCCCCACCACATCCGATCGCGACTGCGGCGCATTCAGATCCGCCGACAAGATGCGGTTCGTCAACAGAAGGGCACCGCCTAGGATCCCCGTGGCGATCGGCAGTTTCCGAATCACCCGATTGGGATCAGCCCCAGCGGCGTTTTTGCAGATGTCTCCGAGGGGCCGATCGGCCTTTGTTCTGCCACTGAAAAACTCCCTCAACCAAATCAAAACAATGCCGTAGACTCTCTTATAGTCGCATCCCGTTTCGATTTAGGAGGCATCAACCTTGCTAGACTTCCTCACCACCTTCTGGATCAACCTGACTGGCCAACCCCAAACGCCCCTGCAAATCAAAGATGCCATGGGCGTCAGCCGCCGCATTGGGGAACCCTGGAGCGTCCTGATCGAAACCGCCGATCTCCGAGCCCAGCAGCTCCTCGGCCAATACCTGAAAAAACTCTCCGCCCAGGGCCTACCCACCAACGAGCAGGGCCTCTGGATGCAGTCCGGTGTCGCCCTCCTGGCCAATAACCAAGGCAAAACCCCCCTACCCGCCGCCTCCCTCACCAAGGTCGCCACGAGCCTGGCCGCCCTGGAGACCTGGGGACCCCAGCACCAGTTCGACACCCTAATCGCCACCGACGGCGCTGTCCAAAACGGTGTCCTCCAGGGCAACCTGATCGTCCAGGGCAGCGGTGACCCGATGTTTGTTACCGAAGAGGCGATCGCCCTAGGTGTCGCCCTCAACCAGATCGGCATTCGCCAAGTCACCGGGGACCTGGTGATCACAGGCAACTTCATGATGAACTTTGAGTGGGATCCGCTCAAGTCCGGCACCCTCCTCAAACAGGCCCTCAACGCAGGCACCTGGTCCGGCGACATGGCCGAAACCTTTACAAAACTCCCCCCCAACGCCAAACTGGCCATCAAACCCCAGGTGGCGATCTCCGGCAATGTCCGCTACGCCCAACCCGTCCAGGCCAACCTGCTGATTCAGCACCAGTCCCTCCCCCTCTGGAACCTGGTCAAACGCCTCAACATCTACAGTAACAACGTCATGGCCGAGGTGCTCTCGCGGCTCCTCGGTGGCCCCCAGGCCACCGCCACCAAGGCCGCCCAAGCCGCTGGGATCTCGCCCAATGAAATCCTGCTCGCCAACGGATCAGGCCTCGGCGTCGAAAACCGTATCTCCCCCCATGCCGTCGCCGCGATGTTTGCCGCCGTCAAGCGCTACGCGGAGGGCCAGGGCATGACGATCGCTGACCTCTTCCCCATCTCCGGTACCGACAAGGGCACCATCGAGGACCGGGAAATCCCCATCTACACGGTGGTCAAGACCGGAACCCTGAATGATGTCAGTGCCCTAGCCGGGTTTCTTCCCACGCGCGATCAAGGCGTCGTCTTGTTTAGCGTGATCAATCGGGGGGCGAACTTAGATGGGTTGCGATCGAGCCAGGATGTCCTCCTCCAACAGGGCCAAAGCCTCTGGGGCAAACCCGTCGCCCGTCCCATGGAACTAACCCCCACCCAGGGCACCACGGACGTCACGACCCTGGGCATCATGCAGCGCAACCGGGTGCCCGCCGCTCCAAAATGAGCCCTAAAAAAGCGGGTGACCCCTAGGAGTCACCCGCCCTATCCTCCAGACCAATCCCTAGGCCCGACGGCGACTCGTGTTGCGACGGGCTTGGCTAACGCTGTACTCCAGCAATGCCGCCACCCCAAACAGCACACCACAGAGCACCCAACCCACTTCGAGAAAGCTACCGCTCTGGTAACCCTCAATGTGATCCGTTGCATACTTGAACCAGACATCCGCAATGTAGAGACAGAAGGTCGCCGCCGCGATCATCCGCCAGGACTGGGCAAACTTCCCGCCCCAAAAGGCCAGCAGCAAAATCGTCGAACCCACCAGCAAGATAAGATCCATCGCCACATAGAACAGACTCAGCACAGGCTTCAGGGGTTGCAAGCTCTCCTCAATCGCCGTTACCCATGCCGGAGCCGGAATTTCAGCCTCCACGGGTGCTGCTTTGACTGGCGCCTTAGTCGGTACGGGCGTCGCAGGCTTTTTCGGCGCTGCCTTCAGGGTAGGCGCAGGTTTGGCTGGAGCTGCCTGGGCCAACAAATCGCCCTGCGACACCTCCGCCAACAGTTCCACCTTCGTTGGTTCCACTAGCACATTCGCCTTCGTCACCGCTGGCGTATCCAACTGCAACTTCGCCGCGATCAGCACCCCCACCGCCGTCATAATCGCCACGATCGCCCACTGCACAGGCTCCAGGCTCAACCGACGATTGAAGATAGCCAACCCCATAGCCATGGCCAGACAGAGGTAGGTGACGATGTAGAACAGATCGCCGGGGGAGACATCGGCCGATCGCTTGAGTACGCTCTCCCAGAAGATAAAGAAGATATTGCCCACGAAGTAAAAGCCCATGCCCAGACCTAGGCATAGCCAGACCGATCGACTGCTGGCGATCTGGGGACTAAAACCATTGCGGAAGCAGAGCAGAGAGGCCGTAAAAAAAGCCACCAGTTCAAAGACCGCAGTCCCCCAGGAATACCATTCGGGATAGCCCGTGGTGGGATCAGGAATGCTGAACAGCAGGAAAAACATAAAGGCTAAAAAGCCCCAAATGGCCAGGAGCAACAGGGGAAGGCCAGAATTACCGCTAGCAGATGTGGGACTGACAGAATTTCTCATAGGGGTTTTGTCGGAGAGGTTGGACTGGGACTGTGGGTTTGGGCGCAGGATTTAGCGCCAGAGGGCAGCTACCGGGGACTTGGACAGCCATTCCTGGAAGGTGCTGCGATCGCCGCTCGGCATATCCTGCAAGACTTCCAGCACCCGAGATGCAAAGGAGGCTTTGCCGAAGGCACTCTTGCCCAGGCGGTGCATCTCTTGGAGCAGATTGACCACCTGCTGTTCCCGCCAGGGGGGCGGTTGGAGGCTATTGAGGGGGTCATGGGTGAGCAGATAGGTGATCGCATCGGCCCCCTCTGTCTGGCTAAACTGTCCCTGCTTGAAGATTTGGGACAGTTCACGCTGGAAGGCCGCACTTTGTTTGGCCCCGAGCAGGTCTTCGATGTCCATATATAGGGACTGCAACATCAGGAGGGTGCCCTGAATGCAGCATGGGGGCATGGCCGCGACTCCCCCACTGCTGACCGTGGGACCAGGGGCAGCGGCGGGTTCATTAAACAACTGCTCCAGGCGCACCTTCCCCCAGACGCTGTAGCGGGCTGATTCTTCCAGTAGCACACAGGCCTTACCTTGGTTGTCCGTCAGCTCTCGCCAAAAGGTTCTGGCCTCTTCCTCCTGGCCAGCCGGAAAAACACTGAGCAAGCGGAAGGTCATGCCCTGGTAATTAAGAATGCTTACCTTTTGGTCGCGTTTGGGATGTTGGACATTGGTGATTTCCACATCCTGCCGTTTCAAAATGAACATGACGTTTGGGATTGAGTTCTGGGATGGTCTCAGTGTGAACGGTCGTATCGATATATGGCAAAGCCATTGTGCCTTGCAGCAAATCCATGCTCATAAACCCCAACATTCAAGGTCGGTCGCCATAGCCAGCGCTGCGGTAGCCCCTACCTATTCAGTTCCCTTTTTGGGTGCGGCGATTTACATCCCCAGGAAAATTTCGAGCGAATTTACAGAAACTTCCCTATCGTTATATGCGAAAAATCTCACAAAGGAACGTACACCTGCTAGATTAGGGAGGGCAATTTTGGGTCCTTAGCTCAGTTGGATAGAGCAACCGCCTTCTAAGCGGTCGGTCACAGGTTCGAATCCTGTAGGGCCTGTCGAAAAAATCCTTAACCCAAACCGCCCAGATCCCTCCTGCGCGAGGACTGATCTTTGATAGGCTATTGGCTGGAGTTTTGATCGCGAGAGGGTTGGGCTATGGCGGTTCCTTCGGTGGGAACCAAACTGCGCGATCGCCCCGTCATCGGATCTCTATCGTTGTTCCTTTTTTGGATAGGCCCTGCCCTTGAACGAAGCCATTCCCGCATCCCTGCCTTCCCCATCCCGTCATCGCTCCAACTACTGGTTGCTGTGGCCCTACGTGCGGCAACAGTGGCCGACCCTGGGTCGGGCGATTCTCTGCACGCTGGTGTATACGTCGATCTGGCCAATTTTGGCGGATAAGTCGAAGATTTTGTTTGATTGTATTGGGAATGGCAAGGTCAACCAGGTGATCGATCTGGTCATCTTCGCGGCGGCGGTCTTGACGATCCAGAAGATTGCCCAGTATGGTCAGGATTCTCTCTCAGCTCGGGCGGCCCTGGCCACGACCTTCAACCTGCGTAAGGATACCTTCTCCCATCTGCAATCCCTGAGCTTGAGCTACTTCGAGAAGGCCCAGACCGGGGACCTGAGCTATCGGATGACCGAGGACCTCGATCGGATCGGCGAAGTGATTGGCAAGCTGTTCCACCAGTTTGTGCCCTGCATTTTGCAGTTGATTGGGGTGCTGGGGTTCATGATCTATCGGAGCTGGCAATTGACACTCGCGACGGCGATCATTGCGCCCTTGATGGTGGTGCTGATTGGTTGGTTTGGGGAGCAGATGCGGAATCTGTCCCATCGCAGTCAGCGGCGGGTGTCGGACCTGTCGGCCCTGATTGTGGAGACGGTGAGTGGGATAAGGCTGATTAAGGCCTTTGCCGCAGAAGGGTACAGCATGGAGCGCTTCACCCAGGAGGCCGAGCGTAACCGGGACGCGAAGTATACGGCGGATCGGCTGCGGGCGATCGAGTACCCCGTCGTAGGCCTGTTGCAAACCCTGGCCTTCTGTCTGCTTTTTTTCCTAGGGGTCTGGCTGATTAATGCTGGGAAGCTTACCTCTATTGAGTTCGGCAGCTACTGTGTGGCGGTGTCGATGCTGATCGACCCGGTGAATATCCTGGCTAGCAACTACAACGAGTTCAAGCAGGGGGAGGCTTCGGTCGATCGGATTTTTGAGCTGATTGCCATCCCGCCGACCATCACAGAGGTGCCGGGAGCCAAGGCCCTGCCCCCGATTTCTGGGAAGGTGACCTTTGACCAGGTGAGCTTTGCCTACGATCGATCCCAAATGGTGCTTAGAAGCCTGGACCTCCAGGTGGAGCCGGGGGAAATGATCGCCCTAGTCGGTGCCTCCGGTGCGGGCAAAACCACGCTGGTTAACCTGATTCCCCGGTTTTACGATCCCCAGGAGGGCAGCATTCGGGTGGATGGTGTGGATGTGCGATCGGTGACCCTGCGCAGTCTGCGGCGGCAGATTGGGATTGTGCCCCAGGAGACGACCTTGTTTGCCGGGACGATCGCCCAAAACATCGCCTTTGGGCAGAGTGAGTTTGAAATGTCGGCGGTGGAGGAAGCGGCCAAGATCGCCAATGCCCACCAGTTCATTAGTCAGTTTCCCCAGGGCTACCACACTTGGGTGGGGGAGCGGGGCGTGAACCTGTCGGGCGGTCAGCGGCAGAGACTGGCGATCGCCCGTGCCATCCTGCTCAATCCCCGAATCTTGATCCTGGACGAGGCCACCAGCGCCCTGGATTCCGAGTCGGAGGCCCTGGTGCAGGAGGCTTTGGAGCGGATCATGGAGGATCGCACGGTGTTTATCATTGCCCACCGACTGGCGACGGTGCGGCGGGTCGATCGCATCTTGGTGATGGACAAGGGCCAGGTGGTCGAGTCCGGCAGCCATGATGCGCTACTTGCCCAGCAGGGTCGCTATGCCAAATTCTACGCGCAACAGTTTTCCTAGGTGTCGCCATGCAGATGGGATTGATTGGAACAGGCTTGATGGGTGGACCCTTGGGCGATCGCCTCCTCCAGGCAGGCCACAGTTTGACCGTCTACAACCGCACCCGCGAGAAAACAACCGCCCTAGTCCAGAACGGCGCGGTTTCTGCCCAAACACCGGGGGAAGTCATCACCCAGTCCGAGATAATCGTGCTGATGCTGGCGGATGCGGTGGCGATCGAGGGATGTTTGTTCTCTGAAACCCTGGATTGGGCTGGGAAGACCGTGATTCAGATGGGGACGATCGCGCCCCAGGAAAGTACCGCGATCGCCACGCGGGTGACAACCCTCGGAGGCCGCTACCTAGAAGCCCCGGTGCTGGGGAGCATTCCAGAGGCGCGATCGGGCAGCTTGATCATCATGGTGGGCGCTGATCCCGAGGACTTCGATCGCGTCCTGCCGATTTTGAAACTATTTGGCCCGGATCCCAAATGGATTGGCCCGGTCGGCAGCGGGGCTGTGGTTAAACTCGCCCTCAATCAGTTGATTGGGTCCCTAACAGCGGGGTTTAGCCTCAGCCTGGGGTTGGTGCAGCAGAGTGGGACACCGATCGAGGGCTTCATGGAAATCCTTCGGCAGAGCGCCCTCTACGCCCCAACCTTTGATAAAAAACTCCAACGCATGCTCGATCGCAACTACGAAAACCCCAACTTCCCCACCCAGCACCTGTTGAAGGATATGCGGTTATTTAACACCGCAGCATTACCGAAAGGTTTAAATATCGAAGTCAGTGAGGCTATAGCTTCCGTACTCACGCAGGCTTTGGCGCAAAACTTGGCGGCGCTGGATTATTCGGCGATCTATGATGCGATCGTGCCAGGCCAGGACACCTAGGCACTTGGGGGAAACACGGACATAAAGAAATTACCTCTCCTGAGATATTAAAAAGATTGGCAAGTTTACCTAATTAAGAATTGCGGAGAGATCCGTAAATGCAATGTATTTAGAAATACTTCAAAGGGCAAGCTAAATCAAGTGAGATCCCCAGGCTTCTTCAGCCAATCTTCAGACTGACCCATGGTCCTAAGAAGATTGCCTAAAGTCTTCCTGCAATCTCTTTCATGGGATCGACCTAGTGGCTAATCTAAACCTAATGGCTATCTTGCCATTGTGCTCTTGCAGTGGGCTGATTTGATACAAAGTTGGGTTTGGTTTTGGGCAGTCATGATTCGTTGTGACGTTAGGCTCGATCGCATGTGTCGGGATTCATCTAAGTCCAAGGGCTCTTGAGCCCACTGAATTGCCACATCGAAGGTGAATGCCGTCACCCGACTGAAATCTATGCGAGTTCTCATTTACGCTTACAACTACTACCCAGAACCCATTGGGATCGCACCGTTGATGACGGAGCTGGCCGAGGGATTGGTGAAGCGCGGCCATGAGGTGCGGGTGGTGACTGCCATGCCGAACTATCCGCAGCGTCAAATCTATGAGGGCTTTCGGGGCAAGCTGTACCAGACTGAAGTGCGCAATGGCGTGACGATTCAGCGCAGCTATGTCTGGGTGAAGCCGAAGCCGAATTTGGTCGATCGCCTGCTATTGGACGGCAGTTTTGTCATCACCAGTCTGTTCCAGGCGATGCGGGGCTGGCGGCCCGATGTGATTTTGCTGACGGTGCCGCCGCTGCCTGTGTCTGTGCCTGCGGCGCTGCTGGGCAAGTTCTACAACTGTCCGGTGGTCTTGAATGTCCAGGACATTCTGCCGGAGGCGGCGGTTCATGTGGGTTTACTGACAAACCCCCTGCTGATTGGGGCGATGGAGAAGTTAGAGCAGTTTGCCTATCGCACGGCCCATACGGTGAGCGTGATCGCCGATGGCTTTGTGGACAATCTGGTGGGCAAGGGTGTGCCGCCGGAGAAGATTACCTGTATCCCGAACTGGGTGAATACGAATTTCATCCGGCCTTTGCCGAAGGAAGACAATGGGTTCCGGCGGGAGTTTGGGCTGGAAGGGAAGTTTGTGGTGCTGTATGCGGGGAATATTGCCCTGACCCAGGGGTTGGAGACGGTGATCGATGCGGCCAGTCGGTTGTCCCATATCCCGGAAATTGTGTTTGTGATTGTCGGTGAGGCGAAGGCGGTGGCAAATCTGGAGTCCTACTGCCAGGAGTGTGGTGCGACGAATGTGAAGCTGCTGCCGTTCCAGCCCCGTGAGCGGTTGCCGGAGATGCTGGCGGCGGCGGATCTGGGCCTGATTGTCCAGCGGCGCAATGTGGTGTCGTTCAATATGCCGTCGAAGACTCAGGTGTTGTTGGCGAGTGGGAGGGCGATCGTGGCTTCGGTGCCCAGTACGGGGAGTGCGGCGAAGGCGGTGGAGAAGAGTCGCGGTGGTGTGGTGGTGGAGCCGGAGAATCCGGTGGCGCTGGCGGATACGATCGCGGATCTCTATGCCCAGCCGGTTAAGGTGGAGGCGATGGGGAAGCAGGGGCGGCAGTTTGCGTTGGAGCGCTATGCGTTTGAGCAGTCGCTGGGGCAGTATGAGGCGCTGTTTTATCGGGTGATCGAGGATAGTCAGGTGAGTGCGCAGCCGTCGATGTTTCGGTTGCGGACGAAGAAGTCTGGGGCTTAGGTATGGGTTTTCTGTCATGACGGCAGAATTCGGCAGATTCACTGCCTGATTTTAGGTGGCGGGCGGGAATGATGAGTTGACTGTGTTGTGGCAGAGATGGTGGGCGCATGCGATGCGCCCCTACCGGAAAAATGTCTGCTGTGCGTTGATGTTTTGCTTGTGTTCGATCTCACTTTCGTAAAGGTTTTTCCATGAAGACGACTCTTCCTAAACTCCCTGTGTCTGTTCTGATTCCGGCTAAGGATGAAGAATCCAATCTGCCTGCTTGTCTGGAGAGTCTGAGCCGGGCGGCGGAGATCTTTGTGGTGGATTCGGGGAGCCGCGATCGCTCCGTTGAGATTTCCCAGAGCTATGGCGCGAAGGTGGTGCAGTTTGAGTTCAATGGTCGCTGGCCGAAGAAGAAGAATTGGTCCTTGGAGAATCTGCCGTTCAGCCATGAGTGGGTGCTGATTGTGGATTGTGATGAGCGGATTACGCCGGAATTGTGGGATGAGATTGCGGTGGCGATCGAGAATCCGGAGTATGAGGGCTATTACCTGAACCGGAAGGTGTTTTTCCTGGGGCAGTGGATTCGCTTTGGTGGGAAGTACCCGGATTGGAATCTGCGTCTGTTCCGCCATAAGTTGGGTCGCTATGAGAATTTGAATACTGAGGGGATCCGGAATACGGGGGACAATGAGGTCCATGAGCATGTGGTGATGGCTGGGAAGGTGGGTCACCTCAAAGAGGACATGCTGCATATTGATTTCCGGGATATGTATCAGTGGATCGCGCGTCATAATCGCTACTCGAATTGGGAGGCGCAGGTCTATCTCAATACGTTGACGGGGCAGGGGAAGGATGGGACTATTGGGGCGAATCTGTTTGGTACGGCGGTGCAGCGGAAGCGCTTTTTGAAGAAGATTTGGGTGAGGCTGCCGTTTAAGCCATTTTTGCGGTTTGTGCTGGCCTATGTGATTCGGTTGGGGTTTTTGGATGGCCGGGCGGGTTATATCTATGCGCGGCTGCTGAGTCAGTATGAGTTTCAGATTGGGGTGAAGTTGTTTGAGCTTCAGCAGTTTAATGGGTCTTTGAATCAGGGGGCTGAGGCTTCGGCGTTGAAGAGTTTGAAGGCTCAGGCTGAGGCGTAGAGGTTCGATCGATTTGTTGTTGCGTAGATTGCGGGCGCGCCCCTACGCGCCCCTACCAGAGGTTCCATGATCACACAGTCAAAACCCCGACCTTCGGTTGATGATGCGCCTTGGATGGATCTGCGGACCTATGACCAGGGTTGGTTCGATCGCGGTCGTCCCGGCTGGTTCATCCTTTTGTGGTGGCTGGTGCAGGGGGTGGTGTTTCCGTTGACGCCGCATTTTGCCAGTGGGGTTCGGGTGAAACTCCTGCGGTTGTTTGGGGCAAACATCGGGGTGGGGGTTTTGATTCGTCCGACGGCGCGGGTGACCTATCCTTGGAAGCTGGCGATCGGTGACCATAGCTGGATTGGCGATGATGTGGTGCTGTATAGTCTCGATCGCATTACGATCGGCCAGCATGCGGTGGTTTCCCAGGAATGCTATCTCTGTACGGGCAGCCACGATATGGCGGACCCGAGTTTTAATCTAGTGACGAAAGAAATTGCGATCGGCAATGGGGCCTGGATCGCCAGCGACTGTTTTGTGGGGCCGGGGGTGACGATCGGCTCGAATACGGTGGTGGGGGCCAGGAGTACGGTGCTGAAGGATCTGCCTGAGGGCAAGGTCTGCTATGGGTCGCCCTGTGTGGTGCGGGGCGATCGGCCTCGGCCTGGTTAAACATCGCCAGCGATCGGCCCCAGGAAGCGCGATAGCTTGGGCGAAAACACCTCATAAATCAAGGTCAGCGGCACGCCGTTGTGCCAGAACAGATAATAGCGGCCCCAAAAGGGGCCTTTTTGATTGAATGCCGCTTCTAGTTCTGGGGAGTTGCCGTATTGCAAGCCGAGCACGTCCCGGTAGAGTTCGGTTTTGAGTTGGCCGAGGCTGGTCCAGATGGGGAGCGATCGATTTTGCAAATACTCGTCCACATGGCTGCTCTCCCACCAGGATGTGGCGTAGGCGAGGCGCTGATCGCCGTTGCGGAGCCAGACTTGGCGGCGCAGGCGGGGTCCGGGGATTTGTTCGAGTACCGAGGGGGCTTGGTCGGTGCTGAAGGCGATCGCCGACATATCCACGACATCAACGACGGTGGGTTTGCCTGTCAGGACTTGCAGAATGCGGGTGGGGGAGCCGTCGCCGAGCAGCAGCATTTGCCAGGGGGGGGCGAGTTGGCTATGGGGGATGCCAGTTTGAATTTGCTCTGGGGTGGCCTGCCAGATTGGGGTGAGGGGATGCCAGGGGGGAGTGGAGATCGTTAGGGAGGTGGGCAGGGCGGCTGTCATGGAGCGTTACATTTGTTAATGTTTCTGTTGCGATCATAACGTACGGGCCACGATTGAAGGATTCCGTTGGTGAATTCTCCGCTGCGCTGCTGCTCCGCCTGGGGGTAAAACCCGAGGCTCATAGCTAAAACCAGCTAAAGCAGGTTAGGAGACTGACTGCATGGAGATAGAACGGCTGAAATATGCCCCAATCAAGGCTTTTAACCCGTTTCAACGGGTTTGAGCTGTTAGCCTGGGATTTTAATCCCAGTGGGCCATGCGATCGTCGGTTATCACCCAAATTGAATTCGCCAACAGAAGTGCGGGCTAGGGCGATCGCCTACTGCTTAGGCGGCGGCAAAACAATCTCAGTGACCACCCGATTGTCACCCTCCGGGCCACCCGTAATCGTCACCTGCTGGTCCTGAAGTGTACCAAAAGCCTTAGTGCCCACAAGATTCGCCGGAGGACTCGGCTGGCTGTAGGTGATATTGCCATCTGCCGTAAAAGCCTGAGTCGTCAAGTTCCAGGTGGCCGCATCCGCACCGATCGCCGCCTGATTCTGAGCCGTACCCCGCACCTTACCATTCAAGTAAGCCTGCTTCTGTTGCAGATCAAGACGGCCCTTGTCGGCGGTCAGATTAATCTGGGGCGTGATCAGAGTCAGAGCCAGGGGGGAATTGATTTCCTGTTTGTTCATATCCCAGATCAATTGGCTGCCCGTCACATTCAGGTTCTGGGCCGGGGCATTCAGCTTGGCATTTTGGCTGAGGGTGGCGATCTTGGCCTTCATGTCCACGCTGCCCTTGTCAGCACTGGCGCGATCGACGGGCTTATCCTTGGGGGCGCGATCGACCGTCAAAGGTTTATCCGCTGTGATCAACTGCTTTTCCAGGAACCACTTCAGCTCACTGCCCTGGACCTTGAGATTCTGGTCCTTGGCTTCGGCGGTGACCACTTTGCCCTTCACTTCGGCTTCCCGCTTGCGGCTGAGGAACTTGCCTTCGTCCCCGGCGATCGTCATCTGCTGGCGCTGGCCTGTAAACTTGTTGCGGACGAATAGTACATCCTCAGCGGGTTTCCACTCGATCTCGTTGCCCTTCAAGATGGTGCCGTCCCGCAGATCGGTGGCTGTGATTTGGCCCTTGACTTGGACGGATTTGCCATCCTGGATCACCTCGGCTTTGTCGGCCACCAGCTTAAAAATCACCTTGCCATCTTGATACAGTTCCCCTTCGGGCTTCTCGACGGCGGCGTTCTTTTGGTCCTTGCTGTAGCTGGCTTTTTGGGCCTTGATTTTCCACAGGAGTTTGCCATCGTCGTTGGCCTGTTCAAGGACGACGTTGTTGAAGCTGAGGCTGTTGTCGAACTTTTTCAGGTCTTCGCTGCCCTGGGTCAAGGCCTCAGCCCCCCGCTTGCGTCCGGGCATGCAGCCGGATAGGGCGATCAAGCAGAGCACTAGACTCAGGGAGACGGACTTCTTCACGACAGATTGCTTCATCACAGGAAATCCCACCTTAAAACGAACAAAGCTGCATCAAAAACCCCACCAGCATAGAAGGTTTGTGACGTACTGGAGCGGGGATAGGTTCCAGCATTTTGGCGGGAATTTAGAGTTGGGCCTCGGGGGCAGGGGTTTCGGCGGGGACGATCGCCAGGCCCTCATCGTCGGGGGCGCCGGACTTGAGTAGGGAAGCGATGGAGGTGCCCTGGGGCGATCGCAGCACAAACAAAATGGTCTTCAGCACGGCGGCGGTGGGCACGGCAATAATCACCCCCAGCAGGCCCCCAATCCGCACCCCGGCGAGGATGGAAATAAACACCCAAACCGGATTGAGGCCCGTGACGCTGCCCAAAACGCGGGGTGCGACCAGGTTTTCAATAATCTGCTGGACGAGGACCGCTGCGGCCAGGATCTTGGCGCCGAGCCAGAAGTCGCGCAGGGCCACCAAGAGGGTAACCAGAATAATCCCCACGGATCCGCCAAAGGGCACCAAGGCCATGGTGCCGACCGTTAGGCCAAACAATAGACCAAAGGGGACGCGCAGCCAGAGAAAGACGATCGTCAGGGCAGACCCCAGACAGGTGGCCAAAATCATCTGCCCTAGGAAAAAATTCTGAAAACTCAGCCGCAGGGTCTGGGAAAAGGGCTCGCGGATCTTCTGGGGCAACCAGGAAATCAAGCTATCCCACAGTTCGTCCCCATGCTGGAGAAGATAGAAGGTCATCACCAAGGTCAGCAGAAAATCTAGCAGGCTGGTCACCGTCAGCACGGCGATATCCAGAGCCCCTTGGGTGATGCTTTGGAGCTGATACTTAAGCCGTTCGTTCACCTGCTCAGAGATCAAGTCCAAATTCATGGGAAAGCCCATGCTTTCCAACTGCACATTCAGCGTCAAAATCTGTTTCTGCCCAGAATCAATCCACTTTGGCAAACTCGCGACCAACTGCTGCGCCTGACTAAAGGCCAGGGGGACCAGGGTGACGCCCAAGCCCAGTAGAACCGAGAGGGCCAGCAAAAACACGATGATTGAGGCTTGGTTGCGGCCTGTGACGCTGCTGCGCTGCAGAAAGCTGACGGGATAGTTGAGTAGAAAAGCCAGTAATGCGGCGACAATGGCTATCTCAAGGATGGAATGGAAGTAGCCAAAAATCTGAGCCGCTGCCCAAGCATTTAACACCAGCATCGGTAATGCCAGACCCACAACCCCTGTGCGAGACAAAGGGGTTAGGGTTTCCCACCAAACTAGAAGTCGATTGCGTTGGGACATAGGCGACATGGGTTTCGTACAATGGGACTTCGTACAAGTAGGTTCCGTACAATGGCTGCTTTGTCGAGCTTTCACCCTATTTAGTATAGGGGATCAAACCACCTTTTCGGGGGCAAAGTCACCCCTTGTCCACCCAGGCGCACGGAGGGTGCTATACAATTTCAGCAAGGTTTCGGTATGTACTGTCGTTTGATTTAAGCTGTGAGGACCCCCGCGATGGTCGGATTAAAGGTAGGACTGCTATTTGGTGGACGATCGGGGGAGCATGAGGTCTCGATTATCTCGGCGGGGCTATAGCCCAGGGTCTCAAGGCCAATGGCGATAAGTATGAGGTACTGCCGTTCTATATTCGCAAGGATGGCCAGTGGGTGGCTGGGGCCGAGGCCCAGCAGGTCTTGGAGACAAAGCAGGCGATGCAGGTTGAGGGCAAGGCTCAGAACCTTTGGGCGTTTCCGGCGGAAGTGGGACAGGTGGATCTGTGGTTTCCGATTTTGCATGGTCCGAACGGCGAAGATGGCACGATTCAGGGTCTCTTACAACTGATGCAGAAGCCGTTTGTGGGGTCCGGTGTGTTGGGATCCTGCGTCGGCATGGACAAGATCGCCATGAAAATGGCCTTTGCTCAGGCGGGGATTCCCCAGGTGAAGTATGTGGCGCTGACTCGGGCCGAGATCAATGCCAATGCGCCGGAATGCTGCCAGTCGGTCGAGCGCCAGCTGGGCTACCCCTGCTTTGTCAAACCCGCCAACCTGGGATCATCGGTAGGGATTTCCAAGTGCCGCACCCAGGAGGAACTGGCGAAGGCCCTGATTAGTGCCGCCAGCTACGATCGCCGCATCATCGTCGAAGCCGGGGTCGTGGCCCGCGAAGTGGAGGTGGCGATCCTGGGCAACGAAGAGCCCCGCGCCTCGGTCGTGGGGGAAATCACCTTCCAAAGTGACTTCTACGACTACGAAACCAAGTACACCGCTGGCAGTGCTAACCTATTCATCCCCGCCCAAAACCTCCCCGATAGCGTGGTGCAGAAGATTCAGATGCTGGGGATTGAGGCCTTTAGGGCGATCGACTGCGCCGGACTCTCGCGGGTGGACTTCTTCTATGTCGAAGCGACGGGGGATGTGCTGATCAACGAAATCAACACCCTGCCGGGCTTTACGGCCCTGAGCATGTATCCGCAGCTCTGGGGCGCCACGGGCATTGCCTTCCCAAACCTCGTGGATGAACTGGTGCAGTTGGCGATCGAGCGTTACAAGAGCTAGGCGTTTTAGAGGGTTTAATCACAACTGGGGCATGGCATCATGCCCCTTTTTTGAATAAGTACGAAGAAACACCGAGACAGATGATCCAAAGCCGAAATCGTCGGTAATATTGGACCTATAGGGTTTTGGTGAAAAAAGGGCCATGAATCAACCACTCCATCCACAGTCTATCTCTGACCCGGAAGTGATGCTCCGCCCAGAAGAAGGCCTATTCCCATTGATTCAAGAGACAATGGTGGCCCCCCCGGAGGCGGCACTGGAGACGACTGAGACGAATCTTCAAGCAGCGCCCCCGAAGATGAATCTCTGGGCAGAATTTCTAGAGGCCCTGCAACGCACCTTTCGGGTCAAACCCTGGGTCACCCTATCGAGCCTCTGGGTGATTTTATTGGTGCTGGGCTGGATGGCCACCGCCGAAATCATTAGCCCCGGCAACGATCAGCCCAAGCCCCGGACGCCTGTGGCCGAGGCCCAACGGGAGCAGAGTTCTTCCCTGGGGGTATTGGGGGCGATCGGCTTTAGCTGTGCGACGCTTTCGATTGTGCTGGCCCAGAAGTTTGGCCAGGACCAGCGGCGGCGATAGATTGTCCGCGACTAAAGTGCGGGCTACGGTTGGGACGTCCCTTAAGGACTAGGGTTTTACTTCTTGGAGCTTGGTCCAGTCGGCGATCGTCTCTTCACTCCAGCGCCAGTCCTTGGCCAAGTGATGCTGTTGAATGCGTCGGCCTTCTGTTCTAGGACCGTATCTCGGAAGCTGATGGCTTTACCGAGCAGTCGCTTGCTATTTTTGCTATCCGCCTTGGCCATTTTTTGGAGCACAAGGGCTTGACCTGCCTGGGCCGTCAGCATTTCAGGATGGCTAGCGGCATTCTTGCCCTCTTGCTTATTGACGAGCTCCATGGCGCGAATCCAAGCTTTCCCGGCTTCCTCCCACTGCTTATCTTCGTAGAGGGCAAAGGCAAAGGCATTTTGGTAGGGGGCCGAGTCGGCCTGGCTCTTAACCGCCCGCTGAAAACTCCGCCAGGCATCCTCAGCACTGCCCAGGGGATTTTTCACCTTAGCAAATTGTAAGTTCATGCGGCCTGTGAGGTACTGCATGATCGGTGTGTTTTGCTGATCCACAGGCACCGTGGCAATCACACTTTGGGCCTGGGTGACGAGGCCCTGGTTAAGGAGGGCCTCGATGGAATCGGTCGCCTTCTTCAGGTCCTTTTCCTTGAGGCCAGCCAGCGCATTGTTCACCAGCATTTGGGGGTCGGCATTGGTGCTGTTATTGGCCGTGGCGGTGATCGCAGGGGGTGGGGTCTTGGGACGGTTGCCCTTGCCGCCCGTGGCGGCGACCCACCAGAGACTCGTTAAAACTGAGGCCGCAGCGCCCAAGGTGAGAACCGTTTTGAGGACGGGGGACTCAGCGGGGGAGGGTTTGGTCGGTGTGGTTTTTTGCGGCTGAGGATCGGGTGTCGGTGCCGAAACAGCACTGTGGGAAGCGGTTTGCAGGTCTGGGTTGGGATTGCCTTGGAGGAGGGATTGGAGGTTGGTCTGGGCCGATTGGAGGCTGGGATCGAAGCGAACGGCCATTTTGTAGGCGGTTAGGGCCTCGGGGAGACTGCCGTACTGTTGAAGGGCGGTGCCTAGCTGGTTGTAGGCCTGGGCCGATTGGGGATTGAGTTTGATCGCATCTCCGTAGGCGGCAATGGCCGCCGTCAGATCCCCCTGGGCCTGGAGCTTTTGGCCCAGGGCTAGAAAGTCGTCGGATTCGGATTCGACGGTGGGGGGCGGCGCTTGCTTACTGCCGTTCCCGTTGCTGCCGTTAGCATTGCCATTGCTGCCGTTGCCGGAGAGCTCGCGGAACAGGTCCAACACAGCGGCGCGATCGTCGGTGTCGGCCAGATCCAGGTCGTCCCCTGGCATGCCGGGACCTTCAAGGAGATCATCATAGCGATCGAGGTCCTCCACCAGGAAGGACTCATCTTCGTTCAGGCCGAGCAAGTTCGCATCGCGCGGGGACAAGCCAGCCTGGGGCGTCTTCTGCAAGAACCCATCAAACTCCGGATGGAGGTACAGAATCGGCAAGGCCCAATAGAGCTGGTCCGATCCATAGGAGGACAACAGCCCCTGCCGTGCCCGGTTCAGGCTCAGGTCCACGGGCAGGCGCTGCTTGAGATTGCGGTAGAAGAGACGGCTGAGGTTGAGGGCCACATCGTCGGGGATGCGCTCGGCCATGGCCAGTACCGCCGGAACCCCACGCTTGAGGAGGGCGTCGGCCAGGCTGCCGATTTCATTGACGCGATCGCTAGCGTTGGCGGCTTGGACGCCCCGGCAGGAATTGAACACCGCCATATGGACGCCGTTGTTTGCCAGTAGCCCCGCGAGATCGTCGCCGCTGAGGACTTCGGTGAGTCCGGTGCGATCGCTGACCAAGTACAGGTCCCCCCCGGACATGCCGAGGTTGCTGTGGCCCGCGTAGTGGAGGATGTCGTAGTGGCCCT
>JAAUSA010000226.1 GCA_012031975.1 Alkalinema sp. RU_4_3 | reverse complement strand
CTAGAAGTCCCTTCAGGACTGGAGCTTGGAGGCTGCTTATCCGGTGTATCCCCCAACGAATCGTGATCAATGACAGTCCTGAAGGGACTTCACTTCTGTTAGCCCGCACTTCCAGTCGCGGGGCGGGGGAGGAGCGTAGCGAAAGGGTTTCTGTAAGATCGGTTTTGAATTTGGAATTGCTGCAACCAGGCAGCGACTAGAGCCTGCCAGGGACTTTGCAGGCGTTTGGGATAATGAGGATGATGCGATCTATGACGAGCTATGCGACTTGAGCAATTTCTAGATTTAGACGTTCGCCTTTGAGGGGAAGCATTTCATTGGTTAGATTGTTGGAATAGATGATTCCGACGATCGCACTTCCTTCATAAATGGGCACTGTTACATGATGGACGAATCCATCCTCTGCCGATCGAAATCCATCATATAAATCAATCTCGCCTGATCGAATTTGAGCGAAGCGATCGTCAGATAGTGGCACATAAAGCTATTCTTTCTGCTCTTCTGTCTCGTCGATGAGTACTGATAGGAAGGTATGCCCTGAGGCATTTTGGCAGGCAAATAGACAGGGCTCATCTGTCGCCTCGTAAACCTCTACGATCTTTAATCTTCCTAGATAGGTATTTTCTGGTAAAAGGCTCATTTTAGGTCATTGGGAAAGCCATGGGTCTATGGTAGCACTTGTGGAGGCGATCGCCCCCTCCCTTCAAGCCGGAACAACGATCGCAAAATCGATCGCTCTCCAAAAGCGACGATCGCATTAGTGCGAACGGCTGGGAATAAAAAATTCGATCTCGCTACGCGAGACAAGAAAGGGCAAAGAGCAAGAGGGCAAAAGAGCAGAGGGCTAAGGAAGAATCCTCGGCAGCGCAGACACTACAACTCGAAAACCGACAAGGCCGTCGTAGGGCGACCCCGCAGCAAGGTCGTAGCGGTAAGCAGAACGGCACCACCTGGGATCGGTGATCCAGGAACCACCCCGCAGAACCCTTGCTGCGTCGGCATCAGAGCCTTTTTCGCACCATGCAGTTCCATCGATCGGCGCACCCTCATAATTGTCATGCCAATGGTCCAAACACCACTCATAAACGTTGCCATGCATGTCATACAGCCCAAAAGCATTTGCTGGAAAGCTCCCGACTGCGATCGTCTCCCCCCGATTTTCCCCTTTCGGACCATCAGCATAGACAAAATCACCGTCATAGTTTGCCAGGTCCGTGCTCAGAGTATATCCAAAGGCGAAGGGTGTCGTCGTACCCCCGCGACAGGCGTATTCCCATTGGGATTCACTTGGCAAGCTGTAGGTGCGTCCTGAGTGCTTAGAGAGGCGATCGCAAAACTCCACACATTCATCCCAAGAAACTTGCTCAACAGGGAGATTCTTGCCCTCGAAACTCGATGGATTAAACTCCAGTTTAATATTCACTTGCGGATAGGCAGAAACGACTTGCCACTGTTCTTGTGTGACTTGGTATTTGCCCATGAAGAAGTCAGGCACTGTCACTTCATGCTGTGGCCCTTCAGCTTTAGTACGCTCGGGCTCTTCCTCAGGAGAACCCATAGTGAACGTCCCACCCTTGATGAAGACCATATCGAGGTTCACATCATCACTAAGGGCTTCAGGGTAGAACTGAGCTTTAAGTTTTCGGTGCTGAAGATTGAGAGCCATGGGGGTTTAAATGCTTTGTTCAAAGTGCTCTACTGATTAGTTTAGAACAAATTTCAGACCTTGGTGAAGAAGGCCCCCTAACCCCCAAGTTTGGGGGGACTGGAGTCATTGGTGGAAATGTTGGCTGTTTCTAGAGGCTTGGGGGCTTTGAATTCTCTTACTCCCCCAGGATTGGGGGCTGGGGGCGATTCGACGAGATCTGTAGCATCGATTTTTTGATTGGGTCTTAGGGTGGTTTAAAGTCTTTCCTGGATTTGGAAAGTGCGATCGCTATTCTGGGTATTCTGAAGCGCAATGATCCTATGCAGAATTCTCGAATGCAATATTCTCATTCTCGGAGAAACAATCGTGTCCGTGGCGTCTCCTCCAATGTACAGAAGGCGGCGCGATCGCTTCGGGACAATATGACACCTGCGGAAGAACTGCTGTGGTCGGCCCTGCGGAATAAGCAACTTTTAGGACTGCGTTTTCGGCGACAACATGCCGTGGGGAATTTTATATTGGACTTTTATTGTCCAGCCTACAAATTAGCGATCGAAGTCGATGGGTCGGTCCATGACGATCGCCAAACAGAAGATGCCGTCAGAACCCAAAAACTCGAACAGCATAACTACCAAGTCCTCCGCTTCCACAACGAAGAAATCCTCCACGATCTCACTCAAGTCCTTCAATGCATTACCACCGCGATCCAATCCCACCAAAATGGCCCTCAAAACGACTCCGATCCCCCCAAACTTGGGGGCTAGGGGGCCTTCCCGCCAGGATCCAATGGAAGAACTTAATTCAAGTTAATCATAATGGGCTTTTCCACTTTTAGGTCAACGAGGTAAAGATCAACTTCATCTCCTTCAAAGCATAAGTTAACAATGGCAACTGCGTGAACTGTTTGATTGGGGGCTAGCTCTCCGAAAGAAGTCCGGATGTCTTCTTCTAGAATTGGATTATAAGACTCAAAATCAAGATATCTAACATTCACGGTGAAATTAATCTTGACAGATAATTCCAATGAGTGAACTTCCAAGATGACAAGCCCATCTGGCTCATCAATTTCCCTTATTGGATCCCCCGAGCGACAGGAATCAATAATCTCTACGGAAACGCTTTCCGTTATCAAAGCTATCTCACCAATATCTCCCGGTTCTCCAGGGTGAAGATTTGGCTCAAAGTCGTGTTCTCCTTGAATAAAAGCATCAATTATTTCCGACTGAAAATAATCTAAATTATCATTTAATACATCATATAAATAATCTAATTCTTCATCGTCGAGAAAGTCGAAGTCCTTATATTCATTGATTTCACTACTATTTTCCTGCCCGATCGTCACAGTATCAAATTCAAATTCCTGCAACGGCGGAAATGCCATATCCGCAATAACAACCGAATCCGATACCAACACCCGATCGCCCATATCATCAGTAATTGGCGAATTCATCCGCCCCACCGCCTCACTCACCCGCACCGCCAACCTCATATACTCCCCATTCCCCACCATCCTAGGCATCTGCTCCCGCAATACCTGCTCCAAAAACACCATCTCCGATCGCCCCACCCCCAACCTCCCTGGCTCCACCACCAAGCCTTCCCAATGCTCAAACTCCTGCGTGATTTGCTCGATCGCCTCCCCCCGCATTTCTGCAATACAAAGCATCGCCGCCCACTGCTGATGCTTCTGAGCCCGATCGCTCACATAAGCATTCGTCCGCCCCAAATACCGCACATACCCCAACAACCGCCGCGCAATCACCTCCACCTGCTGCGGCTCAGAAGCCTCCAACTCCCCCAACAGCACCGCCTGCACCCCCGCATCCATCACATACCGCTCATACCCCACCGGACGACACAACTCCGACAGCAACAAATCCGCCTCCGCCACCCAACCCAATCCCGGCAAAAACTGCCCCCGCAAATACCCCACCAGCTCCGGCGTCAACACAATCGGCACCGCCGCATAGACCGCCAATTTTCGATAATCCGGCCCAAACTGCCGCACAAAGCGATCGACCCGCCACAAATCCGCCTCCCGTGCCTCTCCATTAAAGTCCACCATCACTATCCCCCCGCATCACCGCCCCCAACAATTCCACAAACCCATCCCGGTCCATCGCCCCCATCGGCAATAAATATGCCAAAATTCCCGCCCCGCTCCGCTCCCACCGCTCCCGAGGCATTGGATTTAGCCACCCCACCAGCGACGTACGCGATCGCACCTTCCCCACAAAGCGCGTCGTCTCCCGCAACCGATCGCGATCCCGCCGCCCCCTTGCCGCCCCGCATCACTTACCAGCATCACCACCGTCTCCCCTTCCATCCCCGCCAGCACTTCAGCCATCGCGATCGGCCTCGTCAAATGCTCATCCAAATACAAAAAAGCCTGGGGCACATTATAAAAATAAAAAACATTGACCTCGATCGTCCGCTCCGCCCTAGCCGTCTCCACCAAATCCCGACTCCACCGATGAAACGGCACCATCGACCCCTGCTGATCCACTAGCAAGACTAGCCGCCCATGACTCGCACGCTGTCGCACCAGCACCGGACCCGTATAGGCCCCCAAACGCGCCAAGCGCCCCACCGTTGCCCCCACATCCACCACCGACCTCGGCCCATCCGATCGCCACCGCCGCAGCGATCGCCAACCATAGGACATCGATCGCCTCGACACAGGCCCCACCGTCCGCAAATCGAACTCATCCATCTCCTCCTCCAGCGACGGCACCTGCACCGGAAGCGGACTGAACCCAGCCTTCGCGGGCGACTGATCCTCACTAGGCGTCGAAACAGGATTAGATGGAATGGTTTGGGGAGACAGGGACCGCTCCTCTTCCCCATGGGTCTCTTCGCGATCTTCCTCCATCCGCTGCGCTGCCCGTTCCTCCCGCTGCCGCGCCGCCAATTCCCGCATCAGCTTCTCCCACTTCTCATCCCACTGACTCTGCTCCAGCACCGAATGACACCACAGCGATCGCAACACAACCCCTAAAGCCTGCGAGTCGGTTTGACCAAACCCCCCATCTACAGCCTCGATCGCCGCCTGCAATTCCCCCACGCCTAGCCCAAAAGCCTTCCGCACCTGCCGAAAAGCATTCTGCACCACCACGCGCGGCGCCTCGATCGCCACCCCAGCAAATTCACCCCCAAACGGCTCCATAACTAGCTCTCCATCGCACTAAACAAGTCCCAATCCTTCTGTACCTTCAGCAGCACCTCCCGAAACGGCAACCGTTTATCATCCTCCAACCCCAGCAACTTCACCAACCGCTCCCCATCCCCAAATTCCACCATCGCATCCAGCCAATCCAAAAACTCACTCGTCGCCGGACTCTTAAACAGCGCCTTCGAGTCCCGCAGCTTGAGAAATCGATCGATCGCCGCATCCACCAACGCTTGCTTAAAGCCCTTCGCCTCCGTAGCCTGGGTTGCTGTAGCCTGGGTTGCTTCAGCCTCTCCATAATGCGCCTCAACGATCTTCTGAAGCCCATTGCGATCGGGAAATTTCATATAGTAATAAATACACCGTCTCAAGAATGGCAACGGCAACGCGCCCTTCTCACGATTACTCGTAATAATCACGATCGGCGGATGCAGAGCCGGACCGATCGTCAGCGGTTTACTATCAGACTGAATCGCCTCCGGCACCTCAAAGGACCAAGGCTGATCCAGCACCGTCAGCAAATCATTCGGAAAATCCAAATCCGCCTTATCAATCTCATCGATCAGCACCACCGCCGGACTGTCCGTGAGTTGAAATGCCTTCCCCAACGCCCCAAAACGCAGATAATTAGCTGGATTAATCGACTTATCCCCCGACTCAACCCCTCCAGTTTTCAACTGCACATCATGCAACCGCAACAGCGCATCATACTCATACAGCCCCTCCTTCGCCAAACTCGTCGATCGAATATCCCACCGATAGAACGGCAACCCTAGTTCGTAGGCGATCGCCTCCGCCAGCCTGGTCTTCCCACAGCCAGCCTCACCTTCTAGCAGCAGCGGCCTCCCTAGGTAGATCGCCAGTGCGATCGCCTGTTTCAGTTCCGGGTCATCCACCACATAGGGATCGATCTCCGATGGTGAATCGGCATGTGGTGTTTGCGATCGCGCCGCTGGATTACCTGTGAATTGATACTTCGATCGATCTTTCCGTTGTTTTAAGCTTGCCATTTTCTGCACCTCTCCTTTTAAGATTACTACGCGATCAACCTATTTGTCGTTTTAGGTTATCCAATTCATCTAGCTCTCTTGTTAGTTGTATTTCTGCTCTAGAAGGGATACCTCTCTGATATTCCAATACATTTCCAATTAGATTTTCAAGTCTGTCTGGCAAAAGAGTACGGTGCCCTGAATATTTGCTCATCCAAGGTTGAAGATCATCCTTTTCCCATTCCTTCTGTGGCAAAAAAACGACTCTCTTCTCTTCAGAAGTGGATACACCGTACAGACAATTCTCAATGAAATCTTTTCTGAGAGGTGATTCCAAGGTCACAACCCCAATGAAGACAGCATCGCCTGGCATCCTCTCAATTAGTTCTTTCCAAAACGTATCAAGGAACCAACTAATGAATTCACAATGTTGACCAATTTTTAATAAATTTACCTGAATGAAAAACACATTGCAACTGCTAAGGATGACTTTGATTTTATCCAGAATTGAATTAATTAATAGGTCTTGCGAATCTGACTTTTCGACATCAAGTGTGTGAGCAAACTCCAAAAGAAAGTCAATTGGCCTTGGGTTCGAACCCGTCAGGCCAATCTGATAAGGCTGTGAAAATGTCCAATATCAGTGTCATCACTGTTAATGAGATTGATTAGATATTCGATATAACGATTGCCTAGAAAGTCTTCGGCTTGCTGAAATACAAACAATGAACTTCCCGGATTTGTTCTAAATTGCTTGAGAATATCGGAAGTTTTCTCCTTGGATTCCGTATGATTAATTCTGTAAAGATTTCCCTTCCAAGGTACAACACTATTGCGTTGCTCAAACTCCTCCTGTTCTTCTGACAGACGATCAATATCGTCTAATAGTTGTCTTTTCTGCTCTTGTAATCGTCGTTTTCGTACAGCTTCCTGAACTGTGTCTAGATCCTCTTCTACCGCAGCTAAGTCCTGCTCTAAACGCATCAAATCCCGCGCAAAAGATGCGCGCCGCAATCTAAGACATTTTTGCTGAACTGTTTCCGTTATCATCCTAATACACCCTACAGTTTCTGTTCTAGAGTCTCAATTGCTTCTAGAAGCTGTCGTTTGTGCTCTTGCAGTCTTCGTTTTGTTACAGAATCAAGAACTGTATCTAAAGATTCTTCTACGGCAGCCAAGTCCTGCTCTAGACGCGCAAGTTCTCGTAAATTAGACTGCTGAGTTCTCGTTAGGGCGATCTTTTCAGTATTCTCCTTTACCTCTTCAGCCTTCTCTTTCACCTTCCCTTCTAACAAAACCGGAGTCCAAACCTCCACATCATTCGCAATCCCCGACAACCCAAGCTCAAAGGCTTCCTTGTACCCTCGTCCCGCCCCCAGCCCATCATAAAACCCCTCCGAAAAATCCCGTGCCGATCGATCCAGAATCGTCTGACTCATCCCCACCACCCAAGGCACCACCTTCACGATCGCCTCCGCCTGAACCTCAGAATGGCAAGCATTCAGCACCACACATTCCACAACCGGAAACAACTTAAACATCCGCATCAAAGCATCCGCCGACACCATCCGAGCCGGACCTTCGTCATCCTCAAAAACCAACCCCTTCTTCCCCTCCCCATGCCCAGAGAACTGAACAATCTCCGGATTGAGTTCCGCGATCGCCCGCCGCACATCCTTCCACCGCACCGCCGATCGCGATTCCAATTTAAAGTCTTCTCGCTTGTTCGATAACTGCAAAGCCTCACGAATCATCCGAACTTCCTTAGCCAAATCCAAAGGAACCGATCCCTGAGGCTGAGCCGACAACACTAGAATCGTTTTCATAGCCTAAATCAATAACTTACGGAGCCATAATGATGTTCCATAGTCTACAGCAGAATCCGATTCTCAGCTCCCAATTCCCCATCTCAACCCCAAATCCTCCCCAAGAGTGATGCCACCACCAAATCCCCATTGCTAGACTTGCTATGATTAGGGCATCGATCCCGATCGTCTCTAAATTCTATTTCTTTAAATCAACCCCGACCCAATCGCACGTTACCCTTGAATCTGTCCATTTCTGATCATCCCCCGTGCAACTAAACCAGGTCATCATCATCCACAAATCCGGCGACCCCCAAAGCCGCCGCTGGGCCGAACAATGTGCCCAGCAACTCGAAGGGCAAGGCGTCCACGT
>JAAUSA010000225.1 GCA_012031975.1 Alkalinema sp. RU_4_3 | reverse complement strand
AGTCAATCTCCCCGGCGGCAAGATCGCGTTTCTCATCGTCAGCAATCTCGTTATCTTCCTACTGGGTGTCTTTTTGGAGTTTGTTGAAATCTGCTTCATTGCCATGCCATTGCTGGTTCCCGCCGCGCAAAAACTGGGTATCGATATGGTTTGGTTTGGGGTCGTCATGGCGATCAACTTACAAACCGCCTTTATCTCACCCCCCGTCGGCTTTTCTCTCTTCTATCTTCAAAGCGTGGCCCCCAAGGAAGTCACCACGATCGACATCCACAAAAGCGCCCTACCCTTTGTAGTATTACAAGTAATCATGCTGTTCTTGGTGATGGCCTTCCCCCAGACCGTTCGCTGGTTGGTGGATTTGGCAGCAGTGCAGCCTGCGATCGCCCCCTAATCATGGGTGATCCAACTCCGACCTAGTTTTTGATATTCGCGCTGGGCGGCTTGACTCAGGTGTCCCATCGTCACAACCTGACCATCATTTGCAGCAAGAAAGGCAGCGGCGAGGGCGATGTTTTTAATATTGCCGCCGGGGAGCTTGATTTCCTGGGCTAGCCAGTCAAAATCGATCGCCCCCAAGGGCAATTCCGGTGGAAACATCACCCGCCAAATCTGCTGTCGAAACGCCTGATCTGGGAAGGGAAATTCGACGATCACTTGAATTCGCCGCACAAAGGCATCGTCCATGTTTTGCCTGAGGTTGGTGGCGAGAATGGCCGTGCCTTCGTATTCTTCCATTTTTTGCAGCAGGTAGCCCACCTCAATATTGGCATAGCGATCGTGGGCATCTTTGACCTCCGATCGCTTCCCAAACAATGCATCGGCCTCGTCAAAAAACAGAATGGCATTGGCCGTCCTGGCAGCGGTGAAAATGCGATCGAGGTTTTTCTCGGTTTCGCCGATGTATTTGCTGACGACTTGGGAGAGATCGATTTTGTAGAGGTCGAGTTGGAGATCGTTGGCGATTACTTCCGCTGCCATGGTTTTGCCCGTACCTGGAGGTCCGGCGAATAGGACGTTGAGGCCTTTGCCAAGGGAGAGTTTGCGGTCGAATCCCCACTGTTCATAGACGAGGGATCGCAGGCGAGCTTGATTGCCGATTTCCTGGAGTTGGGCCAGGGGTTCAGGGGGCAGGATGATGTCGGCCCATTGGTATTTGGGAGAGAGTTTCTGGGCGACACGGCTGAGGGTTTGGTCGGATTGTTGGCGGGCGGCGGCGAGGAGGTGGGTCAGGGTGGGTTCGGATTGCGAGAGGGTGCGATCGATTTGGGCGGGGGTGAGATTAAATCGATCGGTGAGGGTGTTGAATTCTGTTTCCGATAGTTGGATTCCGGCTCGGCTGAGGGCCTGCTGCCAGTAATCGCGGCGCTGGGTACGATCGAGATTATTCATGACAAAATGACGCCAATCGCCTTCCAAGGGAGCTTGGGCCAAACTCCCTCCTAGCAGGATTAGCCCTGGTTCCGTTTGAATTTGTTGGCTAATATGTTTTGCGTTGGGGATTTGTTCTAGGGAATCGGCTCCGGCAAGGTAGAGTACGGCGTTCCAGAGGCGGGTTTCCCGGAGAATTTGCGGTAGTAGGGTCAGGTCTGCTAATTGAGGCAGGTCTATGGTTAAAAGAGGCCGCTGGAGTTGGATGGCCACAGTCTTTGCGATGCGATGTTTTCCCTGGCCGGGGCTGCCTTGGAGGTAGAGGCGGTTGGTTTGGGCGATCGCCCGTTGGAGTTCTTCTTCCTGGGTAGGGCTGAGGGGCAGGGTGGATTCCTTGGGGGTTTCGAGCTGGGCGATCGGCCGTAATTTGTCAGCGAGGCTGTTGTCGCCGAGCAGAAATTGGCGGATGCGATCGTCGAGTTTGAGATAGTGGGCAAGTAGGGGGGGCTGGACTTGGTTGGGGTCGGCGATCGTGCAGAGGATGCCTTGATTAATCAGCGGCGATGAAGGATTGAAATGTTGGCGTCGCTGGAGTTTTTCCTCGGGGCTGCGGCAAAGGAGATTGAGGGCGAGATCGAGGGTGGGCAGGCGCCGGGTGATGTCGTCTTGGAGATAGGCGTAGAGACGTTCGTAGCGCAGGTCGAGGTCTGGGGCGATGGCGAGGAGGAGAATATCGCAGTCGAAGGTGGAGAGGTTGAAACGCTGGGTAAGCCATTGCAGGCGGGGCGGGAGAGTAGTGGTTTGGTCGTGGAAAAACAGGGGTTGGCCGATGGGACGATTGAGAAGGCGATCGATTTGAGCTTCGTCGAGATAGAGGCCGCGATGGGGGTCGGCGGCGGCCCCAGGGCCGTAATGGCCTGAGGCTTGATTGATGGCGATCGCCAGGTGCGCGTCAAGCTGCTGGAGGGCTTGGAGCCAGGGTTGAAAGTCGGTGGTGGGCGGTACTATTGTCATTTGCTTTTGTACTCCATCCAAAAAACTCAGGCTTTGCTTCTGTCACGACAAACCCTAAACCGTCATAAAATTGTTTAGCTGGATTAACTGCGATGACTCGTAGCCGAACGGGGATATCAGTGCGATCGCTCTCCGCCATTAATTGACGCAGTAATGCTGTCCCAATTCCCAATTTTTGGTACTCCGGAAACAGGTAGATTTGCTCCAATTGAATATAGCTGGGCGATCGCTCCACCAGCCATACCCCCGCCGCCATGGTTCCGATTTGAATCACCTGGGCATTGGGAGAAGCACTATCAACCCTAGATTCCCGCCGTATCCGTTCGTCATCCCAGCCCCCCCAAGTTTCTACAATAAATCCCCGCATTGTTCGATCGATCAACCGATAAAACAATGGTGCATCTTCTACAGTAGAAGGCCGAAGCGTGAAGGGTATAAAGGGTTTCATGTTAAAACGGCACTGGAGAATCGATCGCTACTGCTTCCATTGTAATCGGATGGGGAACCATCAAGTGACGGGCATGGAGATGGAGTCTTTGGTTGTCTTCTAGGCCGTAGAGGTGATCGCCCAGGATGGGAGAATTCAAGCCCGCCGCTGTATGCACCCGCAATTGATGCGTACGGCCTGTGACGGGATGTAGCACTAAGCGGGTCCTGCCGTCCGATCGATTGCTCACCCGAAACTTCGTCAAGGCTGGTTTGCCCCTAGCAGCATCGACAATCTGCCGAGGGCGTTGCGTCGGGTCGCCCCAGAGTGGTAGGTCGATCGACCCCATATCCTGTAAAACCTCGCCGACAACGATCGCTTCATAGACTTTCTCAACTTGCCGCTGTTCAAAACATTGACGTAATGCTCGCTGCATGTCCAAGTTTTTGGCAAACAACAAAACACCTGAAGTATCTTGGTCTAGACGGTGGACGGGCTGAATGTCGGAATAGTGGGATTTTAACCGCATCCAGGCACAGTCCATGCGATCGCTACCCCGCCCCGGCACCGAGAGTAAACCGCTGGGTTTATCCACCGCCAGCATGATCTCGTCTTCGTACAGGATAGGGAGATCGATCGATCTGCGTTGGGTTCCACCCAAAAGAAACCCCATAATCGGCTGACATCTTGTTTGGCAAGCCCCGTAGAAGGTACCGGGAATGCGATCGCCCTTGGCTTCCCCCCACCAAAACTCGGCCATGGCGATCGGTCGTAGTCCAAGGATCGCGGCATGGTGCAGTAGTTTTGGCGCACAGCATTCTCCTGTTCCTGTAGGGGCACCCTGGGGCATTAAGGCCCGTAGAGATGTAGAAAGCCCCAGGAAGTTAGTCAACTGATACGCCTGGTGCATCTGGATTTGAAGCTGTTGGGAAAGCTGGCGGCGTTCCTGCTTGATCGCTTTAATCCGAGATTCGGCGATGAGGATTTGTTGCCGCAGCGGTTCGAGTCGTTCTTTCTGTTGTTTTTTCAATTGGCGACGATCGCTTCCATCCTGGCGACTTTGCCATTGCAGATCGTTGCGGAACTGCGGATCATGATTGGTTTTGCGTTGGCGATCCCGTTCTTGTTTGCGAATTAAATGAACAGTATCTAATGCCGCAAGTTCTATGTCACAGGCTTCCTGAAGAGTTTGATACTCTTGATATATAGGAAGGGTTTGGAGCTGGATGAGCTCTTGTTTCAGGGTTTCGAGGGAGAGGAGGGTGGAAACTTCGGCGTTTGCAAAGGTCGATCGCCCCGGCAAGGGTGGCACCCAATCGGGCAGCAGCGCTTCGCCATTAATTAGACCCGAGAAAGCCTTGAGGATCTGTTCGTTTCCATGGGCATCTTCGGTCAGCAAAACCCCATACATTTTCCCTTCTCTGGGCCAGGTGGGATCGGCCTCTAGGGTTTTCCAGAGCTGTTGGGCAATCTGTTCAGACTGGGGCGATCGCGGCAGTCGCAGGAGTTTGCCTGTGGTGGGGCAGGTGCCTTCGTAGTGGTAGGGGAGAGTCATTCGGTTTCGATCGCCCAAGGCAGCACTAGGCTTCCGACTAATTCTAAACTTTCTTTAAGTGCGTCCGCGATTGGGTGCTGTCCGTTGTTTTCCACAGACGTGTTGTCGTCCAGCACAAGGTTGTCAGGGGGGCTGCACTCGATCGTGGGAGTGACTACTGAGATGGGTGTTGTGACCATGGTTCAAGGGGTTTTGGTTGGGTCAAAGAACTTGGCTGAATCTATTGTAGCGACTTTTGGTGGAGTGGCGATGACCTCCGGTCGGTCTTTGACCATCGAGCTGACTTGCATAAGTTGGATAAAAGCCAGATGATAGAATGTTAATATTCTCTGTTTCCGGCAATTCCCCATGCTTTCTCATCGCTCCCTATTGGGTTTCGCCTGCGTGATCGCACTCCTTCCTCCCATGGCTTCGTGGGTGGTGATGGCTGAGGGTGCGATCGCCCAAACCACTATTCCTGGGCAGTCAGAGGTCGATCGTCTGGAATCTCTGGGGAAGCAACAACAGCAACAGGCTTTGTATTCAGCGGCAAGGGAGACCTTTGAGAAGTTGGTGAAGTTGCGGCGGGAAATGGGCGATCGGGCGGGGGAGGCTGCGGCGACTGAGCAATTGGCAAAAGTCTATCGTGCTATGGGTTTGATCTACAAAGAATTAGAGTCCTATCAGAGTACCTTGAAATTGTTCCAAGAGCTGAAAAATCAGCGCGGTGAGGTTAACACCTTAATAAAAATTGCACAATTGTATTATCTTCGAGGGAGCTATCAAGAGGCGTTAAATACATGTCAAACAGTGCTGGCTATTCCCAATATTTCCAGTCAGCGATCGTCAATGAGCCATGTTTTGATCATGATGGCGGCTATCTATCAGCAGCAGGGAAATCTCGATCAAGCACTAGAGAAGGTCAAGCAAGGATTGCAAACTAGTCCTCAACCTCAATCTAATGAATTGTTATTAGCTGCAAGTATTTATAGCGATCTGGGAAATTTTCAAGAGGCGATCGATGTAAATCAGGGCATCGTAGATACTGAGATTCAACGATATAACAACTATAATTATTCGCGAGGTGTTACGGTAAGAGGAATTCGTTATTTGTGCAAAGAATATCAAGCCCTTAAGTCTCTAGACATTGACAGCCCTAACTTCCAAGATAATCGGCTGGAGAAATCTATCTTTTCTACGACAACAAAACTTAGTGCAGAGATTCTTTTTCCCCTTAGTCGTTTGGGTGCGAATAATCAGATCAATATGATTTATTCCAACAACCTCTCTCTAACCGGAGCACTCAATTCCACAACTCGTTCCACAATCGGACTTGGAGGCAATATTGCACTCTCAAATCAAACTCTTCTTCCCGAATTCGAAACCACGATTTTTGACTCGCAGCCAGTAGATGATCTTGGACGAATTATAGTAAATCCCTCCCCTGGACCATTCAAAGGTACTGGTGCAGGATCTATCGCAATCTCTTCCGGAGATATCACTGTAGGCAATATCCGTACGACCTTTAGCTTTGGTGGTGAGGATACCCGCGAAATTACCCTCTCCCCCGATCTCTTAAACCTCTCTCAATTTTACCTTACGGGATATAGCATCGATGCCAAAAATGCCATCACTGAGGCCCAAATGGCTGAATGCTCAGAACCCAGCAAAATCCCGGTAGGACATAGACTAAATCTTTGGAGAGAGCCCATTCAATCTGCTGCTGCATCAACTGCATATACTGTGTCCACGGCATTGAATAATTTAGGTGCTATCTATAGGGTTCAAGGAAATCCTACTGAAGCATTAAAGCTCTTCCTAGAAGCTGATACATGGGCAGCCAGAATGCCTGCTGGTTTATCCCGCAGTACAATATTAGGTAATATTGCAACGCTGTCCCTAGATTTAGATGATTTATCTGAAGCTAAAGAAAATGCTCGGAAATCACTTCAACTTGCCGAGCAAGAAGGCCCCTTGCAACTTGCCCAGGCCTATCAAGTCTCAGGGCGTATCTACAGCCTGGCAGGTGATAATGCCACGGCTATATTACTTTATAAAAAAGCATTAGCGATCGCCAACAACCTCAATAGCCCCAGTTCCAAAGCCCTGTCAATGATCGCCATTGGCAATAGCTATAGCGATCGAGGCGATTTCACACAAAGTTTGTCTTTTCTCAATCAAGCATTAAAGATTGCCCAAGGATATAAACTCCTCATAGAGGAAATCCAGGCCTTAGACAGCCTTGGAATCGTCTATCGTCTTCTAGGTCAATTCGATCGCGCCCTCGACCTTCAAAAGCAAGCTCTGAGACTCTCTCAAGATATTGGCACAATTCCTAATATTGTTTCTATTATGACAGGAATAGCCAGCCTTCATTATGAGAAAGGTGAGTTTGCGATCGCAGAAAAACCTACCGAGAAGCCATGGAGATCGCAGAAAAGACCAATGATTTCTTTTACGGCAGCAAAATTCATCTTAGGCTGGCAAAATTAAAACTTGAACAAAAACAACTGGAGCCAGCCCTAGCGCATGTTCAAAAGGGACTTGTAATTCAGCGAAAAATTGGCATGAAAGGTCTGATTGCTCAGATGCTAGACGTTCAGGGCCAGATCCAAACCCAGCTCAACCAGCCCCAGGCCGAATCCAATCTTCAACAGTCGATCGCATTACACACCGCCACAGGTAATAGCCCTGGCACCGCCAGCAGCAAAGCCAGCCTTGCCGCCTACTATCAACAAAATCAACCCGAACTGGCGATCGCCCTCTACAAAAGCGCAGTGCAAGACTACGAAGCAATCCGCAAAGGCCTAGCTGCTCTCCCCAAAGACCAACAACAGTCCTACACCGAAACCGTTGCTAAAACCTATCGCAATCTTACGGGCCTGCTTTTGAAGAACGATCGCATCCTCGAAGCTCGTCAAGTGATCGAACTGTTAAAACTCCAAGAACTCGATGATTACAGCCGTGATACCCGTGGGCAATCATCTCCTCTGAGTATTCTTAAAGCCGAAACCGAATTGCTCAATGCCTTCAATCAGCAAGTGACAGGCAGATATACTAGCCTCTTCCAAGCCAGCCAAGAACTCGAAACCCTCCGCTCCAAGTCTGATGCTGAAAAAACACCAGCCATCCAAAAACGTATCCGCGATCTTGAAACCCTAGAAACCCAGGGTAATGCGATCGCCACCCAATGCCTAGACGATCCCACCGTCAAAACCCACATCCAACAGCTCCAAACCAACGACAAAATCCTTGCCCCCAGCGATGACAACCTCAACCAGCTCACCGAAAGCCTCGCCTCCCTCAAACAATCCAACCAAACCGCCGCCATCTTCTATCCCCTCATCTTTGATGATCGCCTTGAAATTCTCCTCATTACCCCCAACGGCCCACCCTTGCACCGCACCGTTAAACCCTTCGATCGTCTCACCTTCAACGAAACAGTCCAAAACCTTAGCATCGACCTCACCGACATCGACAAAAATCCTCAGCCCAACGCCCAAAAACTTTACCAATGGCTGATCAAACCCATTGAAGCCGAGCTTAAAGAAGCCGGAATCAATACCCTGATTTATTCTCCCGATCGCCGCCTCCGCTCCGTACCCCTCGCCGCTCTCCACGACGGCCAACAATGGCTCATCGAAAATACCAAATCAGCCACATCACCGCAACGAGCGCCACCAACCTCACAACAAAA
>JAAUSA010000224.1 GCA_012031975.1 Alkalinema sp. RU_4_3 | reverse complement strand
GCGTCATCAGCACCTACGAACTGGGCATCGAAGAAATTGTCAGCAGCGGCCCCGATCGCCTGATCGTCCTTGAAGGATCCGAAGGCCGGATTAAGCAGCTCAGCGTCGGCCTCCTGGAACAGGTCGGCATCGGCAAACCCCCCTGGGAAAAGGACGACATGTTCGCGCCCCCCGCCGTCATCCGTCCCGAGAACCAGCTCCCCTCGGCCACCCGCCAGCCCATGCAGGCCCCGGCCATGTATCGCCCTGATCCCAACAGCGTTGAAGAAACCTGGGACGAAGACAACTGGGAACGGGAACCCGAGCGCGTTGAAGCCCGCCCCCCAGTCCAGCGCGCCCAGCCCCAGGCTGCCCGCTACTTCAAGGACGAAGAGGAGAATTGGACCGATGCGATTGAGCGCGATCGCTACCAGGACTACGACGATGAGGAAGTCGCCGACGAAGTCGAAGACATCGAATACACCGAAGTCACCGAAGTCGCGGAGGTCCCCGCCGAAACCCCCACCGAAGATCCCTGGCAGGCTGAAACCCCACCCGATTACAAACCCCAGGTCTTCACCATCCCCGAACCTGTCAAACAGCCCGAGCTGGACGAGGGTTAATTGTGGCGGGGTTTTAAACTAAACAAATAGGGGAACCCCACGCTCCGGCTGAGCCGATCGATCCCGATCGGCAGATACAGCCCGATCGCCACGCTCAAAACCAAATGCAACCAGGGCAACTGCAAATGCAACCCCGTGGACAGCAGCACCCGGATCATGGCCGAGGCGATCGTATGGGCCGCAAAAATCTCCAGCGACAAAATCCCCCAGCGGCGAATTACATCCAGGGTCTTGAGGCGATCGAGTCCCTGGGCTAGGGCGATCGAGGCAAAGGTTCCCACCATCGACACCCCAAATCGCACGGGGAACAATTTCTCCCAATGCTGCCAAACCACAAAGGCCACGATCCCGTAGCCTAGGAATGCCCAAAGGAAATGATGGCGTCCTGACGGCAAACCATTGCCTAGCCTTGCACCCCAGCCACTCCCCAGGGTGAAAAACAGACTGTACAAACAGCTCCGCTCCAGCACCGACCATCCCTGATCCGGAAACCAGCCCAGGGCCACAAAGCAATACAACCCAGCACTCACCCCGAGACAAACTAGCCAGCTCACCCCGAGTTTCCGCACCAGCACATACAGCAACGAAACAATCAACAAAACGTACAAAAACCAAAATTGCTGCACGGGCTCATAGGCAATTTTCGGAATATCCCACCAGCTCGCCGCACTATTCGTCTGGCCCGCCATGGCAATCTGCATCAAAATCTGGATCACCGACCAGAGCAAATAGGGATAGCCCAGCAGCAAGAGGCGATCGATCGCCAATTTCCTAAAGGGTTTCTTGAGAGCGCGATCGATAAATAATCCCGACAAGAAGAAAAACAGCGGCATATGAAAGGCATAGAGCCAGCGCTCTAAGCCATCGGACCAGGCGGCAGAGGGCAGAATGTGGCTTTTACCCAGCCCCTGGAGACTATGGCCCAGCACCACGAGAAAAATACCGATCCCCTTCGCATAGTCGGCCCAGTCAAACCGCGAGGTCTGGTTTTTTTCAGTTTGGGTGAGATTAGCCATGGGAAAAAAATGAAGAGAGTCTTCATTACAGATCAGCGATCGCTATCCAACATCTAGTTTGCGGGGGAGTCCTACTCTGTCTGGGGATGGATTTTGGCCTCCTAGGATATCCGTCTAGGGGGTGATGTTGAACTGCACCGGGAAACGGGCTATGCTCTATTCGCCAGATATCTAATAATTTTTTCTAGCTGTATTACTTGGGCTGCCCAATGACCTCCGAAGCTGAGCTTTATAATTTGATCCCCCAGGCCCCAGCGCATTTCAAATCAGGGTTTGTGGGGATTATTGGGCGGCCCAACGTGGGCAAGTCTACGCTGATGAATGCCCTGGTGGGTCAGAAGATTGCCATCACCTCCCCCATCGCCCAGACTACCCGCAACCGCCTGCGCGGCATCCTGACCACCGACGAAGCCCAGGTGATTTTCGTCGATACCCCCGGCATTCACAAACCCCACCACCAGTTGGGCAGAGTACTCGTGCAAAACGCCCAGATCGCCATCCAGTCCGTGGATTCCCTCGTGTTTGTGGTGGATGCCTCCGTGGAATTGGGCGGGGGCGATCGCTACATCGCCGACCTGCTGACCAAGACCGAGTCGCCGATTATTTTGGGCTTGAATAAGGTGGACTTGCAGCGCGATCGCGCCGTGGAGGAATCCTACCTCGCCCTGGCGCTCGCCCAGGGCTGGACCGTGGTGCGCTTTTCGGCCCTAGAAGAGGACGGTTTGCCCGAGTTGCAGCAGGCGATCTATGAAAAGCTGGAGCCGGGACCCTACTACTATCCGCCGGACCTAGTGACCGACCAGCCCGAGCGCTTCATTATGGGCGAGCTGATCCGGGAACAAATCCTGCGGCTGACCCGCGACGAGGTGCCCCATTCGGTGGCGGTGGCCATTGAAAAGGTCGATGAGCAGGAGACCCTGACCCATGTGATGGCGGTGGTGAATGTGGAGCGCGATTCCCAAAAGGGGATTTTGATTGGCAAGAAGGGGGCAATGATGAAGGAAATTGGCAGCGCGGCCCGGCTCCAGATTCAAAAAATGATCGCAGGCAAGGTCCATTTGGAGCTGTTTGTCCGTGTGCAGCCCAAGTGGCGCCAGTCCCGGACCCGCCTGGCGGAGTTGGGCTATCGCGTTGAAGAAGAATAAGTCTAGAAACCCCTTGAAGCCATGAATCACCCTTCTCTGTCCCGCCGCCTCATGACCACTGGAGCAATCATCACGCTGTTTTTTACAGTGTTGGCGATCGCCTCTCCCCTGTTGCAGCAGTTGGGCCTGGTCCAAGATCCGACGGCGTTTTTGGACTTTCCGCCCCAGGCGCCGCCTTCGGGGAGTCACTGGTTTGGCACCACAAGGCTGGGCTATGACGTGTTTTCGCGCACGGTGTTTGGGTCCCAGGCAGCGCTTCAGGTGGTTTTACTCGCCACGGTTTTGAGCATTGCGATCGGGGTGCCGTTGGGCATGGTCAGTGGGTATTTGGGGGGATGGCTCGATCGCGTCCTGCTGTTTGCCATGGATACGGTCTATACGCTACCGGGGCTGTTGCTTTCTGTCACATTGGCGTTTGTGGTCGGTCGCGGCGTTTTGAATGCTGCCTTGGCCCTGAGTATTGCCTACATTCCCCAGTATTACCGGGTGGTCCGCAACCAAACGGCCAGCGTCAAGTCAGAGATGTTCGTCGAAGCGGCCCAGGCCATGGGGGCTTCGACCTGGCGGATTCTGTGGCGATACTTGGCCCAGAATGTGGTGCAGAGTGTGCCTGTGATTTTGACCCTGAATGCGGCGGATGCGATCTTGACCCTCGGGGGCCTGGGGTTTTTGGGGTTGGGTCTGCCGGATGAGGTGGCCGAGTGGGGCCATGATCTGCGCCAGGCCATGGATGCCCTGGCCACGGGGGGAGCCTGGTGGACGTCGCTGTTTCCAGGATTGGCAATGACGCTGATGGTGGTGGGGCTGTCGCTCTTTGGTGAGGGTTTGAGCGAGTGGACGGAGAAGAAGGCCCGCTAGCGAAACACCACCGTCTTATTCCCATGACATAACACCCGATCCTCAACGTGGTACCGCAACCCCCGCGCCAGAACCGTCTTCTCAATATCCTTCCCATAGCGCACCAGATCCGCCACCGAATCCGAATGATCGATCCGGATCACATCTTGATCAATGATCGGCCCCGCATCCAAATCCGCCGTCACATAGTGGCAGGTCGCCCCAATCAGCTTCACACCACGGGTATAGGCCTGGTGGTAGGGTTTTGCTCCCACGAAAGAAGGTAAAAACGAATGGTGGATGTTGATAATCTGGCCCCGGTAGCGATCGCAAACCTTCGCCGACAGCACCTGCATATAGCGGGCTAGCACCATCGTGTCGCCCTGCGCTTCGTCAAACAGGGCCATCACCTGGTCGTAGGCAGCCTCCTTGGTCTCCGGCGTCACAGGCACATGGTGAAAGGGAATGCCATGCCACTCCACCAGCTCCCGGAAATACTCGTGGTTCGAGATCACACAGGGAATATCGATGGCCAGATCCCCACTTTTCCACCGCGAAAGCAAATCATAAATACAATGCTCCGGCTTCGACACCAAAAACACCACCCGCTTGCGCACCGTTGAATCCGTAATCCGCCAGTCCATGCCAAACTCGCTGGCGATCGCCCCAAAGGCCGATCGAAAGTCCTCCAAGGAAAGTGTTAGGGAATCCGCCAAGATCTCCTGCCGCATAAAAAAGCGTTCCGCCAGGGCATCCGAATGGTGCTGCGCCTCCGTAATCCACCCACTATGCCGGGCCACAAACCCACTCACCGCCGCCACGACGCCGACGCGATCGGGACAGGACAAGGTCAACACATACTTTCGTAACAAAGTCATAGCGCCATGCTCCACAAAACCCATCCCATCATAGATCACCGCTTCGGACTCAGTCTTAGTAGCAATGATCACTACCAAACCCCTCCTGTACGGATATGCCGCCTCGGACCCCTATTCTGCAAAGGTCATCTAGGGTTCTGAGATATTTTCACCGCCAAATCGTGCAGGCGTGTTAGAATAGGGAGGAGCATTAAATATCGGTTGCAGCATTTGTTTCTAGTATTAGCGCACTTTCACGTTTTTCCATTGACAGGCTTTCCTCCGAAATTTCATTCTCCACATCACTTAAATTTTGGAGACAATTTATGTCGATCTATGTAGGTAACCTGTCCTATGAGGTTACAGAAGCCGATCTGACAGCCACATTCGCAGAATATGGTTCCGTCAAGCGGGTTCAACTGCCAGTCGATCGCGAAACAGGCCGCATGCGCGGTTTTGGCTTCGTGGAGATGAGCACTGATGCTGAGGAAGAGGCCGCCATCGAAGCACTTGACGGTGCTGAGTGGATGGGTCGTGACCTCAAGGTCAACAAGGCCAAGCCTCGCGAGGAGCGTGGTGGCGGTGGTTCCTTCGGTGGCGGCGGCGGTCGCGGCGGTCGTAACAACTTCTCCCGTGGTGGTTACTAAGAATTCGGTTTAATCCTTTATGTAGTTTGAGGCGTTTTGGGGGCCTGTCGTTTAACAATCGATCGATCCCCTACGCCATTCAACTATTTTCAGAGGCTCAGACAGCGATGCCTGAGCCTTTCTTCTTTGTCTGTCTGTATCCCCTCGGCGCCCTGCTGAGTTTTCCCCACCCGAATTCTTTCTATGAGGTAAGTAGATGACCCAAGTTGTTCCTAAGGAAAGCGAAGGAATTGAATCAGTCTTACGTCGATTTAAGCGTGAAGTTTCTAAGGCAGGCATTTTCCCCGACATGCGGAAAAATCGTCACTTCGAAACCCCCGGCGAAAAGCGCAAGCGCAAAGCCCTAGCCCTACAGAAGCAGCGTAAACGGAAGTTTCGTTACTAAGGACCGCCTATCCGATTGCCAGGGCGATCGATCGACTCGCAGCACTCGATCGCGCCCAGGACTATATAAACCACCCATAGAAAAATTAAATCCTATCAAACAGTGCGATCCCCAGAGCAGATTGCCAGATTTGATAGGATTTTTAAATTTCAAACCTGTTTCAAACCTAGACTACTTCGGTGATGCTGATAATCTTGCCGGAGGTCCGATTGATCCGCTGGATTTGAGGGGTCATGTTGTCGCCCGACACCAAATAGGTAGTGGTGCTAATCCGGCGACGGGTATCAAACTTAGAACCCTGCACCACAATTTTGAACTTCTTCTTGCTAGCATCGCCCGAGCCACCCAGGTTTACAGAAGCCGCTGCCACGTTGGTGCTGCTGTTGGTAGCCACGGCATAGAGCAACTGGGAGGACTTGACGGCGCTGCTGATCTGGGAAGGACCGCGATCGACCGCGAACATTCGGTTGTAGGTCACCTGGCTCTGGCCAGCTTCCGTCATGGCCCCACGGTTGAAGGGCACAAAGTTCTCGCCGAAGGAAGTGCTGTACTCATCACTATCAATGTAGGAATCGATCTCAGCGTCATAGCCCTCGGCCACGCAGCGCACAATATGCTCAGAGATTTCCGCCTGGGACTGGGGAGGACGACCCAAGAAATGCATGAAATTCAGCTCAACGAAGCGATAGGGCGAGCATTTCTCAAAATAGCGCGATCGATAGAACTCCGACTTACCCACAGCCCGCACAAATTCCCGCACCGAGAAGGTCCGATCGGCTAGCTGAGACTCAGGCGTGGTCAGACGCTCGCTGTCCATCACATGGGGGTTGCCCAGAACCTGCTTGTACACTGCCCGAATTACTGTTTGGACAGCCGCTGACGAACGATCGGCAGTGAGTTCTATCGCATTCGGACTCATCACGCTATTAGACATGGAAAGACTCCCAAGTAAATTTCTGAATTAAACAGTCAATGAATTATTCCTTGCCAAAAAATCTCGCCAGCTAGGTCAAACTAGCTGGTAAAAATGACTTAAGGCATCAAAGCCCATAATACTAGCGATCACCTCGCCGCTTTTATAAATTTTTGACAACAGGTTCAGAATTCGAAGGGACGATCCCACCGACTAAATGCCCTATCTCTATTGATATCAGCAGATTCCATCGATCGCGCGCTAACCTCGCTGAACAAAATCGATTAACACTTTCTGAGAATTTGTAATATTTATTTAGATTGATTAGCGTCAATTTATGATAAGAATCCGTTCTATACATCCTTTGGATTCAACCCCATCATCTGCCAGGTGACAAAGGTGCCGATCGGACTCCACAGTAAATAGGGCAATAGCAACCAAAAGGCCAACCGAGAGAGCGGCCACACGAGCACCGCGAGTCCTGCGCAGACAAAGAACCCTGTGGCACCGATCGCCGTGCCTACCTTGAGGCTACGCAAACGACACATGATCGGCGTATAGGCGAGGGTAACGACCTCCAGCAGCATATAGCCCACCATCAGCCCCCAAACCCGTCCAGGCTGGGCCATCCATAGGGCATAGGCCGACCAGCCCGCCGCAATAAAGATCCCCGTCCAAATCAGCGGAATCAATCGCTCGAACACCAGCCAACTGGGCCGCTTCAGCCGAAAGAACCAGCGCTGGTCGCCCCCGATCAACCAATTGACCCCCAGTCCGATCGCCACCGCCACCAGCACAATCACAGGCCAAACTGGAATCATCGACGCACTCACAAAACAATCCCCCTATTCTAGCGCGGCTTGAATCGCTGCTGGACAAGACGAAACACCAACATCTCTACCCAAAACACCAGCATCACCAAGAGCAGCAAATATCCAAAATGGTAGGGCTCTGGCCCCAAAAAGTCCATCTGGCCGCCATTGGGTTTGCGGAGCATGTAGAGGTAGTTGGCAGAAAATAGACGATTCACGAGAGCGATCGGTGGTAGGGTGGCGAACAGGGAACCGTAGGCAAACAGGGCAGTCTTGATTGTCCACTTGAAGCGATGGTTGGCCAATAGCCACACGGCCCCCCAGCAGATCAGCGCATGACTAACAAAAAATTCTAGAAACCGGAACGAAGGAAAATTATCACTGGCGCCAATATCTGGCAATAGGATCGCAATCAGGGCAGCGAACGGTGCCCAGTAAATTGTGATCTGTCGTAGCCAGGGGCGATCGATCAGCAGCGCCATGGCCATCATGACCGCCGATAGGGCACAGAGGTGAAAGGGCAAATATCGAGCCAGGTCGTATTCGCCTCGGATCAGATAGTAGCTGTGAAAGATTAGGATTTGCAGAATCAGGCCGCCGCCGATGCTGTAGCGTTGGATCTGGGCTAGGCTTGCTCTGCGGGTCCGTAGAATCCAGGCAGAACCCCACAGCAATAGCAACAGCACAATTCCATGGGATAACCCAAATCGCTGAAAATCGCCCATGAAACAGTTCCCACTTGCCAATGGATCTATTGTGTCGTAAATGTAGTATTCACAACAATGGTTGGGGGATTAAGTTTTTGTAAAAGCTTGCTAGATCGAGGATTTTCCTGGGGTGGTG
>JAAUSA010000037.1 GCA_012031975.1 Alkalinema sp. RU_4_3 | reverse complement strand
GGCCTGTTCCGCATCGAACCGGCGCTCGCGGTCCGCTTCGACGACATTCAGCCAGTCGCTGGTCGACCACCGACCCGCGGTCGTGCACTTCTCCGGCCACGGCGACCCCGACGGCAGCCTGTACATCGAGGACGGCCACGGCGGCAGCACCCTGGTCACCCCGGAGGGCCTGGCCGCCCTGTTCGCCCTGCACAGCGACACCCTGCGCTGCGTCATCCTCAACGCCTGCTACTCCAACAGCCAAGCCAGCGCCCTAGCCCAACATATCAACTTCGTGATCGGCATTCAAGAAACCATACTCGACAATGCCGCCCGCTACTTCTCTGAAGGCTTTTATCTCGCCCTCGGCTACGGAAAACCCATCGACATCGCCTACCAATGGGGCTGCAACGCCATCCAAGTCCGCCTACCCGATACCACCACCCCCACCCGAAAACTCCTAGCCGCCCAACTCGAAACCACTCCCACCGCGCCCCTTCCAGAATATCTCAAACCCACCCTCTGGCAAAAACAAACCCTTCCTTCTCCCAGACCTTCCACCCGATCGCAAAGCTACGAATTCACAGTCATTCAACTCGATCGCCAAGGCAAAGAAATCGCCAAAACCCAGCAACAGACCACCGCAGTCATTATCCAACTAGGCGAAAACCTCGACCTAGAAATGGTCAAAATCCCCAGCGGCAGTTTCGACATGGGTTCAAGTTTAGAAAAGAACGAACAACCCATCCACACCGTCACAGTCCCCGAATTCTACATCGGCAAATACCCGATCACCCAAGCCCAATGGCGCGATATCGCCGCCCTTCCCAAAGTCGAACGAGAACTAATCGCCGAGCCTTCTCACTTCAAAGGCGATCAAAACCCCGTCGAACAAGTCTCCTGGCACGACGCCACCGAATTCTGCCACCGCCTCTCCCGCATCACAGACAAACCCTACCGTCTCCCCAGCGAAGCCGAATGGGAATACGCCTGCCGAGCGGGCACCACCACCCCATTCCACTGCGGCGACAGCCTCACCGAAACGATCGCCAACTACAACCCCGGCAACAAACTCAACTTCCTGATCAACTTCATCCGAGGCTCCACCACCGCCGTCGGCCAATTCCAAATCGCCAACCCCTTCGGCCTCTACGACATGCATGGCAACGTCTGGGAATGGTGTCTAGACAATTGGCACGAAACCTATATTGGCGCACCCAGCGATGCCACCGCCTGGACCCATGCCACCGCCGCCGCCAATGCCAAACGCCATCCCGTACGCGGTGGTTCCTGGGACTTCAGCCAAACCGGATGTCGCTCAGCCTTCCGCCTCAAGTACGACGCAAACAGCAAAAATGACTTCCTTGGCTTTAGAGTCGTCTGCCTCAATCCTTAAAATTCTATGAACCCCAGACAACCGCCCCCGAAGTCACCCCCTATCCCCCCCATAGACATCACAAAACACCTCCAACGCCAAAGATCAACCTGATCCGCGATCGCCTTGATTACTGCGAACGGTAGGTCGCAAGGAATGATCGAATGCGATCGCAGGTATCTTCCTCGGGCTGCTCAATGAAGAAGACCTCGCGATCCTCCCATTCCACGGGCAGCTCGATCGCCTCGGAGAGCTGCTCATCGAAGTCATCAAACTCATCCGGATTATCTTCGGCCCAGGACGGCGGTATGAAGTTGAACACTAGGTATAGGCTACCATCCGCCATGACTTGAATTTCCGGGTCCCCCTCGGGGTCAAACCCCTTAACGGTAATGATATCGACTGGATCATCCATATCCATACGCAATCTACTTTTCAATGGGATAATTTTTAGACTAGCATAAAACCCAGGAAGCGCAAGATGATCTCCGCCGAAGATTTGGCCTTTGATACCAAGCATGTTTGGCATCCCTACACCGCTCTTGCCAAACCTCTGCCAGTCTATGGGGTCGAGTCCGCCCAGGGCTGTTTGCTTCAGCTAGCGGATGGTAGAACGCTGATCGATGGGATGGCTTCCTGGTGGGCCTGTATCCATGGCTACAATCATCCGCGTTTGAATGGGGCGATCACGGATCAACTCTCGAAAATGGCCCATGTCATGTTCGGCGGGATTACCCATCAACCTGCGATCGATCTGGCAAAACTACTCGTTAAAATTACGCCAGATCAATTGGAAACAGTATTCTTCAGCGATTCAGGCTCGATCGCTATTGAAGTCGCATTAAAGATGGCTTTACATTACTGGAAAGGCGATCGCAACCAGTTTGTCACTGTGCGAGGTGGTTACCATGGAGATACCTACCATGCAATGTCAGTTTGTGATCCAGTCAATGGAATGCATTCGTTGTTTGCCAGTTCTCTGCCGAAGTATTTATTTGCCGATCGACCAAAAACTACGTTTGATGCATCCTGGGATGAGGCGGATTTTGAGTCTTTACGATCGCTTGTGATGGAACAACCTGGAAATATTGCGGGAATTGTGATGGAGCCGATCGTCCAAGGCGCTGGCGGCATGTATTTTTATCATCCGACTTACTTGAAACGGGTGCGGGAATTATGTGATGAAGTGGGTTGTTTATTAATATTAGATGAAATAGCGACGGGTTTTGGGCGATCGGGAAAGCTTTTCGCCATGGAATATGGGGAAGTTGTACCGGATGTTTTATGTTTGGGGAAAGCGCTGACGGGGGGCTATATGACCTTGGGCGCAACGATGACAACGCGGGCTGTGGCGGATGGAGTTGGGTTACTAATGCATGGCCCGACCTTTATGGCGAATCCGCTGGCCTGTCGGGTGGCCTTGGAGTCGGTGACTATGGTGATGGAAATGGATTGGAGCGCGGACGTGCGGCGGATTGAGGCGGAGCTGCGGCGGGGGCTTGGGGAAGCCCGAGGGGTTGAATCTGTGGCGGATGTGCGGGTCTTGGGGGCGATCGGCGTGGTTGAAATGAAAACCCCTGTGGATGTGGCGGTGGTGCAGCAGGCATTGGTGGACCGTGGGGTTTGGGTCAGGCCCTTTGGGAAATTAGTCTATGTGATGCCGCCCTTTTGTATTTCCGATGGGCAGCTTGAGCAGTTGACGGGGGCGATCGTCGAGGTTTGTAAGCTATACTGATAGGCATAATGGCAAACTGTAAGGAGGAATCGAGCCATGACAGTTGCGATCGATGGACCAAAGAGTGCAAAACTACAATGAATCATTAAAATCATCAACACTCAATTCAATATCTTGCAAAATCGATCGCGTCAAAGGCCGTGCTAAATTTTATCCTCTTCCAGCAGTGCCGAGTTTTCCTCCATGCGCAATTCTAGAACTTCCTTAAGGTTGTGCTGTAACTCATCTAATGTCGCCGCCTGCGTATGGGCACCCTTTACACCCGGCACAATACCCACATACAGATTTGATTCGCGATCGTACTCCACGAAAGCCGTCAATGTTCTGCGCATTACCTTTTCCTCCCATCGATCGCTTCTTCAAAGCTATTATAGCTGGGCAGTGATGTGGTTTGTCAGAACAGAACCTAGGTTGGAATTGGACTATAGATGAACCGTTGGACCAATGTCGTCGCTATCGTCCTCATCCTCATCCATATCCTCCGGATCGCCCACCATATTCGGACTAATCAACGTAATGTCAAACTCATCCGGTGGCACCGTCTGAATCGCATCCCGCTTCAGCAAGTAATAGATCGCTCTCACCTGGGGACCAAAGACCACCTGATCAGAATTCTGAAGGTCGTGATTCTGAAACTTGCGGCCATTGATCAATAGACCATTTGCACTAGTTTTGCCCTTGAGGTTGCCATCGACAATCCGATAGTAGTAGCTGCCATCCTCGTGGGGCAACTGAACCAAGGTGGCATGGCGACGCGACACAAACTGCGACACTAGGCGAATGTCACACTTTGGATCCCGCCCGATCGAATACACAGGCGCATCCAGGACATACTCACGCCGCCCTTTGTCGTCTTCGATGATCAACAGATGATTTTGGTGGGGTTCTTGAGGCATCGGGGCGATGGGAAAAGGTCAAGGGAGAAAACAGAAGAAGGAAGAAGAGGCTCCGATCGCTATAGTGCCCAGAATCTGGGTCTGTGCGATCAGCGACAAAAAGTTCGCCTTGGCGGTGCTCTTTGGTCACGTTATTCCACACTATTACACCACAGGTTTTACCAAATTACACCAACCCTTCCGGAAATGAAAATCTAGGGCTCACTTCGCCGAAACTGCCAGCGCAGCAGCAAAGCATTCAGCACCACGGTGATCGAACTTAGGGCCATCAGGAAGCCCGCCTGGCCCGGACTCAGTAGTACTTGGTAGCCTGGTACCAAAAAGCCCGCCGCCACTGGGATCGCCAGCAGGTTGTACAGCAGCGCCCAGGCCAGGTTCTGCTGGATCTTGCCGAAGGTCATCCGGCTCAGCCGCAGGGCCTCGGGCACATCGCTCAAAGCATTGCGCATCAGCAAAATGTCCGCCGTCTCCGCCGCCACCTCGGTCCCGGACTGCAAAGCAATCCCCACATCGGCCTGGGCTAAGGCTGGAGCATCATTGATCCCATCCCCCACCATCGCCACCTTGCGACCCTCGGACTGAAGGGCCGCGATCGCCGCCGCCTTCCCTTCAGGTTTGACCCCAGCTAGAACCTGCTCCGCTGGAATCCCCACCTGGGAAGCAACGACCTGGGCCGCATCGGCGCGATCGCCACTCAACAGCATCACCCGCAGCCCCATGGCCTGAAGTTTTGCCACCGTGGCCTGGGCATCGGGGCGCAGCCGATTGCTCACCGTTAGTCGGCCCACCACCTGGTCCGCCACCGCGATATAAACCGTTCCTTCCGCCTCCAAATCCGCCGAGACCAAACCCTGATCCCGCAGCCAATCCACAGAACCCACCAAAACTCGCCGTCCTTCGACTTCCGCCTCTGCCCCGTAACCCACCAGGGTTTTGAAGGCCGTCGTCGGCAGCAGCGTTAGGTCTTTAGCCGCGATCGCGATCGCCTGGGCCAAGGGATGCTGGGTCCCCTGTTCCACACTGGCCGCGAGCTGTAACAGTTCCGTCTCTGTCCAGCCGGGCTGCAAGACCTCCAGGCGATCAACCCTGGGCTGGCCCTCCGTCAGGGTGCCCGTCTTGTCAAACACCACCGTATCGAGGCGATGGGCCTTCTCCAAAATATCGCCGCCCCGAATCAGCAGGCCCCGTTCTGCTCCAATCCCCGAACCCACCAACAGCGCCGTCGGCGTTGCCAACCCTAGGGCACAGGGACAGGCCACGACCAAAACGGCGATCGCCAATTTCAAACTCAGCAGCAGCGGACTATAGGCCTGCATACTCGCCCCATGCATCATATGCCCCATCACCTCATGCTGTAGGGACTGGCCAAACCGCGCTGCCCCCCAGAGACTCCAGAAGAGGAAAGTGGCGGCGGCGATCGCCATCATAATGTAGGTGAACTGTCCGGCCAGGCGATCGGCCAACTGCTGAATCGGAGCCTTCCGGGCCTGAGCCGTCTCGACCAGCGTAATAATCTGGGCCAGCGTCGTTTGGTTCCTACATCTAAGGACGCGTAAAACCACGGCTCCGGATTGGTTGAGCGTACCCGCATAGAGGGTTTGACCAGGCTGCTTGAGCAGGGGGAGGGATTCGCCCGTCAGCATCGACTCGTCCACGGTGGTCTCGCCATCGATGATTTCGCCGTCGATCGGGATCTGTTCGCCGGGGAGGATTTGCACCCAGTCGCCCAGGGAAAGGTTCGAGACGGCAAAATCACGGCGTTGAGCTGGAGCAGGTCGGCTGTTTTGCGCGTGCCATCCTTGCCAACTACACGGGCGGTTTTGGACTGCAACGCCACCAGTTGAGTCAGGGCGGCGGCGGCCCGGTGGCGTGCCCGTTGTTCTAGCGTACGGCCCAGTAGGATGAACCCAATCAGCATGACGGGCTCATCGAAAAAGCATTCCCAGCCCAGGGAGGGCCACAGCAGCGCCACAAGGCTCGTGAGAAACGCCGTCGATGCGCCAAACCCCAGGAGGGTGTTCATGTTCGGGCTATTTTGCAGCAGACTGCGGGCTCCGTCAACGAGGATCGATCGCCCCGGCCCCAACAATGTCGCCCCAGCGAGCAAACCATGGAACCAATCGCTGCTCAGGTAGGGCACCATCACCCCGAACTGGTGGGCCAAATGACTGGCGCTCGACAAGCCCAGGAGACCGAGGGCGAGCAACAACTGCCGCTGCTGGGTTTGGCGTTCTGTCAGTCGGGCCACTGCGAAGGGATCGCCTTCCTCTGTCTCATCGGGCGATCGTACCGCCGTCGGAAACCCCGCCGCCGTCAGCATCTGGGCCAATCCCTCACGGTCCATCATGGGATCGCAGTCCACGCTTGCCAGTTCCGTCACCAGGTTCACCGACACCTCCCGGACGCCGGGATAGTCCCGGATCTTGCCCTCGGCATTGCGGACACAGCCGCCACATTTGAGACCCATGATGTCCAGGATCACGGTGTCGCTTGGGGTGGTTTGAATCGGGGCTTGAGTTGGGGGGGCGAGAACCATGGGCTAAATCCAAAAATATTTATTGATCGCTATCGAGACTCCGCTTGTCCTTGTCCAGCAGCTCGGGCCGATGACGAAACCACAGCAGATAGGCGATCAGGCCCACTTGAGCGGGTACGAGGGCCAGCCCCATCTGCAACATGGGCGGTAGATCCAGGCTAGAAAACGTATTGAAGTAGGCCATACCCACGCAGGCCCAGATCAGTAAAAACCACCCTTGGCATTTTTCGGTGTCATGTCGATCCAGAAGCTTTGAATTGACCCAATTTTACCCAATCCCCCCAGACTAAACCAGCAGAATCAGCCTATTGGCAGAGAATCGACCCTGGGGCCTATATCCCACGACCGAGGATAAACAGACTAACCAAGGTACTCGCGTTCCACAACCCATGCAACACCATGGGCACCAGCAAATTCCGCGTCTTCACATAGCTAAACCCTAGCACGATCCCCAGGGCCGTCAAAGGCGCAACCTCCGACAAACTCAAGTGCACCACCGCAAACAGCAAACTACTCGCCAAAATCGCCCCCCAAGTCGGCATATACCGCGTCAACGAAGGCAATATAAACCCCCGAAATAGCGTCTCCTCAAAGAACGGAGCTGCGATCGCCGCCGTCAGAAAAAACAACACTAGGGAGGCGGGATCTTTACTTTGCAGAATAAACGGCAGGATAGGGTTACTGCCCCCATTGCCCTGCCAGATCTGCTGATTGGCCAGCGTCACCAAAATCACGATCGGAAAGGCCACCAAGAATCCCCCAAAGCTCCAGAGAAACCAGCGCCCCTTGGCATTGACGTTGAACCATTCCTCCGTCAGCGGGAAATAGCTCCGAATCGAAAAATACAGCACGGTCAAACCACCACCCGCCAGCCCCAGGTAGTTACAAAGAATATAAAAGGCCCGCCCCCGCTCCGTCATGGTAGTGGGGTTGAGATTCAGAGCCGCCAGGGCTGTGCCAAACAGAACAGGCATCACCACCTGGCCCACCAGGAAGAAGCCGACGATGATCACCTGCCACAGGACCTCGGCGTTCCAGGGCACGGGCCAGCGGACATTATTGATACCCGAGAGAATTGACTCCTTGCGTTTGACCGCAAACTGCCCCAACAGACCCAGGGCCGTCAGGGAGCCGAGGCCGATCGAACCGATCGACAGAGCCCCCGTCAGACCAATTTTCGTCAGCGCCGTTTCGGCAATCTCCTGTTCGTTACTTTTGAGCAGGGCCAGGGCTTTTTCGTCCTTTTGCCTTTCATAGAGGCGAGCGAGGGCGCGATAGCGGAACCAGCCGTCAAGGCCCTGCTCGATCGATTGGGCGGAGGGGATCTGGGACTGTTCCGGAGACCAGAGTTGGGTCAGGGCTTGGGCGGCTTTGCCTGTGGCATTGGGTTTCTCAAGTAAGGGAGCCCAGGTCTGAAGGGAAAGGCCCCGTTGTTTTGGCAGTTCGGCTTGGAGCAGACCGATGCGCAGATCGAGTTCGTCCATGGCCTTTTCCTGCTGGGCGATCGCGGCTTTCTGGGTTTCGATTTCGCTCAGGATCGCGGGTTTTTGCTCGGCTTGGCGGAGTTTGGCGACCTGGGAAAGACTTTGGGCGAGGCTTTTGCCTGCCTGATCGCGAACTTCTTTGTATTCGTCGAGGGCCGTGAGGATGGGGGGCTTATCCTGGAGGAGTTTTTTCACAGCGCCAGCGTCGCCGTCTCCCTGCCATTCACTGACGTGGAGCCTCAGATCTGCTTCATAGAGGCCGAGGCGGCTCTGGAACTGGGGCTTGTTCAAACTGGCCAGCAGGTCGGCTCCAATGAAGGTGAAGGCAAGGGCTGTCAGCAGAATCAAGAGGATGCGCTTGGGTGTCATGGCAAGGATGGCAGTTTCGTCTCTTGCCTATCCTACGCGATCGCGCGCTAGCCAGGGGCAGCCCGAGGGGGCCACCCCAAACTAGATCGGCTTAGAAAAACGAAGGGATGACAAACTTCAACAGGGAGCTAAACAAACTCAAGGCTGCGATGCCTATGCCATTGCCGCCCCTCTGCTTGGGATCCTTGGCGGGGGTTTTGGCGACTTCTATGGCCTTCTTGGTGGAATCGGCTTCGGCGATGTTGCCTTGGGTCCGGAATAGGGTTTCAGCCTGGGTTAGGTCGGCCATAGCCCCGGCTGTATCCGCCATGTTGAACCTTGCCATCCCACGGGCGGCGTAGGCCGAGGCAAAGTCAGGTTTGCGGGTGAGGGTTTGGGAGAACTGTTCGATCGCCTTTTCGAGGTTTTTCCCGCGAGCGGATTCTAGGCCCATACGATAGAAGTCTTCGGCGGTGCCGATCGTGTTGGGGACACCTTGGGCCGTGAGGATTTCCGCCAGGTCGTATTGGGCTCCGGTGAGTTCGACGCCGCTGAGGTTTGCGCCCCGGACGCTGGCTCCGGAGAGGTTGGTGCGGGTGAGTCTGGCCCCGGCGAGGTTGGCGCCTGCGAGATTGGCGCCTGCGAGGTTGGCGCCTGTGAGATCAGCGCCTGTGAGGTTGGCTTGGCTGAGATTGGCTCCGGCAAGGTTTGCGCCTGTGAGGTTGGCACCGGGGAGGCGGGAGAAGACGAGGCCCACACCCGTTAGGTCGCAGTTTTGGCATTGCTTGGTGGCCAGCAACTGGCGGGTATGTTCAAGGTTTTCGGCTTGGGCGGGCAGGGCGATGGCGCAGGTGCGATCGCCGTGAGGATAGCGGTTTTGCGCATAACGGGTGGGGACATTGGTCCAAAGGAGGAACACCTCATGCTACTTTCAAAATAGAGTTTTGACCGAATGTTTGATCTAAGTTGTTTGATCTGAGTCGTCTTGGAGTGCCATGGCCCGTAAACAGAAGTTTCCCCATTTGGTGGGGTCGAAGTGGACTGCGTTGGAGGATACCTTTGGCTGGCGCCATTTTCAGGTGTGCAATCGCAAGAATGAAGGCGAATGGGTGTTTGCGGAGTTGCGATCGTCCTGTGATGAGACGGTGCGGTTTTGGATTAATGCCAAGGTGCTCAAGGATCGGCGGCGGTGGGCGGCGGGATGGATGACGCTGGAGGAAATTGTGGAGAGAAAGGCGAACGATTAATATGGAAATTAACCAGCAGTAGGAAACCATATTGCAGATGAACGATGAACTCGATCGCTTGCAAACCTATGTGAAGACGCTGGAGGCACAGCTAAAGGGTTTAGCTGTGCCCCAATGAACGCAAAGGGGCACTCTCTCTAAATCGCAGGACAACTAGCGATCGCACTATCCTGCAAGGTCACTTTCCCCAAATGCAACTTTGCCCGCGCCGATTGCGTATTGTCACCCAAAAAGATCAAACTCGGCTGACTATAGGGAAACCCAAAACTCGAATAATTCCGCAACCTGCCGCGCAACGCTAGCTGGCCATTGGCAAACAGACAATAGCGATCGCTCACCACCACCACGTCATAACGTCGCATGACCGATGCCGTATCGATATTCACCCCTTCTCCCTGGGTAAACAGTCCCCCATCCACCGCATCCCGCTGCGCCCAAATTCGGTTTTTCCAGAAATCTAACTCGATCGCCTGTCGATCGCTACTCACCAAAATGGTACTAAACCCGGCGCGATCGTTAGAGGCATGCTCTTCGATCGGCAGTTGCACCTCCAAACTCAGCGTATAGCCTGCCGTCCGATTCAGCGGAATCGCCAGGTTCCAGGGGCGAAATTTGGCATAGCCTGCCTGGTAAGTATTCTTCCCACTACTATCGAGCACCAGCTTCCCCGACACAAAGGACTGGCTCACCTCCGCAGGTAACGAACTGAACCACCCTTGCTGACTGGGCGATCGGCCCGTCGCGGGATCAAATAACGTATAGGTTGCCGCCTGGGCCGCCGGGGACAGGCCCAATAGCAGCATTCCAGCCAAGCCAAGCGTAGCGATTTTCTGAGTCATCATAGGAACTCTCGCGTTTTTCAACGTAAATTGGACTGCAATACGATATCGATCGCCAATTCCGTAACAAACTGCCAGCAGCCTTCGCCAACCTCTGAGCCTGTCCAAAGTATAGCGAACCCACATCCCGCAACTTATGTATTTTCATTGAAGAGAATATTAAGTTTTCCTTCAGTTAAACCTAGCGTCTATCCGATCGATTAATCAATTTCTAAACTTAATGCCAATTGATAAACCTGCCGTTTGCCTAAACCCAATTGCTGCGACAATTGCTTACTCGCCTCCGATCGACTCATTCCCCCAGAAATCAACTCCTGCAAGGCGATCGCAATTTCATCATCCGACAAAACTCGTAGCGTCACATCCGCCCCTGCGACGACGACTGTAAACTCTCCCCTCGGCTCATTCGTTTCAAAAAAGACGATCGCCCCCGCCAAATCCCCCGACCAAAAGGCCTCATGCAGTTTCGTTAATTCTCGTCCTACGGAAACACCTCGATCGCCCCCAAACGCCTCCCTTAAGGCCCCCAACATCTCCAACAATCGATGGGGCGCCTCATAGAAAACCATCGTGCGCGATTCCGATCGCAACCCCTCCAGCGCCTCAGCCCTAGCCTTTCCCTTAGCGGGTAAAAAACCCTCAAAGGTAAATCGCTCCGATGGCAATCCTGAAGCGGCCAGTGCTGTCACCACCGCCGTTACGCCCGGAATTGGGACGACGTTTACCCCCGCATCCCGGCAAGCCCGCACCAATTCGTAGCCCGGATCGGAAATACAGGGCATGCCTGCATCGGTCACCAGCGCGATCGATTTTCCTTGAGTTAACCGATCGATCAATTCCGGCACCCTTGTGATTAAATTATGCTCATGGTGACTAATTTGCGGTGTCTTTACCTGAAAATACTGCAATAACTTTCCCGTATGCCTTGTATCCTCCGCTGCGATCAAATCCACCTGTTGCAGCACCGACACCGCCCGAAAGGTCATATCCTCCAGATTCCCAATCGGTGTCCCCACGATGTAGAGTGTCCCAGCTTTAATTTCCATGGCTACTGCGATCGCTTCTCGGCAATCACCTGATTCGCCTGGTAGGTTTTGGTGCGGTTTTGGGCCAGCTCGTAGCGCGGATGGGTCGATGGCACCTGGCCCATCAAATCCGAGGCGGCTTTCCATTTCAGGGCGATCGCCTTCCACTGGGCCGGACTACTGGCCTTTGTCCCCTCGGCTGATGCCTCCCCAGCTAGATTGACTGCGCGATCGAAGGGGTCCACTAGCGCCTGGTCCCGCTTCGGTTTCTCTGGCGATGCAATCACATTCTGGCTCGCCGTTTCATCCCCATCCGGCGGCAGCATCCAATAGGCCACTCCACCCACCCCTACCAAACCGATCAATCCCAAGCCAATCCACAGCGGCAGCTTGGACGTGGGTTTGCGATCGCCCTTCCAGCGACTGTTTGAAGCCCCAAGGGCTGGCAGTCCTATCCCCTTAGAGCCCCCTTTCATATCCTCAAACAGATGCCGCATCAAATTAGGCCGCGTCAGCTTAATCTCCTCCGACCAAAGCGGCTGCTTATCGGGATCATTTTTCAACTCGTCCAGCCACAACAACTGCTGCTCTTGGATAATCCGGGCATTGATATTCACCCGCCGCACATGCCGAGGCGAAACCTCCTCCAGTACCGACTGCACAGCCTTGACGAGCCGCGATCGCTCCAAATCCTCCGCCGAATCCGCCTCGCAAAGCAACTGCAAAATATTGTTATCCACCATGGCGCGGGTCCTAATCCCCCGGCCCGCCAGCTTCTCATTTAGGACCTGAATAATCGCCGAAATGCTGCCCTGTCGGGCCTGCTTAAAGCTATCGTTTATGGGAGAAGGAGAAACCATAGGGCCTAGTATAAAAGCGCAACTGACACTAATTCCATCATAGCCCCAAGCCGAAGCATCCTGTAATTTTTTGTACCTAAGGAATTGAGAACGTACGGAACTGGTTGCGCCCCGAATCCTTGGCTTGGTAGAGGGCGCGATCGGCCGCCGTAATCAACATCTCCGGTGGAATGATCTGGTTGGGAATGGTCGAAGCAATCCCCATGCTCACCGTCACATGCTGGCTCACCTTGGAATTGCGGTGGAAAATTTGCAGCCCAGCGATATGGGCCTGAATGTCCAGGGCCACCCGCTCCGCCCCTTCGAGGTCAGTATTGGGCAGGATCACGGCAAACTCTTCGCCGCCGTAGCGGGCGGCGAGATCGATCGATCGCTTAGCCGCCTTCTGAATCACCTGGGCCACCTTTTGCAGGCATTCGTCCCCGGCCTGGTGGCCATAGGTGTCATTGAAGGCCTTGAAGAAATCGATGTCACACAAAATCAGTGACATGGGCATCTGCTCCCGCTGCATCCGCAACCATTCCTGCTGGAGATATTCATCGAAGTGACGACGGTTGTCGACCTGGGTTAGGCCATCGGAGGTGGCCAGACGCTTCAGTTCAAGATTCGCCTTCTTCAGCTCGGCGTACAGTTCCACCTGCTGAATCAGCCGCTTGACCCGCTGGCGCAGGACCTGCCAGTGGATCGGTTTTGTCACAAAGTCTGCGGCCCCGGCCTGAAAGGCCTGATCCACCGAAGCATCGTCTTCTAGGCCCGTAATCATCAGGACTGGGGTGCTATCTTGGGAATCGATTCGCTTAATTCTTTCGCAGCAAGCAAAGCCATCCATCACGGGCATGACCGCATCGAGTAGGACGACCGCTGGTTGCAATTGACTGAAGGTAGCCAGGCAGCTCTCGCCGTCAAAGGCCTCCACCACGGTATAGCCTTCCTGCTCCATGACTTGGCGCAGACAGACCCGCATCACTTTGTCGTCATCAGCGACCAGAATGACAGGTGGAGCCGCCACCTTATGCTCATCGGGCACCAGGACGAGCGGCGGAGTCGGGATAGGATCAGCGTGGATTGGTTCTGACATAACAGGATTTTTCACAAACAGGCAAGCTCTGCAATGATTGATTCGCGAGCATTCACTGGATTTGGTGAATGACAGATTACTGACAAGACTCCCTTATGCCCTATTGTTCCCTACTCGTCCCTGGGGACCAACAGAAGTGATGAATTAAAGCTTCTGTGGGGTGGAAGCATCTCCTAAGATGGGGCATAGAGATTCCCCCTACCCCTTCTTTCCATGAGCTACTCCCTAAATCAGGAAGAATACTTTGTAATTTTGGAGACCAGTAAGCCAGAGCAGATTGTCACCGCCGCTGAAATGCATAGCCGACTAGTGGATTGGATTTTAGCTCATCCAGAGGATTTACCCCGAGGGCTAGAGGCTTTCCCGACAACCCGTGACCAGGCCGATCATTTGATCGATACGGTCTGTGAATTGCCGATGCCGAGGGGAGAATTTTTTCAGTGGTATGCGATCCGTTTGGAGAAGGCCTAGCCCTGAAGTTTTTTCAGCTTGGTTTCAAACTCCGCCACCCGTAGCTTCAATTTCTGGGCCAGCGCCAACCCTTGACTCGCCGCCGCGATCGCCCTCTGCCGATCGCCCTTCTTCCCATAGAGCGAACTCAACCGATCGTAGGATCCCATGGCACTGTAGTAGTCCAGGAGCTGCTCCTGCTCAAAGGTGGTCAGGTAGTCATAGACCTGGATGGCCGCATCGGTGCGATCGATCTGCTCATACAACTGCCCCAAATGGTGCAGGGCCTCCTGGGCATAGCTAAACTGCACCAAGCCCTGGGCCACGGTAAAGCAATCTTGGTAGGTCCGCTCCGCCTGGTCAAAGTTTTTCACCGCCCGATAGTTGTCCCCTAGACGCAGTTTCATCAGGGGCAGGAGCACAGGCAGCACTTGGGTTTGGGCCAGTTGGGTTTGGTACAGCGGGATTAGGCGCTCTAGGGTATCGGCGGCAGCCTGGGGCTGGCGGCTCTCTTCGTGGATGTAGGCCAGTTGGTAGAGGTAGGCCACTTGGTTCGGTAGATCCTGGTCTCGATCGGCCTGACCCAGCAACTCGTTATAGGTTTCAGCCGCCTTGCTGTACCCAAACCACTCCAGGTGAAGCTGGGCGATCGCATTCAAGACGTTAAACTCCGGCAGCGCCCCGAGGTTCTGCTCGCGAATCAGTTTGAGTTTGGCATTGTAGGCCGAGAGGGCGAGATCTTGCTTGCGGATCTGGCGGTAGGCGGCGGCGATCGCTTCGAGCAGGTCAACGGTGGGGGGATTTTTTGCCTGGATGGCCTGAAGGCGTTCCGTCACGGCACGGACCTTGGGGGTTTCGCCCTTTTCCCAGGCGACGAGACCCACGGCACCGAGGGCCTGGGCTTCTTCGACGGCATTGCTAAACTTGGGCAACTCCAGTACGACCGGGGGAAAGACATCCGGCTTTGCTGCTGTTTTGGCCTCGGTGCGATCGCAGCCAGCCCTAAGGAAAACCCTGCTACCAGCCCCACCAAACTCTTAAAACCCTTTGCCATAACCACTAAAATCGCCTCAAGCAACAAAGATTACATCACACTGCCCCACTTTAGCGTTTCTTGCCGCTCGACGCGAGTCGCCGCTAATGGCAGGATAGATAGCGCAAGCAAAAGGATTGGCAGAGGCGCAAGCGTGAAAGTACTAGTCGTCGGCAATGGTGGTCGGGAACATGCTCTGGCTTGGAAACTCCTCCAGTCGCCCACAGTACAGCAGGTCTATTGCGCCCCCGGCAATGGTGGCACCGCCCGACTCGATCGCTGCCAAAACCTAGGGATGGCCGTGGATGACTTTGAAGGGATAGGGCGGTTTTGTGCAGTCAATAACATTGCGATCGTCCTTGTCGGTCCCGAAGTACCCCTGGCTCTGGGCATCACCGACTATCTGAAAACCTCAACATCCCTGTCTTCGGTCCCAGCCAAGCCGGAGCCCAGATTGAAGCCAGTAAGGCCTGGGCCAAGGCCCTGATGGTGGATGCTGGAATTCCGACGGCCAAGTATGCCCAATTCAGTGATGCGGCTAGTGCCAAGGCCTATGTGGAGGCGAATGGCGCACCGATCGTGATCAAGGCTGATGGTTTGGCGGCGGGTAAAGGTGTGACCGTTGCGGCCACTGTGGGCGAAGCTTTAGCGGCGATCGAAGCCTGCTTCTCCGGGCAGTTTGGCGATGCCGGGCAGACCATGGTGATCGAGGAATGTCTGATGGGGCAGGAGGCTTCGATCCTGGCGATCACCGATGGCCATACCATCCGGCCCCTGCTGCCCGCCCAGGACCATAAGCGGATTGGCGAAGGCGACACCGGGGAGAACACAGGCGGCATGGGGGTCTATGCTCCGGCGCCGATCGTCACCCCAGCGCTCCTAGAGAAAGTCCAGAAGCAGGTGTTGGAGCCCGCTATTGCTGAACTTAAACGCCGCAACATCTCCTACTGCGGCATTCTCTATGCGGGGTTGATGATTACGCCCGCCGGGGAAGCCAAGGTGATCGAGTTCAACTGCCGCTTCGGCGATCCGGAAACCCAGGCGATCATGCCCCTGCTCAATACGCCCCTGGATGCAATTCTCACCGCTTGCATTGAAGGCCAACTAGCCAGTCTGCCACCTTTAGATTGGAACCCCGGCACCTGCGCCTGTGTGGTGACGGCCTCCGGCGGCTACCCTGGTAGCTACAAACGCGGTATTGAAATGACTGGCATTCCAGAGGCCGAAGCCAATGGAGCCGTGGTGTTCCATGCCGGAACCCAGGTTAAACAGGCCAAACTCCTCACCGACGGGGGCCGAGTACTCGGCGTCTGTGGTATCGGAGAAACCTTCGATCGCGCCTTTGCCCAGTCCTATGCCGCCGTGGAGAAAATTAACTACGAAGGAAAATATTATCGCCGCGACATTGGCTACCAGGTGCGATCGGCCCAATCCCTGGCCGAAACCCTAGACAAAAAACCCAACAGCTAGGGATACCAAGGTATCCTTAATAAACGGAAACATCCTTTACAAAACAATACGGTATTAACCCTTGTTTACGCTGTTGAAAACGTTGAAGGCGATTTTGGAACGCTGGTGGCTGGACTTTACCCTCCAGACCAAACTCATGGGCGTGGCCACCCTGGTGGTGTCGATCGTCATGAGTGGGCTGACCTTTTGGTCCGTCAATACGATCCAGACCGATGCCCGCCAAAATGACACCCGCTTTGGTAGCGATCTGGGCCTCCTGCTGGCGGCCAATGTGGCCCCCTTGGTCGGCGAAAATCAGCGGACGGAACTGGCCCAGTTCTCCCAACGCTTCTACAGCAGCACCGCCAGCATCCGCTACATGATCTATGCGGACCCCGACGGCCAAATCTTCTTCGGCATTCCATTTTCCAACACCGAGGTGAAAAACTCCCTAACCATCGATCGCCGCATCCAACTGCCCGAGGACTTTTCCGCCCGCTCCAACCTGCCCATGGTCCGCCAGCACCTGACGCCCGACGGTGAGGTGACCGATGTGTTCGTGCCCCTGATCTATAAAGACAAGTACTACGGCGTCCTCGCCCTCGGCACCAATCCCAACCCGAGCGCGATCGAGTCCTCCCAGCTCACCCGTGAAGTCACCACCGCCGTGTTCGTCTCGATTTGGGTGATGGTGATCCTAGGCGCGGTGTTCAACGCCCTGACGATTACAAAACCCATCCGCGATCTGCTCGACGGTGTGCAAAACATCACCCAGGGCAACTTCAAACAGCGGGTCGATCTGCCCCTAGGCGGCGAATTCCGCGAACTGATGTCCAATTTCAACGTCATGGCCCAACGCCTCCAGGGCTATGACGAACAGAACATCCAGGAGATGACCGCCGAGAAGGCCAAGCTCGACACCTTGGTTTCGACGATCGCCGATGGTGCAATTCTGCTCGATCCAGAATTCCAGATCCTGCTGGCCAACTCCACCGCCAAACATTTCTTCGGCTGGTCCGACGACATCGAAATCGAAGGCAAAAACGCCCTCTACCTGCTGCCGCCACCAGTACAGGCTGAAATCACCCGCCCCCTCTATCAGATCGCCCGAGGGGAACTGCGCGAGGAAGGCGTCTTCCAAATGGTCCTCAACGAACCCGTCAAACGCAACATTCGGCTGCTGCTCAATACGGTGCTGGGTGCCACCCCCGAGGACATTCGGGGCATTGCCATGACGGTCCAGGATGTCACCCGTGAAGCTGAATTAAACGAGGCCAAGAGCCAGTTCATTAGCAATATCTCCCACGAGTTGCGCACCCCCCTGTTCAACATCAAGTCCTTCATCGAAACCCTCTACGAATACGGCGACGCCCTTGAACCCGAGCAGCAGCGCGAATTCCTCGAAACCGCCAACCGCGAAACCGATCGCCTGACGCGCCTCGTCAACGATGTACTCGATTTATCCCGCCTTGAATCCGGTCGCAGCTATGTCTTTGACGCCGTGGACATGAACCAGGCCATCGAGCAAACCCTGCGCACCTGCCAGCTCAATGCCAAGGACCGGGGTATTACCTTAATCCAGGACATCGAAGCGGGCCTGCCCCTGGTTCTGGGGAACTATGACCTGATTTTGCAGGTGTTTGCCAATTTGGTGGGGAATGCCTTGAAGTTTACTAAAGCGGGCGGGAGCGTAGCCCTGCGTGCCCATTGCTTGCCCCCAGAGGCCCTCACCAACCGTGGCACTGAACCCACGGCGAAGGTGCGGATTGAGGTGGTCGATACGGGCATTGGCATTGATGCTGAGGACCAGGAAGCCATCTTCGATCGCTTCTTCCGGGTCGAAAACCGCGTCCATACCCTAGAAGGCACGGGCCTTGGCCTCTCCATTGTCCGCAACATCATGGAGCGCCACCAAAGCCAGGTCCATCTCAAAAGCGAGGTGGGGGTAGGCACGACATTTTGGTTCGACTTGATGGTCTTTGAAGAGCAGATGATTAAGAATGGCCAGGGGGAAGACCAAAATAAAGGCACCGAGCATCCTGATTTACTCAAGAAGCTCGATGCCTCTGCTATGAATTGAGCTTCAGCTAGACCATAGCTCCAGCCTTACTCAACAGTTTGGAACAGGACCGACATACCGTCAGCCGTCATCGGTGTGGTTTCGATCGCCACGCTTGCCAAACCATCAGTCAACAGCGCTTCCACGGCCAACACCTCAGCGACAAAGCCAGGCTCAGGCACCAGCTTGCGCATGAAGGTGGGTTCTGCCAAGGAACAAGCGCTCCAACGCGATTGCACGTTGACATTGAGCTTGCTACAGTGGCCGCCCCTGCGCCCTTCAACTTGATAGGATCGACAATAGCGACAAGTAGAGACCTGACCGGATGACGACATTGGGCTGGAATCAGAACTCATCATGATAGTGATGCTGCTGATTGAACGGCAGTCTTAGGAAAGAACATTTTGGCGAAGTAGGGAATGAATAAAAGCTATATCAAGGCGGCTGCAGGGTTGCGGCACGGCATCACAAAGCTGAAACAGCAAAACGCGCAGGTCCACCCCAGATCAAGACCAACAGGGAAAATATCGCCCAAGAGACAAGTCTCAAAGCGGGACCCAAAGGTGAGAACTAGAACGAAGCAATCTCGTACTTCTGATGTCTCCTATTCTGGAATAGCGCTAATCATTCTCTGGTCAGAAATAAATACCCAAAAACTCTATCACCCATGCCTTTGCTAGCTGCCTCGGGGATCGCTATGAGTTTAGTAAGTCTTTAGATTCTGAACAGTGAAGGTAACGATTTTGACTTGCATCAGTCTGCGGGTTAGGGGAGATCTCTTGCGGAGGGGGCGCCTGCTGGCAGCTTGATCCCCGCAGATCAAGTTGGAATAGGGATTCCCTAGGGGCTATGATTAGGGTTGACAAATATGAGCGATCCCCCACAAGTTTAAACATTCTTTTATTTCCCCAGGCAGAGCGAAATGCTGTCGCCGAGGTTTTTTGGGGCACTTTTGGCGGTGCTTTTGGGGGTTCAGAAGGGGCAAGACCTGGGGACAAAATCGTTGCGATCGCGCAGAAAAATGGCCGTTCCTCGGGGCGGTTTTGGCAAAAATGATCGGATCACTTTAGAAAACTCGGCTACAATCCACACCAGTCTAATGTCCCCTAGTCTCCTGATCCCGGTGGCGAAGGTGAGGACCATTGGCTGCTGAATGGTTTGTGCATCTGTCTAGTTTTGTCTGCTCTTAAGTGCTGTGCCACTTTTAAAAATTTATTGAGGATGTTCTGAGAGTAAGCCCTATGCATCAACCTTCATCGGCTGAGTTCCACCCATACAGCCTGCACCCAGCCTTAAGGTGTGCACTGGCGACCTTAGATACCCGTTTAGAGGATGAGTTGGCGCGCTATCGCCGCTACCGCGCTGGCATGCGCTTGGCGCCTTCTTCTAGTAACCTGCCGAAGGCGATCGAGGCTGCCGCTGTTAGGCCCGTGGTAAAGAAAGCAGGTCTCGATCTGCCCTTTATCTTTACGTCACCCGAGGAAGTTCAAACTCCGGCCATCGAGCCCGCTAACGACAATCGGGTGGCGGCAGAGCAGGAAGACTTTGCGCCCCTGGCGGTTTGGTCCGGGGAGAAGGCCCAGGAGGAGGACTTTGGCCTTGGCGCGGCCGAGATGCCCCAGGACTATTTGGAGTCCTCCGAGGAATTGCTGCGCAGTCTGGCCGAGGAGGAGAGTGGTGAGGCGATCGAGCGCAATATTTTAGACAATCTTCTGACCCCCCTGGGTGTGGGCTCGCTCCTGCTGATGCTGATGGGTAGTGCGATGTTTGGCTACCTGGTGATGAATCCGGCCAGCTTGGCGGCGGCGGGTCGCTGGGCGCAGAAGGTGGCTTCGATCCGACTGCCGAGTGGTGCCCCGACCCAACAGATTGCCGCAGGCTCGACTGAATCGGTCATGACGGGCGATCAGGGTTGGAATTCCAATTCCCCGGCCCTAGACTCCCAGGAATTTGTGGATTTGAGTTTGAATAATTTCAGTGCGATCCGGGCCACACCCGGTGGATCGATGCCGATTTTGTCTCAGTTGAAGCCGAAGCAGCAGGCGGCCAAGAATGTGGCGATCAATCCCCTGAAGCAACTGGTGAAGGACAAGATCCTGCCGCTGGTCGGTGTCAAGGGCTTGAATGTGGGTCCCATTTTCCCCAAGGCCCCCAATATCGGCGTGGCAAATCTCCCCGCTCCAAGGGGGTTTGATCCCCCCCAGGTGTCGCTGCCCCAGGTGTCGGTCGCGCCCAGAAGACAGAACTACAACAATTTGCCTGCGGCTAGGAACTATGCTCCTGCCCCTCGCTATGAGGCCCCAGCTCCGCGCTATGAGGCCCCAGCCCCTCGCTACGAAGCCCCAGCTCCCCGCTATGAGGCTCCCCGCTATGAGGCTCCACGGGTGCTGCCCCCCGCGCCCCCGCCCATGCTGCCTCCGACGCCGATCGAGCAGCCCGCCGCCTCTCCTTCCCCCCAGGGCGACTATCGCGTGGTCCAGCCCTACACGAACGACAGCGAGCTAGAGTCCGCCCAAAAGGTCAATCCCGAGGCCTCCTTCCGGAACCTCGATGACGGGGCCTATATTCAGCATGGAGGCTCCTACTCCAGTAAGAGCGAGGCCGATGCGGCGGCGGCGGATCTTAAGTCCAAGGGGATTGAGGTTGAAGTGAAGTAGGCGATTTTCAACTTTTTGCAAACGCCGGGGACCCATCGTTCCCGGCGTTTTGTCTAGGGTTGGCCGATCGCAAATCTGTCCCATGCTGCAAAGCTGCCAGGCTGGTCTATAAATAAACTGAGATAACTGGCGAAGACTAAAGGGGAAAGATCATGGGCGAAGCGAAACTCTCGGCGGCGTTTTTGATGTCGGAGCAGGAGCGGCAGAATTTGGTGGCTTCGGCCCAGTATGCTGAGGCCCAATCCCTGCCCGAGGTCTGGGCCAAGGCCGCCCAAACCTTTAGGAATACCACGGCCCTGATCGCCCCCCATGCCAAACCCGAGGTGAAGTTGTCCTATGGCGATCTCTACGGCCAAATGCGGCAGTTTGCGACGGGCTTGCAGGCCCTGGGTGTGACCCCAGATGCGGGTGATGACTATCCGCCCCGTGTGGCCCTCTTTTCCGATAATTGTCCCCGCTGGCCCGTGGCGGACCAGGGCGTCATGCTGGCCGGGGGCGCCAACGCCGTGCGCGGATCCCAGGCAGACCTGACTGAACTGACCTTTATTTTGCAAAACAGTGCCCCGGTGGGTCTGATCGTGGAGGATTTGGCGACCTTTAAGAAGCTGCGATCGATTCTCGATCCCTTCAATCTTAAGTTTGTCATCCTACTCAACGAAGAGACGGCCCCGGCGGATGATGGATTGAAGGTGCTGGCCTTTCCTGAGGTGCTGGCCCTGGGAGAGGGGCGCGATTTGATACCTGTGGTTCAAACCCGCAACACCCTGGCCACGCTGATGTATACCTCTGGGACCGGCGGACAGCCTAAGGGCGTCATGCTGACCCATGGCAACTTGATTCACCAGCTCACAGCGGCGGCGGCGGTGCTGCCCTTGAAGGAAGGGGAGCTGGTGATGAGCATTCTGCCGATCTGGCATGCCTACGAACGCACCTTTGAGTACTTCATCTTTTCGCGGGGCTGCACCCAGGTCTATACCAATATCCGCTACGTCAAGCAGGACCTGAAGAAATTCCAGCCGATGTACATGGTGGCGGTGCCCCGGCTCTGGGAGTCGATCTATGAGGGAATTCAGAAGCAGTTCCGCGATCAGCCAGGCAGCAAGCAAAAACTCGTCCAATTCTTCCTGGGCAAGAGCCAATCCTACATCGAGGCAAAACGTAAAGTGCAGGGGCTGACCTTGGAGGCGGTCTCTGCCTCAGACAAGGCCAAGGCCAGGGTAAAACGCCGTCTTCTCTCCCCGTTCCACAGGCTCGGGGACAAACTGGTCTACCAGAAAATCCGCGAGGGCCTGGGGGGCAAGATTGACTATGTGGTCAGCGGGGGCGGCTCGATCGCCGATCACCTAGAGGACTTCTTCGAGATCGTCGGCATCAAAATTCTCAGCGGCTACGGCCTGACCGAAACCGCGCCGATCACCAACGTCCGCCGCCCCTGGCGCAACATTCGCGGCGCGGATGGCCAGCCCCTGCTCGACACCGAAATCCGCATCGTCCACCCCGAAACCCGCAAACCCCTCCCCTTTGGCCAGCAGGGTCTAATCCTGATTCGCGGTCCCCAAATCATGCAGGGCTACTTCCGCAATCCCGAGGCCACGGCCAAGGTGCTGGATAGCGAGGCTTGGTTTGATAGCGGCGATCTGGGCCTCCTCCTCCCCGACCACAACCTGGTGATCACAGGCCGTGCCAAGGACACGATCGTACTCAGCAACGGTGAGAATATCGATCCACAGCCGATCGAAGACCATCTCCTCAGCGGCGCGGTGATCGATCAGATCATGCTAGTCGGCCAGGACCAGAAGGTACTAGGCGCCCTGGTCGTGCCCAATATGGAAGCCCTGGAGAAGGTCGTGGGTGCCAATCCCGATCTGACCAGCCCAGAGGTACAGGCAATCTTTAAGAAGGAACTCGATCGCGTCAAAACTCGCCCTGGCTATCGGGCCGATGAGCGGATCGGGGTGTTCCAACTCTTGGCGGAACCCTTCTCCGTGGAAAATGGCCTCCTGACCCAAACCCTGAAGGTGAAGCGGAATGTGGTGATGGAGCGGTATGGGGCGGCGATCGCCGCTCTGTTTCGCTAGGGTTCGGGCGAGATAAACTTTCTAAAATTCTCGGACCGATGGTCTTTCCCGGTGTAAAACAGTATGGCTGTGCATTTTTGTCAGCAGTTTGGGCTTTTTTTCCCTGGACTTCCTTTCTAGTTATTCACAAATCCCCCTTTTTCCTATGGATTCTCAACTACAGCTCCAGCGCAACGTCAACATCAATGTCATCGTCACGCCTCGCTGGAAGGAGGAGGCCCAGCAGCAGCTCCAGGGCCAGCTCAATGGAATCGATGGTCAGCTCCAGCAGTTGGACATGCAGCTTCAGCAGGTGATGACGGATGTGCAGCGCCAGAGTGTGCAGCCGCCGGGACCTGAGACGGTTCAGCAGATGGAAAACATCAAGCTTCAGTTCAATCAGCGCAAGAGCGAGTTGTTGGAGCAGAAGAACCAAACCCTCCAGCAGCTTCAGCAGGTCCAAACCCTTGAATTGGAGCAGGAAGTCAACCAGGGTCAGATCATCAGCAATTTTGTGCTGAGTAAGGGGGATAACCTGATTGAGAAGATGCAGGTTGAAGTGATTCTGCGCGATGGCATTGTGGAAGATATTCGCGGTTCTGTCTAAGATACCTGTTTGAAACCTATCGAGGGGGTGAGGTGTGGTTTTCAAACCCCAGACCTCACCCCCTTTTGATTAGCCGAGTTTGCGCTTCAGGAGCAGGCCGCTCCCGACGATCGCCAGGCTAAACACACCCATGCTAGCCTCGGGCACCGATCGCTTCACCCCTTGGAAGGACACGTTGTAGGCGATCTGGGCGTCGCCGCCGAGGCGGGTGGCCTTGACGAATTCGCCCTGCTTCAGGAGTCCGTCGGAGAAGGTCAGGGTCTTGCGATCGCTAGACAGTTCAATCTTCTTGAACAGGTTCGAGGAATAGTTGGGACCCCAAACGGCATCGATCGGGTTGTCGGCCCGCAGTTGGTAGGTGAAGCCTGTGATGTCGTAGTCGGTGTCGTTTTCGATCAGGGGCAGGGGTCGGTTGGGGTCCGTGTTGACCTTGGCGACGTCGCTGGGGGAGCAGATGGCCACCGCTGGGAAGGCACAGCCGCCGACCTTAGCTTCGCCGGGTAGGGGGACCGCAAAGTCGAGGATGTTGGTGATCTCGCGGGGTGCGGTCGCTTGGGCTGGGAGAGCGATGGCGCCCACTAAGGTAAGGGCAACTAGGGTAGAACGCTTGGACATCCGATGGGAACCTCTGACTAAATGGAGATGAACAGACTCAATCTCCTTGATATCACGGAGAAAAGATTTCCTACAACCGTAGTTTGAACCTTTGCGATCGGCGCTTTGGCGGAGGGCATTGGTTTGACAGCCATTTCGAAAAGGTTTTGCTAAGATCGACTCACGTATCTTTATAATTTTGGGGAAAATATCTATGAAAGGCTTGGTATTCCTGTTAGCTGTGACCTATCTGGTGATCGCTTGGAAATTTTGGTCGGGGTTTCGGCGGACGGACTTTATTCAGAATCGGATTGGGCTGACGATCTTTTGGCCTGTGATGTTGATTAGCTCGGGCTATCGCCGGAATTTTAGTCGGGCGATCAAGGGTGGTTAGTCAAATCCGCGCCACATTCCGATAGGATTAGATTTGCGCTTCTGGGGAAGCAAAGTTCCCCAGCCCAGCGTCCGTCCTATCCCTATCTAAGATTGCGTCATGATCTACGAAATTTTCATGCCTGCCCTGAGCTCCACGATGACCGAGGGCAAGATCACCACCTGGGTTAAGTCCCCAGGCGACAAGGTAGAAAAGGGTGAAACGGTGCTGATCGTTGAGTCCGACAAGGCTGATATGGATGTGGAGTCCTTTAATGAGGGGATTCTGGCAGTAATCTTGACGCCCGCTGGGGAATCGGCTCCGGTGGGTTCGACGATCGCCTATCTGGCAGAGACTGAAGCTGAGATTGAAGAGGCCAAAAAGCGCGGTTCTGGCGGCGGTGCGGCGCCTGCGCCCGTGGCAGCGCCTAAGGCTGAACCTGTAGCGACGGCGACCGTGGCGGCGGCGGTTTCTACCGTGGTCCCTCGGGGCGGGTGGTGGTGTCGCCCAGGGCTCGGAAGATGGCGAAGGAGCTGGGGGTGGATCTAGCGGCCCTTAAGGGGTCCGGTCCCCATGGTCGGATTGTGACGGAGGATGTGGAGGCAGCGATCGGCAAGGCAACCGCCCCTGTGGCCGCCGCCGTGGTTCCAACCGTTGCTGCGCCTAAGACTGTGACGGCTCCCCCACCGCCCGTGGCACCCGGCCAAATCGCCCCGTTCAATACCCTGCAAAACGCCGTCAATCGCAACATGATGGCCAGTCTTCAGGTGCCTGTGTTCCGGGTGGGCTATACGATCACCACCGATGGGCTCGATAAGCTCTACAAACAGGTCAAGTCTAAGGGTGTGACGATGAGTGCGTTGCTGGCGAAGGCGATCGCCATGACCCTAGTCAAGCACCCCCTGCTGTATGCGAGCTATACGGACCAAGGGATTCAGTACAATTCAGAGATCAATATCGCGGTGGCGGTGGCGATGGATGATGGGGGGCTGATTACCCCGGTGTTGCGCCGGGCCGATGGGACGGACCTGTATTCACTGTCGCGCAATTGGAAGGACTTGGTGGATCGGGCGCGATCGAAGCAGCTCCTTCCCGATGAGTACAGCACGGGCACCTTTACGATTTCGAACCTAGGGATGCTGGGGGTGGATAGTTTTGACGCGATTTTGCCGCCGGGTACGGGGTCGATCTTGGCGATCGGTGCTTCTAAGCCAACGGTGGTGGCGACGAAGGACGGCATGCTGGGGGTGAAGACGCAGATGCGGGTGAATATCACCTGCGATCACCGGATTATCTACGGGGCTCAGGCGGCGGCTTTCCTGAAGGATCTGGCGAAGCTGATTGAGACGGATTCGGCTTCTTTGACGATGTAAATGGGGTTTGATGTTTAGAGAGGGCGATCGTCTTTGAGAGAGGGCGATCGCCTTTGTTGTCCGCTATAATCCGGACATCCTTCGATCTTGTTTTGTACGATGGTCACGCTTAAAGCTCGCAAACTAAAGCTGGAAGAAGTGCATAGCCTCCTGGGCTACGAGCCGCTCCTCGATGGGAAGTTTCAGGAACATCTTCAATTGGCAGACTTGGGGCAGAGCGATCGTCTGACCCTGGACGAAATTCGCACTAATTTTTTCCGCTATCTCAATCGCGCTAAGATTTCTGAGGGTCAGGCGCGGGAGCTGTCGGTGTCGCCTTTGCTAAGGCTAGCGGGTTACCATCGACCGCCGATCTATCTGGAAATTGAAGAAGAGATCGATCGTATCTATATCGAGGACCAGGATACGCATATTGTGGGTCGTTTGGATATCGTAGCTGTACGAAATCAACTATTGGCAGGGCGATCGCCCCTGTGGATTTTGGTGGTGGAAAGTAAAAATGCGGAGGCTTCTGAGATTGTGGGTGTGGCGCAGATGTTGTCCTATGCCTACAGTTCCTTAGAACGGCAGCAAAGGGTTTGGGGACTGGTGACGAATGGCTTGAATTATCGGTTCTTTTATATTGCGAAGGAGGGCGTTCGTCTGAGCTATCAATATATGCCTAGTTTTAATCTAATTGATGGGGATTCGGCTGCTGTGCTGTTGCAGGTGCTTAAGGCAATTAGAGATTGGGAGCCCGATTAAATTCGTAGTTGAATTAGCACTGTCCTAGTTAGCGCTCCATAACAATGTCCCAAATTTAGGAGATCAATTGCATGACCTTTTCAGAATCCCGCAGTGAACCGGTTCCCGTGCAGTTGCCCAATGGCGCGATCGTCAAGTTTGAGGTGACGAATACTGGGCGGGAGGATGTGGGGTTTGACCTGAAGGAGTTTCAGCCGGTGGCGGATATGATCGAAGGGGTGGTGCAGATGATTGCGGCTCCAATTCAGAAGGTCAGGCCGAAGAAGGCGACGGTGAAGTTTGGGATGGAATTGGCGATCGAGGCGGGGCAGTTGACGGCGGTGATTGTCAAGGGTTCGGGGAAGGCCAATCTGGAAATTACATTGGAGTGGGAGACGCAGCCGAAGGGTGAGCCATGAGTCAGATTGAGGATCTGCTGCAACGGTGTACGGTGAAGTTGACGCTGCCCGATCGGATGGGGTGGGGTACGGGCTTTTTTGTGGCTCCGGGGTTGATTTTGACCTGTGCCCATGTGGTGCGGGAGGCGGGGGATGGGCCGGTGCGGGTGCGGTGGCAGGCGCAGGAGAATTGGGCGGAAGCCTATGTGGAAGAGTTGCGATCGGATCCCTATGATTTGGCGTTGCTGCGGGTGAGGTTGCCAGGGGGGGAGAGTCCGCCCTGGGTGGAGTTGGATGAGGCGGTGCGATCGCGCGATCCGCTGTATTTGTTTGGCTATCCGGATCAAGATTTTCCCAATGGTTGTCCAGTGACGTTTGGCTGTGAGGGGTGGACGGGGGATGAGCCAGCGTTAATCAAGTTTGCGTTGGGGCAGGTGAGGCCGGGGATGAGTGGGTCGCCGTTGCTGAATCAGCGGACGGGGATGGTTTGTGGGATGGTGAAATTTACGCGCGATCGATCTTTTGATTTGGGCGGTGGGGCGATTGCTACCTGTGTGATTTTGGAGCAGTTTCCCCAATTGCGAGAGCTTCAGCGGGAGTTTCATGAACAAGATCACCGCTGGGTAAATCTGATTACGACGCAAGCTGCAATTAACTTTAAGCCCTATTTACAAGCCGTCCTTGCCAATGACGATTATCGGGAGTGGCAAGAGGTTTACACACCCACAACGGTCGAAGATCGACGGCAAGTTCCAGCGCCAGAGACTGTGATCGCTTCCCAACCTCGGTTTTCATCACGGTTGAAGTTGCGGGTGGAGACGGTGAAGCCCGACAAGAAGGGCGATCGGCCCGATGGATTACCGGAACCACAAGAGCAAGTTGAGCAGTGGGATGTGTTGGCAGGGCTGCGAAACTATGCGGCAGAGCATGTGGTGCTGATTGGGAAACCGGGATCGGGTAAGTCAACCTCGCTGGAACGGTTGCTCTGGGAAGAGGCGGAGAAGGCACTGCAAGATCCGAATGCTCAAATTCCCGTGCTGGTGAAATTGCGTCGCTGTACCGGAACGATTGAGGGGCTGATTCGAGATTTTCTGGTGGGTCATCAGGTCGGCTTGGAGATTGCTCAAGTTGAGGCACTGTTGCGCCAGGGCAGATTCCTGTTATTGCTGGATGGCTTGAATGAGTTACCGCAGGCTTTCGAGATAGAGTTGGTAAATTTCCGCGATCGCTATCGTCGCACCACACCGATGATTGTCTCGACGCGGGATTTGGGTGGGGGTGGCACTCTGGGCATTGAGAAAACCCTGAAAATGTTGCCCCTGACGGAATCCCAAATGCGAGAGTTTGTGAGGGGGTATCTGGGAGAAGCGGGGGATCGGCTATTCCAGCAGCTTCAGGGCGATCGGCTCCGCAAGTTCGCTGAAACGCCGCTGCTGTTGTGGATGCTCTGTCGGGTTTTCGCTCATAATGGCAAAGTTCCTGACAATCTAGGACTGGCGTTTCGGGAGTTTACTCAACTCCATGACCAAAAGCTCCAAGCGGATGCTCCGGCAGATTCTAAAGAGCAGTGGCATAAATTGCTGCGTCATCTGGCTTTCGTCATGATGCAGGGCAAAACCTTAATCGATACTCAACTATCGATGTTGAAGGAGGAAGCAGAAGACTGTTTAACGGCGTATTTACAGCAAGCAGGCAGGTCAGATCCTAGAAAGTATGCTGAACGTTGGCTTAAGGATCTGCTGCAATATCACTTGATCCAACCCGTTATTCAACCCAACTTTGAAGAGCATATTGAGTTTCGCCATCAACTGATTCAGGAATATTACGCGGCAGAATGCTTGCTCAAGTTATTGCCAACCTTGAGCGACGAACAACTGCAGCAAGATTACCTCAACTACCTGAAGTGGACGGAGCCAGTGGCGTTGATGTTAGCGTTGGTTGATAATGATGAAGAATTGGCAGTGCGGGTGGTGGAGCAGGCATTGGATGTGGATTTGATGTTGGGGGCGCGGTTGGCGGGGGAGGTGCGATCAACCTTTCAGGAGAAAACGATTGAGAAAGTGATCGCAAAAATTAAAGATTCACAAGCCTTATCGTGGCTAGAGATTGAAATTTTGGCTTACACAGGCTCATGGTTAGCACTACCCCAATTACTGAATTTTCTAGATAACTGTGATTTAGATATTGCAACAAGAGCAGTATCCGCAATTGGTGTAATTGGAGGCATAACAGCAGTTCCTCACCTTATTCAAAGATTTGACACAATAGAAAAATGGATTGAGGATGACAGCTCATATATCCCTTCTCATCTTGGAACAGCAAGGGCGGAAGGGAAAACTCTTGACCATAATGCTGTAAAGTTAAAAGCTGAAATTCTTAAGGTATGTTCGGCATTAGCCCCTGAAGAGATTAAATCAAGAGCAGTTCAGTATATACAGGATGCATCTAGCTTTATTGATTCTTTTATGCAGCCTGAAATAAATGAAGCTCTTGCGAGTTTTCAGCAGGTAGACATTGAGCCAGAGTCACTTCAAACTTTAGAAAGTTGTACTTCTTTACAATCTGTCAACAAGCTTAGTCAAATAGCAGGGCTGCTAGCCAAAATCAAAAGTGCAAAAGCAGTCTCTATATTGGTTCAAAAACTGGATTTAGATGAAGATAGCCAATATCGTAATACTGTTATTCAATCACTGGGGAGTTTTGACACCCAAGATGCAGCGAAAGCATTATCCAAATTGCTAATCGATCCCAATGAATCAGCTCGTAGAAAAGCAGCAGAGATATTAATCAAAAAGCAGCATAAAAAGTCTATCCCCTTTTAATACCCATCTTGAATCATGAAGATTTCTATATTCGATGGGGAGTATCTCAAATTTTAGGTGAGTTTGGAGAAAGCAGCGCACTCCAAGTTCTTTCTGAAGGCTTAACTCATGAAAATCATAGGGTCCGCACAATATCAGCCCGCTTGCTAGGAAATTTAGCTTCAGAAGGAGTAGTCCCGTTGCTACTGCGAGCAATTAATGATTCCACTTATTCGGTCCGCAGAAATGCTGCAATCTCTCTTGCGGCATTTCTGCGGGAAGAGGCTATTCCTGAATTATTCAAGGCATTGCGAAATTACTATCCAGAGAATTCTGAAATTTCAGACTTGGAAGTAGTCTTTTATCCAGTAGAAAATTACCCTGTAGTGATCAAAGGCTTTGATGAAAGACACTGTTAGAAAATATTGGAGATGCAGATGCAGTTTTTGATTGGACTCTTGAGCGTAATTCAACATCATTACTTCAGGAAACAATTGTTGAAGCACTAAGTCAATTTAATACTCATGAAGTTCGAGGTGCTTTTCGCAAACTATTACAAGAAGGCAGCAGGATCGCAGCCATTGGCCTTGCACGCTTGGGTGAACTGGATGTTGCAGAAGATTTAATTGAGCTGTTAAAAACCCCTCGACTTGTTTCAGATACAAGCAAAATATGTGATTTGTTAGTCAAATTAGCAGAAATGAACCACTGTTCGATTGTCCCTGAAATAATTTCACTTTTAACAGATGCGGAGCGCCATATGGATCAATATGGGCATAGTGATTACTACTTCAGAAATAGGCTAGTATCTGTATTAGCAAATATTCGTCATAGTAATATGCCGCAGTATCTTCCTCGTTTGTTGAAGCTTTTATCAACAGATGTAGGAGAACAAGCATTCTGGATTATTAATGCTATTCAGTTCAACTGTAAATACTACAACTACGAAATCTTCCACTCCCCACCCGTCAAACCCCAGCCCACCCAACAGGGAACCCTTGATACAATAGCCACAACCGTAGTCGAGACCAACGAAAGGATAAAACAAATGGCAGAACAACCCAGCATTCAAATCGGCAGCATCTCCGGCGGTATCAACAACTTTACGCCCAACCAAGGAACCCAAAACCTAACTCACATCGAAACCCAGAACAACTATTCCACCGACCCCAACCTTCTCCAAACCATCCAAACCCTCCTCCAACAAAACACCGACCTCAACAAATTCATCACCGAACTCGAAACCCAAAGCCCCAGCCTCCAAACCGAAGCTGAAGCCGAAGCCGCCCGCGACCAAGCCATCACCCGCCTCCAAGCCACCAACCCCACCCTCTGGCAAACCATCCGCCACCAAATGCGTACCCTCAAACGCCAAATCCTCAACCCCGAACGCCATGCTTAAGCCGCCAAAGCCACCCTCGTCGAAGTCACCAAAGCCTACTGGGAAAAAAGCCTAATCGCCAAAGCCATCATCACCTACATCGACAAACTCAGCGAAACCCCTGACCAAGGAGCCTAAACCATGCATACCATCCAAATCCCCCAAGACCTCGAACAACAACTCACCCAACTCGCCACCCAACAAAACTCCCCCTCC
>JAAUSA010000223.1 GCA_012031975.1 Alkalinema sp. RU_4_3 | reverse complement strand
CCCCAGCAACCGATTCACCCGCAGCCGCTCCACCACCACCACCATCACCACGGTCCCAGCAATCACCCCCATCGGTACCCCCATCGGTACCCAAACCCCCAGCCCAAACATCACCCCCACCACCAATCCCCAGCCCGCCATCAACAGTGAACCCGACAGGAGCTGCCGCCCCGTCCGCTGCCGCCCCAGCACCCAACTCCACAGCGGCGCCGCCAAAATCCAGGCCCCCAGCAGCCAGTCCGAATGGAAATTCCGCAGCGATCGCCCCGTCAGCAAATTATTCGCCACCGTCGCATGGACCATAATCCCCGTCGTCGGCAGATCCCGATCGAAGGGCGTCAGCAGGCGATCGAACCCCTTCGCCGTCATCCCCACCAACACAATCTTGCCTCGAAACGCCTCCTCCGGCACCTTCCCCTCCACCACATCCGCAAAGGAATACTTCGGCAGTCGCTCCATCCGACTGACCCAATTCACCCCCCAGGGCTGACTCAAATCCGGCAGCGGCGTCGGCGGCTGGGTCAACCCATTCGCTCGCACCGCCGCCAACCCCAACACCGGATCACCCTGGTACTGCAACTTAACTTGGCGGACCATCCCATCCCCATCCGCCTGCGTATCCAAATGCCCCAGCACCAAGGCCGCCTCCCGCAGGGAGGGCACAGGCAGCAGCGGCAGGCCATTGGGGTCCCTCGATTCCCCCAAAATCACCCGCCCCTGTTGATCTATTGCCTTCGCCAAGGCCGGGTCCCCCACCCCAGGCTCCGAAAAAATTACATCCATGGCGATCACACTAGGTTCCGCTGCCCCCAGCCGCTCCACCAACTGCGTAAACCTCGCCCTCGGCCAGGGATACCGCCCCAACCGCTGCAAACTCCCGTCATCAATGGCCACCAGCACCAAGCGATCGTCCCAACCCTGCTCGCCGCGCAGCCGAAATAATGCCCCGTAGAGCACCTGCTCCAAGGGCAACAGCATCCGTCCCTGCCACATCAGCAGAAAGAGCAACCCAGTCATCAGACCCGGCAAAATTTGCCACAGGGTGCGGCGATTCATCCATTCCCCACCAAAAACAGTCATCTAACCCTACGCTTCGTCCCACACTAAAGTTGGGTATTCACCACAAAACACCGCATTTTATAACAGTTTAAGCGAATAGTTTTGGGTTTTCCCCAGGGGCGTCACCACTTGAATTTGCACCTTCGGATGGGAAACCAACTGAATAGGCAGCACAAACTGTCCCTTGCGATCGACCGACACAGGTTTCCCTGCCACAAAGACAGCATTCACCACATCCACCTGGCCCCGCAAAGCGAGCTGACGGTTGCCCTGGGTAATGGTTTGCTCCAAGGTGTAGCTCAGGCTGGGATCATCCTTCAACGGCACCGGATCGCTCGGCGGCTCCCCGACGATCGTAAAACTCTGGAATCCGGCATTGATCCCCACGGTTTTTTCCTGGGCGCTGCTGTCTACCTTGCCCTCCAAGACCGCCACCGCCGTCTTCCCATCGGGCTGCACATTGATCCCAAACTCCGTGCCCCGCACCCCACTAATCCCAGCGGGCGTCTCAATCTCAAAGCGGGACTCCGGGTTGGTAAAGCGGCGCAGACGGAGTTTTGCCCGGCCTTGACTGACCTTGAGGCGGGTGATGCGGCCCTGGCTGGGGGTCAGACGCATCTCCTGGATCACCAGCTTGGTCTGTTCCGTCACATCGACAAAGCCAATGCCCGTATCTAGGGCCAATTGCACCATGGACTGCTGGCCCGTGGCCACCCCATCCCCTGGCCGGGTTAAGCGATCGCCCGACTGGGCCGCGCGGGTCTGGCCCCCGGAGATAAAATTCACCTGGCCCGATAGATTCTGAAGCTGGAGCCAGCGCTGTACCTGAACGGATAGATCTGGCTGGGCGATCACCGGAGCCAGGCAGCTCCCGCTCACGACGACAATCAGCAATCCTTTACCTACCTTAGAAATCAGCCGGGAGGGCAGAATCTGCTTACTAAAACGATAGTGCATACAATCCAATAAGAGAAAGAGGAAGCTCGTCCGGGTATGTATAGTCTCCTACCACAATAACATTGCGCTCTAATTGCAACTGCCTAGGTCAGAAGCAGCTTTAAACCAGCGCCTTCTGACGCTGCCGGGGACGGCTGAGTAAGGCCGTCAAGTCCTGGGCCTTCAAGGCGGGACTGAACAGATGCCCCTGCACCGTCCCGCAGCCATGACTGCGTAAAAATTCCACCTGTTCGCTCGTTTCCACACCCTCCGCCACAAGGCCCAGCCGCAGCTCGCGGGCCATGGTAATAATCGCCTGGGAAATGGCGGCGGCGTTTTGGTCCTCCGTGACCTGGCGTACAAAACTCTGGTCAATTTTCAGCACATCAATGGGCAACTGGCTCAGGTACTGCAACGATGAATAGCCTTTGCCAAAATCATCAATGGCGATCTGCATGCCCAAATGCCTCAGCTCCTGTAGGGTTTGGACCGCGCTATCGATGTCATTCATGAACTGGGTTTCGGTCAATTCGAGGGTGAGCTGCCGGGGATGGAGATCGGTCTCGGCCAAAATCCGCATGACGGTCTTGACGAGGTTGGGCTGTTGGAGCTGGCAGATCGAAAGATTGACCGAGAGTTTGAGGGGCTCATTGGTCTCGGTGGCCCAGGCTTTCATCTGGCTGCAGGCCGTCCGGAGGACCCATTCCCCCAAAGGAATAATCAGGCCCATTTCCTCCGCCCGTCGGATGAAGGTTTCGGGGGAAATCATGCCTCGCTGGGGATGGCGCCAGCGCAGCAGAGCCTCTACTCCGGTGATGTATCCCGAAGCGAGATCCACCTGGGGCTGGTAGTAGACCAAAAATTCATCGCGCTCCAAGGCCCGCGTCAGCTCCATTTCAATCCAGCGGTGCTCCACATCCAGTTCGGCCAAGCTTGGATCGTAGAAACGATAGTGCTCACAGCCCGTCGCAATGGTCGATCGCCGCGCCAAATCCGCCTGGGTCAACAGCTGCTCCGCCCGAAGACAGCTCCCGGTGGCAAAGGCCCCGCCAATGCTGACTTGAATCCGCAGGGCCTGCCCTTCGATTTCAAAGGGCTCAGCCAGGGCCTGCCAAAGCTCCTCGGCCACGGCCAGGGCATCGCGCTCCCAAAATAGGTCATCGAGTATGATGCCAAATTCATCCCCGCTCAGCCGGGCGACCACCGCCCGCCCCTCCAACAACTGACTCAGGCGCTGGCCTACGCCTCGCAGCAGCCTATCCCCCACGGGATAGCCAAAGGCCGTATTGACACTGCGAAACCGATTGATATTGATGCATAAGAAAGCCAAAGTCTGCTGGTATTGAGACATCTGGCCGATCGCCCGCTGCAACGCCTGGGTCAGGACCAATCGGCCTGGCAAGCCCGTCAAAATATCCTGCCCCGTTTCCTGAGCGGGGGGAATCCTCTGAGGCGAAGACCAAGCCTGGCTTTGGAGGGTTTGCTTTTTGAGGCGGGCATGGACCGCCTCGATCAGATCACGGCGATCGATGGGCTTGATCAGGTAGTCATCGGCCCCGAGGTTCATGCCCTGGCGGATCGATCGGCCCTCGGATTTACCCGATAGAAAAATGAAGGGAATGTGATGCAGGGCCACGTCAGACCGAATTTCGCCCAGGACCTCATAGCCATCTAGGTTCGGCATCCTGACATCACAGATAATCAAGTCCGGCAAAATATCCTTGGCAATCTGCACACCCAGCAGACCATCCTGGGCAACAACGCAGTGAAACCCCTCTTGCGACAAGAATGCCGACAGCATTGCCCGAATGCTTCTATCATCTTCAATAACAAGAATGGTTCTCATAGCAAGCGATCCGGTCCAATTCAAGTGCTTACGCCAGTTGATTACGTATCAAGAGCACTGCAAAGGATAATAGCAGACTCCTTAAGGAAAAGTTAAGGATTGATGATTTGGCACCATTACTATAGCGTACGCGAAAAAACATCTGTTGGGAGTGACCAGGTCACAGCACAGCCCTTTCCATCCTGACTCACTAGGGTAATCTGGCTTTGCAGTATTTTAGCGCAACGCTTTGCCAGGCTCAATCCAAGGCCTAGGCCGGGCCGATGGGTCACATTGCTTGCTCTGAAGAAGGGCTCTCCCACTTGGCGCTGCTCTTCGAGCGGAATGCCCACACCCCAGTCCCTTAGGGTCAGCGCGATGCCCGACCTATCTTGGTGAATTGACAGATGGATGGGCTGCTCTGGGCGGCTGAACCGGACCGCATTGGCAATCAAGTTCCCGAGAAGGGTGCGGAGCAGTTCGCGATCGATCTGGAGCAAAATCTCCGCCTCTGGCCATCGGGTTTCGACCAACGGTAGCTGCTCCGGCGGCACAATTTCCGCCAGCAACTTCTGACAAAACTTTTTGAGATCAATGGGCTGGGTATGGAGGGCAACATTGGCCCCAGGATCCCCTTGGGCGAATTCCTCATAGAGCACCGCATTATCGAGGAGCCGCACAATCCCCCAAACGGACTGGCGCATTTGGGCTAGGAGGGGGGATGAGGCTCCATCTTCCATTTCGAGCAGGTCGATGGCACCACAGAGAAAGGTTAGGGGCGTCCGCAGCTCATGGGCGAGCTCACTAAGCACGATCGAAGGCTGAGGATTGGGAGGCTGCACAGCTCAAGAGTCCTGTTCAAATGTCTAGGAAAGGCCAAAGCGTGGATTGAAAGCCATGGACAGAATCTCCTCAATGACTTAGTCTCTAATGTAAGTTGAAGGCCCAGGAAGAATCAAGATCTTTATCTGAGGTGAACATTCTCTTTGAGTTCACTGTTTTGATACATCCGGCACATTCTTCAAATAAGCCTTGCTATTTCTCTCAAAAGACCCGCATCAAAGTGATTATCTTCAAGATAAAAGTGGAATATTAAAATTTAGTAGGCGTCAATTCAGATTTAGGGAGATTCGATCGATCACTTCCCTTCTATCGGTCCATTACTAACATCTAAATCAAGTTTGTTTGAGGCAGATTCTGTTTGACAGCGGTCTGTCCTAGGCTGGGCAGTGGGTTGGGTGGATTCGTGATCGGCGGGTTCGGTGCTGGTTGCCCCTATCTCGTGCATGTACTATTTACACCTTGGATGGTAATCAGAATACGATCCGCTTTCCCCAAGATGGTTAGAAAAGCTGTCATAATTTATCTGTGATATCGCGCGGAAGTCAAAGATAGTCAGCGATCCGAGCGTACGGTCTAATCTTTGCTAATATCTAGCAGAGGTAGAGTATAAAACATGTAGCCTATATAGACCAGATCTACGGGGCGTTGGGTCTTCAAGTTTAGTTGTCTTTAGTGAAGGCCCACTACAATATTTTAGGATTTCAGATTCACCCATGCCGTTAGCCACAATGCTTGAGAAAACCCCATCGCCTGCCAAGCGTAAAAGAGGCGTACTCCTCAGCCAAAAAGGGTGGAAACGCCTGCAACTGGCTGAACAGCATATGCGCGGGGACAGTACCCCCTCTAGCAAGTCCTACACGCTCCAGGAGTTGAGCGAGCTAACGGGTCTCAGTCCCAACACCCTCGCGCGGGTCAAGGGGCGGCGGATTCCGGTGGATCTCCATACCCTAGAATCCTATTTCCGGGCCTTTAGTCTGGCGATCGTTCCGGAGGACTTCATGGATTCGGACATGGGTTCGAGTTTTGGATCGATGATGTCCATCCCCGTGGGGCAGTTGCCCTTGGATTCGCCGCTTTATATTGCGCGATCGCCCGTGGAGTCGATCTGTGCCGACGGGATTGGCCAGCCTGGGGGACTGATTCGGATCAAGGCGGCGCGACAGATGGGCAAGACCTCCCTGGTGGCCAAGACCCTGGGTCAGGTGCGGGGCCAGGGCGTCTCGACGGTGATGCTCAGTCTGAGGCTGGCGGATTCGGGCACATTTCAGGACCTGCAGCGGTTCTTGAAGTGGTTCTGTGCGGTGGTGAGTCACAATTTGGGTCTGGCGAGCCAGGTGGAAGAGACCTGGGATGACCTGTTTGGAGCGAGCTACAACTGCACCCACTACTTTGAGCAGGTGATTTTGAAGCATGTCAAGGGGCCGCTGGTCCTCGCCCTTGATGAAGTCGATGTGGTATTTGACTATCCTGAGATCGCCTCGGACTTCTTGAGCATGCTGCGGGCCTGGTATGAGAAAGCCCGCTATGGGGATGGTAGCAGTGAGCTATGGCAAAAGCTGCGCATGATCCTGGTCCATTCGACGGAGGTCTATGTGCCCCTGAGCTTGGCCCATTCCCCCTTCAATGCGGGCTGGCTGGTGGAGCTACCGGGCTTTAATGTCGAACAAATCGAAGAACTGGCCCGCCACTACCGTTTAGAGCAGGTGGATCTGGTGGCCAATACGCTGCTGGAGTGGCTGGGCGGCAACCCGTTCATGACCCACCTGGCCCTCTATCACCTCAGTCAGTCCGACAGCTCCATCACCACCATGGTCAAGCATCTCGATTCCACCGATGGGATCTATGGCGCCCACCTGCGTCATCAGATGTGGGAACTCCAAAAGGATGCGGAGCTGCTGGCGGCTTTTAAGCTGGTGCTGCGCAAGGAAGATACCTCTACCTTAGAGCCCCGGATCTCCTACAAATTGCAAAGTAAGGGCTGGGTGCGCGCCGAGGGTAGCCAGCTTGTCCCAGGCTGCCGTCTGTACGAAACATTTTTTAGAAAGGCCTTGCCAAATCTAGCCTAGGTCAGATGTCACGGGTGCCTCCCATCGGTCAAAATTTGCTTGGTCCGAATCGTAGGCAATCATGCAGCAACCCTATCAACTGGCAGCCGTATACCAAGCCGGGGGCAGCCTTCCCTTGGATGCGCCGACCTATGTGATGCGACAGGCCGATGAGGTGCTGTTCCAGTCCCTGATGCGGGCCGAGCCCTGCTATGTGTTCAATTCCAGGCAGATGGGCAAGTCCAGCCTGCGCGTGCGCACCATGCAGCGGCTGCGCCAGGAAAATGTGCGCTGCGCCGCCATCGATCTGACCGCCATCGGCATCCAGCAGGTCACCCCGGAGCAGTGGTATGCCTCCGTTGCCGCCATTATGGTGGAGGCCTTTGGTCTGCCTGTGGCGCTCTCCAAGTGGTGGCGGGAGCAGGAGCCCCTGTCTTGGTTGCAGCGGCTGGAGCATTTGATTCGGGAGGTCCTTCTCGCGGAGATCAAGGTGCCGATCGTCATCTTCATTGATGAGGTGGATTCGGTGCTGGGGTTGCCCTTTTGGGTGGATGACTTTTTTAGTTTGATTCGCCATTGCTATGAGCAACGGACAATTGAGCCGAGCTATGGGCGTTTGACCTTTGTGCTGTTGGGGGTGGCGACTCCGGGAATGCTGCTGCAGGGGCGATCGGCCACCCCCTTTAATATTGGGCGATCCATTGAGCTGGAGGGGTTTCAGTATGTGGAGGCCATGCCATTGCTCAAGGGACTCGGCCACCATAGCGACCCCAAGACCCTGCTGCGGCAGATCCTCAGCTGGAGCGGTGGCCAGCCCTTCCTGACCCAAAAACTCTGCGCCCTCGTGGCCCAGGCTCCCCCCGACATCTCGGTCGAAACCCTCGTCCAGAATCAAATCATCGACAACTGGGAAAGCCACGATCATCCCGAACATCTGCGTACCATCGGCGATCGCATCCTGCTCAATCCCACCCGGCTGGAGCCCCTACTCAAGCTATACCAGCGTCTCCTGCTCTCCCCCCGAGGCGAGCTGCCCCTCGATGCCTCCCCCGAACAGCGCGAGCTGCTGCTATCGGGCCTGCTCAAGCAGCAGCAGGGCAGCCTCGTGGTCAAAAATCCGATCTATGAGGCCGTCTTTGACCTGGAATGGATCGATCGCCACCTGCCCCCGCCGCCGCCCAGTCCGCCGCGGACAACCGCGCCCTCGCCGCAGCGCTGCTTCTAGCCGCTGGCGGCGCAACCCCGGGAGCCGCGAAAGAACCGGATGTCATCCTCGCCATCTTCGCCCACCGCGACGACGCCGAGCTCGTCTGCGGCGGCACGCTGGCGCAGCTCGGGCGCCAGGGCCGCCGCACCGGGATACTCGATCTCACGCAGGGCGAGAT
>JAAUSA010000036.1 GCA_012031975.1 Alkalinema sp. RU_4_3 | reverse complement strand
TCGTTGAATCTCGATGGCTGGGCTGGTACTCACCATGCATGGCAGCAGCTTTTCCCCAGCGCGATTATCATGCCATGTTTCCTCCACGTTGTCTTGTCCATCCAAGAACGCTGTCGCTCGAAGGAGGGCCTGTATCAGACTTTGAGTGATGATTTGTGGAATTTGTATCACAGCGCTAACCCCCATGAGTTTGGACAACGCCTGCGGCGATTGTATGAGTGGGTGATGGATGACACTACAGTACCTGAGGCGATCAAAAAGAAGATTGGGAGTCTGAAAGCCAAGGCCGAGGATTTCAAGCAGACGTTTCTTTATCCTGAGGCTTGTCGCACCAGCAATCAAGTTGACCGTCTGATGAATTACCAGGACCGAATTCTCTATTCAATGCAATATTTTCATGGCACAAGAGATTCGGCGATTCGGGGCTTGCGAGCGATGGCGATCCTTTGGAATTTTCATCCCTATGGCAAGAAAGTCAGAACTCAAGCACCTTATTCTCTGTCACCGTTTGAGGATCTTAATGGCATGCGATACCACGACCACTGGTTGAAAAACCTGCTTATCGCCAGTTCTATGAATGGTAGAAATACTGGTAAGCCTGTTTCACTCAAAACTATGGAGAACTAGCAACATCTCACCCCCGAAGAACTCCAAGAAGTCATCAAAACAGCTTTTCGCCTGCTCAACATCCCACCTAAACTCAGCCTTGCCCAAGCCGCCGATCGCATGAAACCCTTCTACGAACTCGCCAGCGAACACACCCAATGGACCGACGAAGACCCTGAAGAATTCCTTGAATTAGGAGAATGGGAAAGGGCGGTCGCCACCAACCCAAGCTTTGCATTCCTCAGCGATCCAGAAGAAGACATTTACACCCTCGAAGACGGAAAGCCAGTCGATCCTCTTAGCGAGCGCCCCCTCAGCGATGGAGAACTATGTTGAATTTATCTAACCACGGCGAAAATCAATTAATGCAAATTATTCAGCAACAGCCTGCTGTCGATCGCACCCGACTAGAAGAATTGCGCGATCGATATGAATAGGGTTACATCACTCCCGAAGCACATCAAGAACTAGGTGCGATCGTCGGGTCGGGAAATTCTCCCTAAAAGTTGTCTAGAAAAAGACATTCTGCTATGGTATAGTTTCCCAGGAACAACTGAATAGCTATCCGTGGAGAGGTGTCCGAGTGGTTGATGGTGACGCACTCGAAATGCGTTTTAGGGAAACCTAACGGGAGTTCGAATCTCCCCCTCTCCGTTACAAGCAGAAACCCCCGATGACATTGCGCCATCGGGGGTTTCTGCATTCAGAAGTTGACCCTAGGCGACTTGCTCTGGGTGCTTCTTCGCGTAGGCCTTGACAAACTGATCATCAAACATCCCACCCAAATCCGGGCGGCGCTTCGCCAGATTGGCATCCAGCATGAAGGAAGCGATCCGCTCGGAGATGTAGACCAGGGAAGTATCATCGCGAGCCGGGTACAGGGCCGCCAGGTTCTCCTTCAAGGAGAGAATCTTGGTCCCGTTGGCATACTGCTTATACTCATCAAGCGAGACACCCGCCCGCTGGGCCATCAGCTTCAAGTTACTCTCGGGATCCTTCTGAACCTTCGCCAAGGTGTCAAACCAACTATTTACCAGAGACTGCACTTGGTCGGGATGTTCCTTGACCAGTTGGCGGCTGACCACCAGGTGATCGGCGATCGCCCCCGGATGATCCTTCGAGCTGAACAGTTCCTTACTGCCCGATCGCTTCAAAGCCACAGAAGTAAAGGGCGCAAACACCGCTGTAGCATCCACTTGGCCAGCGGCAAAGGCCTCGGCGGCCTTACTGGTTTCGAGGGGGACCAGGGTGATGTCCTGGACCGTTAGGCCCGCTTTTTGAAGGCCGAGCAGCAGTAGGAAGTGGTCCACGGTGCCATTTTCCACGGCGATCTTTTTGCCCTTCAGATCGGCGATCGACTTGATCCCATCACGGACGATGATTTTGTCATTGCCCGTGGAGTAGTCATTGACCAGGACCACGACTTGGTCAGAACCAGCGGATACAGAGGCGATCGTGTCGTTGAGAGTCTGACTATTGGCTTGGATCTCGCCTTTGCTGAGAGCATTGATCGATTCGGTGTAGCTATCAAACCACCGGAAAGCAACAGGTTTGGCCGACTTTACCAGGCGCTGCTGACTGGTGATTTCCCAGGGGAGCCAGCCGGGCCAGACGCTAAAGCCGACTTGGACCTGGTCTATTTGACTGCTTTTGGCACTTTCCGAGGCGCTGGGGGTGGGGCTATTCGAGTTGGCACAACTCACAACAAGGAGCATCGTTGCGAGGAACATGCCGATCTGTCCCCAGAAGGAATGGCGTTTCATAGATACCATTGGTGAAGCACTACATGACAATGGTTCCTATTGTGCCCAAAGGGACGATCGCGCCAACCCTAAGGGGCAAAATAGGACTTGCCAGCAAGACCTAAAAGGGCGTTCAATGGGGGGCACTGCATTCACAAATCCGCCCCCCGACATGTCCCTCCAAGCCAGCCTGCAAGAAATCCTCCTCGCCCTGGAACTATCGCGCGATCGCCTCACCAATGCCCAGGCCGACCTGACAGAACAGGTCAGCGGCATCACCACGGACACCAGAGCGATCGCCCGAGGTCAAGTTTTCCTGGCCCTGCGGGGAGACAAATTCGACGGCCATGACTTCGTCGCCACGGCGATTCAGCAGGGGGCCACCGCCGCCATTGTGGACGAACAATTCAGCCATCCCCAGTCGGCCCAGGCTAATCTGATCATCGTCCCCAACACCCTGAAAGCCTACCAACAGCTGGGCCATTGGTGGCGCAAGAAATTTGACATCCCCGTCATCGGCATCACCGGATCGGTCGGCAAAACCACCACCAAAGAACTCGTCGCCGCCGCCCTCGGCCACTACGGCAACGTCCTCAAAACCCAAGACAACTACAACAACGAAATCGGCGTCCCCAAAACCCTCCTGGAACTGCGCCCCGACCATAACTTCGCCGTGATCGAAATGGGCATGCGGGGCGCGGGCCAAATCGCCGAACTCACCCGCATCGCCGAACCCACCGTTGGCGTCGTCACCTATGCGGGGCTGGCCCATGTGGAACTGCTCGGATCCGCCGAAGCGATCGCCCAGGCCAAATGTGAGCTATTCGCTGAGATGCCCAAGGATGGGATCGCCGTGTGGAACCAGGACCAGCCGAGACTGGTGACCTATGCCCAGCAGGTTTGGTCCGGGCGGACGATCGGCTATGGGTTTAACGATGGCGCGACGGTCCAGGGCAAACTGATCGATCTCAACACCCTGGAAATTGACGGCGTTCCCTTTCCCCTGCCCCTACCCGGTGAGCACAACGCCCTGAACTATCTGGGCACCATGGCTGTCCTCCAGGCCCTGGGGCTCGATCGATCGCCCCTCACCCAGGGACTCACCGTCGAGCTGCCCAGCGGCCGTGCAAAACGGTATGAACTCCCCGGCGACATTGTCCTCCTCGACGAAACCTACAATGCGGGCCTCGAATCCATGCTCGCCGCCCTCAAACTCCTGGCCCAAACCCAAGGAACGCGCCGCATTGCCGTACTCGGCACCATGAAGGAGCTGGGGGACTATTCCCTGGCCTTCCACCAGCAGGTTGGAGAAGCCGTGGCCCAGTTGGGCATTGATGCGCTGTTGATTTTGGCCGATCCAGCGGAAGCCAATGCCCTCCAGCAGGGAGCCCATCCCCTAGTGGCCGAATGTTTTGCCGACCAAGAGACCCTGATCGCCGCCTTGAAAACCATGGTGCAGCCGGGCGATCGCCTTCTGTTCAAAGCCTCTCGGGCCGTGGGACTCGATCGGGCCGTGGAGGCCTTGCGCACTACGGCGTAAAAAATCCTTACCGCGAACAGTTGGGGGGCCGGATGCACCCTAGAATTAGAAATTCGTATCTGATTATTTTGGTGTGTTGGAGGCCCTATGGCGCTGATTGTTCAAAAGTATGGCGGAACCTCGGTGGGAACGGTGGAGCGCATCCAAGCCGTCGCTGCAAGGGTCAAAAAAACCGTTGATGCAGGGAATTCAGTGGTGGTGGTGGTTTCGGCCATGGGGAAGACCACGGATGGCTTGGTGAAGCTGGCCAGTGAGGTGTCGAGTCAGCCGCCGACCCGCGAGATGGATATGTTGCTGTCTACGGGGGAGCAGGTGTCGATCGCCGTGGTCAGTATGGCGTTGCAGGCGATCGGTCAGCCCGCGATTTCCCTGACGGGTGCCCAGGTGGGCATTCTCACGGAAGCGAACCATACTAGGGCGCGCATTTTGAAGATTGAAACCGATCGCATGGAGCGCCATCTAAAGGAAGGCAAGGTGCTGGTGGTGGCTGGATTCCAGGGGGTTAGCAGTCTAGAGGACCGGGATATTACAACCCTGGGTCGAGGTGGGTCCGATACGTCAGCCGTGGCCCTGGCTGCGGCGCTACGGGCCGATTTCTGCGAAATCTATACAGATGTGCCGGGCATTTTGACGACGGACCCGCGCCTGGTGCCTGAGGCGCAGTTGATGGCGGAGATTACCTCCGATGAGATGCTGGAGTTGGCCAGTCTTGGGGCTAAGGTGCTGCATCCTCGGGCGGTGGAGATTGCCCGCAATTATGGGATGCCCTTGGTGGTGCGATCGAGCTGGACGGAAGATCCGGGCACTTGGGTTACCTCCCCACCGCCCCAGGGTCGGCCCTTGGAGGGCCTTGAAATTGCCCAGCCCGTGGATGGGGTGGAGTTTGACACAGACCAGGCGAAGGTTTCTATGCTGCGGGTGCCCGATCGGCCTGGGGTGGCAGCTAAGCTGTTTGGGGAAATTGCGGCCCATAGCTTAGATGTGGATTTGATTATTCAGTCAATCCATGAGGGGAATAATAACGACATTGCCTTTACCGTCACGCGCAATTCCCTGGCCCAGGCTGAATCCGTTGCTAATGCGATATTGCCTGTGCTGGTGGGGGATGCCGCGATTGCGCCTCCAGAACAGCCGGACGTCTTGATCGAACAAAGCATTGCCAAAATCAGCATTGCCGGGGCGGGGATGATTGGCCGACCAGGGGTGGCGGCGCAGATGTTTCAGTCCCTGGCCACCGCAGGGATTAACATCCAGATGATCTCGACTTCTGAGGTGAAAGTGAGCTGTGTGATTGACGCAACCGACTGCGATAGTGCGATCGCACCCTCTGCCGCACCTTTGAGGTGACTAGCTCCGGGCGATCGGTCTCCGAAACCGCTTCCGATGAGCCCAAGGTCCGGGGGATTGCTTTGGATGTTAAGCAGGCTCAGTTGGCAATTCGGCATGTGCTCGATCGGCCTGGGATGGCGGCGCAGGTGTTTACTTTACTGGCGAAGCACAATATTAGTGTGGATATGATTATTCAGTCCCAGCGTTGTCGAGTGGTCAATGGTGCCATGACCCGTGATATTGCCTTTACGGTTGCCCAAGCTGATGCGATGGCGGCTCAAAAAGTTTTGCAGGAGGCGGCAGGGGAATTTGGTTGGGGGGATGTGATTGTGGATAATGCGATCGCGAAGGTTAGTATTGTGGGTTCTGGGATGGTGGGCCAGCCGGGGGTTGCGGCCCAGATGTTTGAGGCGTTACGGCAGGAGAATATCAATATTCAGATGATTGCGACGTCGGAGATTAAGGTGAGTTGTGTGGTGCCGGAAAGTGAAGGGATTAAGGCCTTGCAGGTGGTGCATCGGGCCTTTGGTCTGTCGGGTACGGAGAAGTTTGTTATGCCCAGTTGATGGTGTTTTTAAGCGATCGTTTTTGGCGTAAATAGCGGGCGCGGGATGCGCGCCCCTACCAGAGTTCCTAAATCTATTACTCAATCGTAACCCTAGAACCATGACCCAAACCTCTAAAATCATCTACACCATTACGGATGAAGCCCCGGCGCTGGCAACCTATTCATTCCTGCCGATCGTCAAGGTGTTTACAGAGGCAGCCGGGGTGGTGGTCGAGACCAGTGATATTTCGCTGGCCGCGCGTATCTTAGCTAACTTTCCAGAACAGCTAACCCCAGAACAACAGCAGCCCGACGCCCTGACTGAACTTGGGGAACTGGCCAAAACCCCAGAAGCAAATATTATTAAACTTCCGAATATCAGTGCTTCCCTTCCCCAATTGACGGCTGCCATCGAAGAGCTGCAATCTCAGAGCTACAAAATACCCAACTACCCAGCTGATCCCAAAACCGATGCTGAAGCCGATATTAAAGCCCGTTATGCCAAGGTATTGGGCAGTGCCGTCAATCCAGTGCTGAGGGAAGGAAACTCCGATCGCCGCGTCGCCAGTGCCGTCAAACAATACGCCCAGAAGAATCCCCATCGGGTGGGGGCCTGGAGCAAGGATTCGCGATCCCATGTCGCCCATATGGAGAGCGGCGACTTCTTTGGCACCGAAAAATCCGTTGTTGTCCCCCAGGCTACAGATGTTCGCATCGAGCATACTAGCCGCGACGGGACGGTCACTGTGCTGAAGGCGAAAACTGCTGTGACCGCGAATGAGGTGATTGATGGCGCTGTGATGAGTGTGAAGGCGCTGCGGGCGTTTTATCAGCAGGCGATCGAAGCAGCCAAGGCTGATAATATTCTGCTATCGCTCCATGTGAAGGCGACGATGATGAAGGTGTCGGACCCGATTTTGTTTGGCCATGCGGTGAAGGTTTATTTTGAGGATTTGTTCGCGAAATACGGCGAGACTTTCAAAACCCTAGGGGTTAAACCGAACAATGGTTTAGGCGATCTCTATGCCAAGATTCAGGCGTTGCCCGAAGCAGAGAAAAGTGCGATCGAATCCGATTTGAAAGTCACCTACGATCGCCGTCCGCCTTTAGCTATGGTGAACTCCGACAAAGGCATTACGAATTTGCATGTGCCCAGTGATGTGATTATTGATGCATCAATGGCGGCGGCGATTCGGACCTCCGGTAAAATGTGGGGGGCCGATGGTCAGGCCTATGATACAAAGGCGATGATTCCCGATCGCTCCTACGCCCGAATGTACCAAGCCTGCATCGAATTCTGCCAGGAGCACGGGGCCTTCGATGTCACCACCATGGGCAATGTCGCCAACGTCGGTCTCATGGCTCAAAAAGCCGAGGAATACGGCTCCCACGATAAAACCTTTGAGATTGCCGCCGATGGGGTGGTGCGTGTGATTGATAACAACGGCAACATCCTCCTTGAACATGCCGTCGAAGCCGGAGATATCTGGCGCATGTGCCAAACCAAGGATCTGCCGATTCAAGACTGGGTGAAACTGGCCGTCAACCGGGCTAGGGCCACAGATAACCCGGCAATTTTCTGGCTGGACCCCGATCGCGCCCATGACAGTAACCTAATTACAAAAGTGAACCAATATCTAGGGGACTATGACACGGAGGGTTTAGATATTCGGATCATGTCTACCGTCGAAGCCATGCGGTTCACCTGCGCGCAGATTAAGGCTGGGAAAGATGTGATTTCGGTAACTGGAAACGTATTGCGCGATTATTTGACCGATCTATTTCCAATCCTGGAACTGGGAACCAGTGCGAAGATGCTATCGATCGTGCCCCTTCTCGCTGGAGGTGGTCTATTTGAAACAGGAGCTGGCGGTTCGGCCCCCAAACATGTGCAGCAGTTTGTCAGTGAGGGCCATTTGCGGTGGGATTCCCTCGGTGAATTCCTAGCATTGGCCGTGGCATTGGAAGACTTGGGGATGAAGACGGATAATCAAAATGCATTGGTGTTGGCGGAGGCGCTCGATCGCGCCAATGGCAAGTACCTCGACAATGGCAAATCGCCTTCTTCAAAAGTGCAAGAACTCGACAATCGGGGCAGCCATTTTTACCTCGCCATGTATTGGGCCGAGGCCTTGGCGCTCAAGATCGCAATCCGCAACTTAAGAGCAAGTTTGCAGCCCTTTATCACGAGTTAAGTGCCCAAGAAGGAAAAATCATGGCCGAATTAACGGCAGCTCAGGGGCAATCTGTGGAGATTGGGGGCTATTATCACCCAGATAAGCAGAAAGCGAGCCAAGCTATGCGGCCCAGCGCAACATTCAATCAGCTTATCTCCTAAAAGTTTGATTTTGCCGAAGAACGCGAATGGTTCCCCCATAACGACCAAATCCATGAATTGGCAGGGGTTTGGCTATTGACTGGGGGCCATGTAGCGTGGTGAATATCGCTTAGAAAGTGGGCATTCTTAGGGTTGAAACCTGCAGAACTTCGGCATCATGGGCAATCGCTTTCTCACTCCCAACGGTATTATTCGGTTCTGGCGCGATCGCAGCATGCGCGTCAAGCTGGTGGTTCTGCTAATGGGGGTCACGGCGGTGCCTATTTTGGCGGTTACCCAAAGCATCATTACCGTGGCGGAATCACGGTTAATGAATAGCTTGCAGGATTCCCTGGAGAAGGACTCGATTAACTTTGGCCAGCGCCTGGACCAGATGAAAAATGACCATCTGCTCCAGGCGGTCAATCTGGCCAATAGTGTCCGACTGTCTCAGCTAGAACTCACGCCGATCGCCTCTGCCGCTAAAAATCCCGAGGCAGGACAGATATTAGATCAGATCATGGCCCAGGAGGAGATTGAGACAAAGTTTCATCCCAGTTTTTACGTGATTACGGATGCGAATAGTCGGACGATCGCCCACAAAAGCTGGACCCTGAGTGCATCGGAGCTTGAAAACTCCCTAGCTTTGCCCCCAGAGGGAAAGCCTTGGAAGGCTTCCAGTCAGGATGTCCATAGGGCACCCGCCAATGTGGATCTCAGCGATATAACAGTCATCAAAACAGCCGTCCAAAGCGGTGAGACGATCGCCAGTGCCGAGCTACTCAATAGCGACGCTTTGATCAAACTGCGGCTCATGGATCAGGCCAATATGCCCCTTCGGCCCCAGAACCTAAATATCCCAACGGCAAAACAACCCTTTCCTGAGGAGACCTTTAGGATCGATCAGGGTGAAATTGGGATGGTGATTATGGCGGTGGTGCCGATTATTCGTGGGGGCAAGCCTGCGGGGACGGCGATCGTGGGGACGCTGCTAAACCGAAACTACCAAATTGTCGATGAGCTGAAGACCGCTAGCCGAATTTCTGGGGCGACGATTTTTGCCCAGGATTTGCGGATTAGCACGAATATTCCCTACTATGATGGTCAGACAAGGGCGATCGCCACGCGCGGCGCGCGGGAGGCCATGGAAACGCTACTGGTAAAGGGGAAACCCTATCAAGGTTCGACGGTGATTGTCAAAGATCGCTATCAGACGGTCTATCAGCCCATTTACGATCACCGCCATGAGTTTGATGCGTCGGTGAAGCCGATTGGTAGCTATTTGGTGGGGATTAAGGAATCCTCTATCCAGCAGACGCTAAATTCCCTGGGAATGCGGGGCTATTTAATTGGCAGTGGCATGGTTTTGCTGGTGGGAATTTTGGCGGTCCCGATGGCAAAGATTTTCACCCATCCTTTGCGGCGGTTGGCTAAGTTGGCGCAAGGTATGGAGCAGGGTAGTGGGGGCTTTAGGGAGTTGCGCGATCGCGCCGATGAGGTGGGGATTCTGGCGCGGGAGTTGGATCAGATGACGGGGCGGATGGAGCAGCAGTTTGCCATAGTCCAGGGTTCGGAGCAGCAGTTGCGGTTGCAGACGCGGGAATTGGAGGTGGCATTGCAGGAATTGAGTTCGGCGCAGTCCCATTTGGTGCAGAGTGAGAAGATGTCGAGTTTGGGGCAATTGGTGGCGGGGGTGGCCCATGAAATTAATAATCCGGTGAATTTCATCTATGGCAATTTGAAGCATACGGATTTGTATGTTCAAGATTTGATGGGTTTGATCGCACTCTACCAGGAAGAATGCCCTGAAGGGAACCCTAAGATCGAAGCGATGCTGGAGGAGATGGATTGGGAATTCATGCTTAAGGATGTACCCCAGACGATCGCTTCGATGAAGATGGGAGCCGATCGAATTAAGGAAATTGTGTTGTCATTGCGGACCTTTTCGCGGATGGATGAGGCGGAGTATAAGCTGGCGGATATTGAGGAGGGCATCGAGAGTACGCTGACGATTTTGAACCATCGTCTGAAGGCGACGAGTGAGCGATCAGAAATCACTGTGCGGCGGGAGTTTTGCGGGTTAGAGAAGGTGGAGTGCTACGCGGGTCAGATGAATCAGGTGTTTATGAATCTGTTGAGTAATGCTGTTGATGCATTGGAGGAGCATTGGGATAAACTGACGGGCGCGGCAGAAATCACGATTACCACAACGGATTTGGGCGATGGAAATGTGAGAATGACGTTTTCGGATAATGGGCCGGGGATTGCGGAGGAGATTCGATCGCGATTGTTTGACCCGTTTTTTACGACGAAGGAGGTCGGGAAGGGCACGGGGATGGGGCTAGCGATTAGTTACCAGGTGGTGGTCGATCGCCATGGGGGGAAGTTGAGTTGTGAGTCGGTGGTTGGGTGAGGGGTACGAGGTTTGCGATCGAGATTCCGAAGACGCAGTGGCAGGTGGGGCAGGTGGAAGAGGCGATGGTGGTTGGGGTTTGTTAAACAAACTTAGTGATGTTCTGATCGTACTCTGGCATGATCGGGAACCAAATTTCGATAATGCCGATCCCGGTGCTGCGATTGAAACGGTGATCGTAAACCTCAAAGTCAGGCACGTTGGCGGCTTCATAGCCCGAGGCGGGTAGCCATTCGTTCCAGATTGCTGCCCAAGTCAGACGGAGTTTGGAAACAGGGCCGTTGTGGGTAAATACGGCATAGCGCTGGGGATTAATCCGCATGCGGCCTAGGCCCTCCGGGAGGGATTCAAAATCTGCGACTTCGATGCCGGACATGTATTCAAAGGTTTGTTCCTTGGGATCGTTGCCGCAGACGACGCCATAGGTCGTGGTGCCGATCGCCCCAGGATCGATCCCAATTCGCGGAAGGAATCCCATTGAACTGGAATAGTCTGGACCGCCGTCTCCTGGCCATGGTGCCGCCGCAGGCCCGCAATCAGCATGGCTCGGCCTTCGGCGTAAACGGGTGGTTTGAGTTCAATCACAGGGTTTTGTTGGTAAGGGAGTAGCGAACGCCCGTGCATTGTACCGCTAATGCTGCCTTTGTGCCCACAGGGCAGCTTGGGTGCGATCGCGCAATCCCAACTGGCTCAAAATACTAGTGACATGATTGCGAACCGTCCGTTCTGAAATGTAGAGCTGCTGGGCGATCTCACGGTTGCTGGCCCCCTGGGCAATGCATTGGAGAATCTCCTGCTCTCGGGGCGTCAAACCCGCAAAGGCGACCGTTTCTGTAGAACTCGGGGCAGGCGGGGTCAATAGACGTTGGGCTAGCCCCGGAGCCAGTTGGCTGTAGCCGCGATGGACGAGCTGGATCGCCTGGACCAGTTCCTCGATCGGAGTATCCTTGAGTAAATAGCCCGATGCCCCCGCCTGCAGGGCCTGGGTCGCCGCCGCCGTATCGTCAAAGGTCGTCAATACCAGAATCTTCGGGGCATCCGCCTGTTGGGCCAATACCCGCGTGGCCGCTACCCCATCCATCACAGGCATCCGCACATCCATCAGCACCACATCCGGACGCAGGGCGGCGACTTGGGCGATCGCCATTTCGCCATGGTCGGCCTCCCCGACAATTTCCAACCCCGGCTCCAGTTCCAACACCGCCGAGAGGCCCCGCCGGATAATGCTTTGGTCATCAACCAGTAATACGCGAATCGTCATAGTTCTTCTCTAACGTGGAAATTCAACAATCAGACAGCAACCCTGCCCTGGCCCTGTCCTAATCTCAAGATGCCCCTGCAAACTCGCAACTCGCTCACGCATCCCCTGCAAACCAAAACCCATTTGCGTTTGATCCGGTAAAAACCCCACCCCATCGTCTTGAATGGTCAGCCGGATGCGATCGCCCTGTGGAATTAATTGAATATCCACCCGCTTTGCCTGGGCGTATTTGGCGATGTTTGTCAGCGCTTCTTGGCTAATGCGATAGACCACCGTGGTTTGGGCGGGGGAGAGGGGAAGGTTTAGCTGCGATCGATAACTGGGTCTGACCGAGGTCGATCGCTCCTGGTCCTCACAGAGTTCCCCCATGGCCTCGTCGAGGGTTCGTTCTTGCAGGGGATCGGTGCGGAGGATGGAGATCGATCGGCGCACGTCCTGAAGGGTAGCTTTCCCGAGGCTTTGGGCTTCCCGTAGCAGGTCCTTCGCCTTGGCTGGATTGGGGTCGAGCTGTCGCAGGGCGGCCTCCAAATGGAGGTTAAACGCCGTTAGGGAATGGCCCAGGGCATCATGGATTTCACGGGCGATGCGATTGCGCTCCTGTAGAATCGCTATATCTTCAATTTGGAGGGCGTAGGTGCGCAGTTGACCATGGGCCTGGGCCAGTTCCCGTTCACTCCGACGAGCGCTGAGAATCGCTGTAATAAATAGTTGTAGAAACAATAATGTCAACCCCAGCAGTGCAATACTGCCTATCTGTAACGCCATAATCAGTTGATGCAAAACCGCTGGGTCCTTGGGCAGTTGCCAGTAGCGCGATCGATCGACCTGAATCATCACCACCGTCACAATACTCACCAGGGTCAAGACCCAGCGCCCCCGGCCCGAGCAAATTAAGCAACTGCGGGCAATGTAGATCACATATAGCAACTGAAACAGTGGCAATCTTCCCCAGATTGATGGAATCAGAATCAGAAGGTATAAACCAATGAGGTAGAAACTGCGATCGCGGTGGTTTTGTCCCGGTAACCAGAGGCCCATGAGGCCAATCAAACCCAAGCAGAATAAATTAACTGCCGTCACGATCGGTGCTGCTGTCACAGTGGGAAAAATCGTCTGCCAATCTAAAAGGCGAGGGATACAGCTCAATAGGATGAACCCGAGGAGAACCCATTCTAGGCCGAGAAGGACATTAAGGGGATGGCGATCGGGAGTGATCCAACGGGGTGACGCGGCCATGGCATGGGTTGGGTGAAACATGGTTCTGTTGTAACACAGGCGATCGGGGGATCTACTGTGACAATTGTCCTATTTGTTACGTCCTACCTGAAGTCAGGACAACTGTCTCAGGCGTCAAACCCTTGGACTGCCTAGGATTGAGACATACATATCCAGCCGGGGGTGCATCCATCCCCGGTCTACCCACCAACACACCATGGTTTCCTCAACTTTTCTCGGTATTCCAACGCCATCGCCGGATCAATTTCTCAATCGGGTCGATCGCCTAGGTGAACGTTTTGCGATTAATGTTCCCCCAGTGTTTGTTCTGTCGGATTTGCAAGGGATACCAGCAGGAACATTAGGGCGCGAATTGGCCGAGCATTTTGCGGCCCATCAATTCCAACCGCTCACGTCAGGGCCTCGGCGAAAGCAATTGCATGATGTGGTGCATGTGATTACGGGTTATGGCGTTGACCCGATCGGGGAATTAGAGGTCCAGGCTTTTATGCTGGGCGGTAAATTTTTCCCGATGCATATTGTGCTGGGGTTAGCGCTCTTTGATATGAGCGATCGCCAACGCCGAAGCTTAGATCTCGATCGCGCCATGATTTTCCGGCGGGCTTGGCAGGCTTATCAACGGGGAAGGCGATCGGGGTTTGATATCGATCGTTGGCAACCGGAGCAACAATGGCACATCCCCCTCTCCGAGGTCTGTCAAACACTAGGGTTGTAGGGCCGTGAGGGGCGATCGCCACTTCACCCTCCATGGAAGACCAGGTTCAGCAGGTGATAGAACAGTGGCCTGGTCCGTTTTGAGGTTTTTGGTATTAGAATAGGGAGCCTGCAGGTCTATAAGAAGAAGTAAGAAGAGGAGTCGAGCCCGTGGAGTCCCGTTATACCCCCGCAAACATCGAACGCAAATGGCAGGAAGCTTGGGTCAACCAGGGGCTGCATAGGACCTCCACCGATCAGGGCAAACCGAAGTTCTATGCGCTGTCGATGTTTCCCTACCCTTCGGGGAATCTGCATATGGGGCATGTGCGAGTCTATACGATCGTCGATGTGATCGCCCGGATCAAACGCATGCAGGGCTACCGGGTGCTCAATCCCATGGGTTGGGATGCCTTTGGACTGCCAGCGGAGAATGCAGCCATCGAGCGGGGCGTCCATCCCGCCAAGTGGACCTATGCCAATATCGACCAGATGCGCGATCAGCTCAAGGATCTGGGGATTAGTTTTGACTGGGACAAGGAGATTGCCACCTGTTCCCCCGACTATTACAAGTGGACCCAGTGGATGTTCTTGCAGTTCTTCCAGGGGGGCTTGGCCTACCAGAAGGAAGCGACGGTGAACTGGGACCCGATCGATCAGACGGTACTCGCCAATGAGCAGGTGGACAGTGCGGGGATCTCCTGGCGATCGGGGGCCAAGGTCGAACGCAAGCTGTTGCGGCAGTGGTTTTTGAAAATTACGGACTATGCTGAGCAACTGTTGCAGGATCTGGACCAGTTGGATGGCTGGCCCGAGAAGGTGCGGCTGATGCAGGCCAATTGGATTGGCAAGTCCACGGGGGCTCAGGTGACCTTTACCACCGAGCAGGGTGACGATTTGGTGGTGTTTACCACCCGTCCCGATACGCTGTGGGGGGCGACCTTCATGGTGATCGCACCGGAGCATCCGCTGGTTGAGAAGTTGACAGTTGCAGGTCAAACTGAGGCTATCAAGGCTTACCAGGAGATGGCGGCGAAGAAGAGTGATGTCGATCGATCCGCCGAAGGCAAGGAAAAAACTGGGGTCTGGACGGGCAGCTGTGCGATCAACCCGGTGAATGGGGCCAAGGTGCCGATCTGGATCGCCGATTACGTGATGATGGATTACGGGACTGGGGCGATTATGGCGGTGCCAGCCCATGACCAGCGAGACTTTGAGTTTGCTAAGAAGTTTGGGCTGGGCATCAAGGTGGTGGTCCAACCGGAGGGCGAGGTGTTGGATGGGGGGACGATCGCCGAAGCCTGGGCAGGTGCCGGGGTGATGGTCAACTCCGAAGCCCTAGATGGTGTCGTCGCTGGCAAGGGCAAGGGCCAGAGTGTGGAGCGCGCCGTTGAATGGCTGGAGGCAAACAACAAAGGGAAGGGAACGACGAATTTCCGCCTGCGGGATTGGTTGATTTCGCGGCAGCGCTATTGGGGCAGCCCGATTCCGATTATCCATTGCGATGACTGCGGTGCGGTGGCGGTGGCGGATGATCAGCTTCCGGTGGAATTGCCCGTGGATGTGGAGTTTTCGGGCAAAGGATCGCCCCTGGCCAAGTTAGAATCCTGGGTCAACGTCCCCTGTCCCACCTGCGGCAAACCTGCCAAGCGGGAAACCGATACGATGGATACGTTTATGTGTTCATCCTGGTATTTTATGCGCTATCCCGATGCGCAGAATGATGGAGCGGCGTTCGATCCGGCGGTAGGCAACGACTGGATGGCGGTCGATCAATATGTCGGTGGGATTGAACATGCAATCTTGCATTTGCTCTATTCGCGGTTCTTTACGAAGGTGGTGCGCGATCGCGGTCTCCTCACCTGCGATGAACCCTTCAAACGCCTGCTAACCCAAGGTATGGTGCAGGGCCGCACGTTTAAGAATCCGACGACGGGGCAGTATGTGATTCCCCAGAATGTGGCTGATCCGGCTAATCCCGTTGATCCGACGACGGGTGAAGTGTTGGATGTTGTGTATGAGAAGATGTCGAAGTCGAAGCACAATGGTGTTGCGCCCAGTGATGTGATTAGCAAATACGGTGCTGATACGGCTCGTATGTTTATTCTATTCAAAGCTCCACCTGAGAAGGATTTGGAATGGGATGATGCGGATGTCGAGGGTCAGTTCCGGTTCATGAATCGGATTTGGCGGTTAGTTACTGAGTCTGGGGTGAATTCGGGGAATGCGATCGCGACTCCTGAAAACCTTTCCAAGGATGAGAAGGTGTTGCGACGGGCAATTCATACGGCGATTAAGGAAATCACTGAGGATATGACGGATGAGTATCAGTTTAATACGGCGATTTCTGAGCTGATGAAGTTGAGCAATGCGCTGTCGGATGCTGCCTGCAAGGACTCTCCGGTCTATGCGGAGGGGATTCGGACATTGCTATTGCTGCTGGCTCCCTTTGCGCCGCACATTGCGGATGAGTTGTGGATGGGCATGGGGTTTGAGACCTCGGTTCATGTGCAGGCTTTCCCGGTGGTGGATGCGGGGGCGCTGGTGGTGGATGAGTTGACGATCGTGATTCAGGTTTTGGGTAAGACGAGAGGTACGATCGAGGTGGCGGCAACGCTATCGAAGGATGAGGTTGAGGCGGCGGCTAGGGCTTCGGAGGTGGCGCAGAAGTATATTGCGGGTAAGGAGGTGAAGAAGGTAATTGTGGTGCCTGGGAAGTTGGTGAATTTTGTGGTTGGGTAGGGCGATCGGGGTTGTGGCGTGGCGTGGGGGCGAAGCATTCGGGAGGGGGATTATCGGTTATTTCGATAGGTTGCTTGCCGAATGCTGCGCCCGTACAGATCCTTGGGGGTAGGATGGGCTGTTTCTAGATTTTCTTGAGAATTAGCCGATCGGGTAGGCTGCCCCTTTTGAATCGGCTAAAATGGGGTGAATCACCCTACGAGGTTAGTCCCCTGTCCATGTCTTATACTCGCCGCCATCTTCTACAGTTACTTTCTGGGGCGATCGCCCTAGCCTGGGCTAAACCTGCCTCTGCCCTTGGCGGTGTCTTACCCAAGTTGGATACAGCTGCGCCGGATTTTAGCCTGCCTGCGACTACGGGGGAAGGGGTGATTAATCTGGCGGATTATCGTGGCCAGTGGGTGGTGCTGTATTTCTATCCGAAGGACTTTACGTCGGGCTGTACGATCGAGGCCCGCAGGTTTCAGGAGGATTTGCCGCAGTACCTGGATCGCAATGCCCAGATTTTAGGGGTGAGTGCGGATAGTGTGGATTCCCATGCGGAGTTTTGTGATAGTGAGGGGTTGAGGTTTCCGCTTTTAGCGGATGAGGATGGCAAGATTAGTAAGGCCTATGGGTCTTGGTTGGGGATTCGATCGTCGCGGCATAGTTTTATTATCGATCCGATGGGGATGCTGAGGGCGACGTTTACTGGGGTGAATCCTTTAGTGCATAGTAAGGAGGTGCTGGCCCGGTTGGATGAGTTGCAGAAGGTTCAGGGTTGAGCTATGTCTTGGGGTAGATTTCAGGGGCGGGGGCGATCGAGAGCTGTAAGCCAAGGCAGCAATTCCAAATTCAACAATTCTCCCGCAGAAAACTGATCTTCATGGAGCTTCGGAGTCCTGGAGGGACGGTGTTTGATTAGCCTGCAATTCATTCGCAGGCCCTTCATGGGGCAATCCGATCACCCCGTGATTTGGGCTCTCATCATTGCTGCCTAAACCGCACCGCGAATGAATTGCGGGCTAGTCGAGCCGTCCCTCCAGGACTCTGATGGGTCGGTGTGTGATCTGAATTTGGAATTGCTGAAGCCAAGGTCATGTCGATCGCCCCCCCAGAAGCGATCGCGCTATAATACAGACAAGTTGCTGGTACCTTCCAATGCCAATCGCCGACCTCCTCCAAGATGCCCGCTTCATCACCAATAACCTTGGTGAACAAACAGATGTCGTCATCTCGATCGATACCTGGACCACTTTAATGTCTGTAATCCAGCAAATCCAGCCCTTAGAAGATGCACACTGTGACTCGGGTCTTGCCAATGAGTACCACCCCATTGAGATTAACGACTAATGGTGTCGTGTCTATGCCTGGTGTGATTGAGGTGAGAGGAAATCTATCGATTGGTCAGGCGATCGAGGATATTCTTCTGTTAGTAGAATTTGAGGAAGAATGGCGATCGCAGGTTCGATATATTCCGCTGGGATAAAATTTTAATGGTCATGTTTCCTTCAAGCAGGTCAAAGTGATGTGTGGCACTCGACCTAGTTTGGATGCCGAAAGTTGCGCGATCGCCCAAGACGGAAGTTTTGCGATCGATTCAAGGGCTTGCTGATGTTCACCTATGTTATGCGGTGTTATTATATTAAGGATTTAATATAGCTCAAACTCTTGCTTTTGAGTCAAAATCATAGCAATCCCCTTCTCATAGTAAGCAGCTTCATTGATGAAAATAGGATATGTGGTGACATCACCTTTGTAGAGAATGTCATCTCCGTCGAATGACAAAAACACTGGATCTCCTGGATTCAGCGGCTCGTAATCTTGGAATTGTAGCTGTGGATGAATCATTGCTTGAATATCGCCAGCATCGTCTCTAGGGTAATCGATCGTTCCCATCTGTTGGTATGCGGTCAACATGGGATCCAAAGATGGCAACTCACCTCGATTATAATACTCCAAATAATCCAGCGCATGATCAATCAAGGCTTCAGTCCATTGAAATAACTCTGCTTGCAAAACCCCGCTAGAAATTGCCCCCACTTCAATAGTGCAGCCCAATCCACAAATAGATGGCAACCCAGAATATCCGAGTTTAGATTCTGGCAAAACTAGCACTTTAACCAGCGGGTTAATTCGTTGAAGATAGGCAGCCATTTTAAGATTAAAAGAGTATGGGTAAATAATCACAGTCAAGCCCATGTTGGCAGTAGTTGTGTGTAGATCAAAAATCACATCGACCGGAGTCTGACCCTCTTTACCAAAGGTTTCATTGATTTCCTTAGCACGCACTTCTTCATAGGTAGAACGAGTGAGGTCTTGTAAATCCTCCCATCGAAAACAGCGATTGAGATCTTTGTCTATGTATCGACGTGCTTCAGCAAAGGCTTGAGGATTGGCTAGTAAAGTGAAGGTTCCAAAGGTCGATCGTTGAGCTAGATTTTGGTTATTTCTTAACTTTTTAACAATGTAGGCACCCGTAAATTCATTGCCATGGGTTGCACCTACGATCAAAACTCGTTGAATCATTGTGTTCCGATTAGATAGCACGGTCTTACCTCTGCTAAATTCAATGTTGCTCATCGTTAAGGAAATGCTATTTGCGGGTCTTCTAGAGTAGGTTTGTTGTGGGGATGCTGTAGATCGGGAGATGGCTTATTAAATTTAGCCATCTCTTGTGTAACATCATTTGACCCGAATGGGCATGTTACATTATCTGACTTCGACTTCGGGGATACTGGCATATCTGGTGGGACCTGAGATGGCTTCCGTGTTTCACAGATGACCTGAACAAATATTCCTTTTGCATCGGATTTGGGCTCAAATATGGCACCCGTATAGCTTTTAAGTGGATGCTTAGAAGAGGCTGTTGCAGTAATTTTCACATTACGAGGAGCTGAATTTTGGACTTCAAAATTAAAATGATAGTATTGATTATCCAAAGACAAATTTTTTGGCTCCTTCAAAAATACTAAGAATTCCCCCTGTTCCAAATAATTAGATTGCTGTTCGCGGATAATATCATGGATTTGCAACTGCACAATTCCTTGCTGAATTCGATCCTCGCTAGTCGCGTGAGGAATCGACAAGAAAGTAAAAATTGCTGTCAAGACAAGACAAAGCCATAGGGTCAGACGAAGCTTCACAGAATGCAAAATTGACATCCTTATGACAGGCATTTTTTCGATTCCCGGTACAATTATAGAAATTGATGAAAACAGAAGAATAATTTGCAAATAAGCATCGTAACGAAATGGAAGATAGAGCAAAACAGCCGTAAGACCAACAAGCATCCATTGAAATAATTTAAGAAAAAGTGACATGATTTTTGATTTTCTCTGAGTTTGTGAGGGTCTAAGATTCACGGCCTATAGAAAAGATGTCATCAAACGAGGTTAATAGCTTTGATCTATAAAAGCTATTGATTTAAGATCTCGTTGACAACAAAATATTTATTTCCGTATAATTATTTCAGTGACATCGATTCATCACTTCACTTAACAATCCATCGGGATTGATAGATGAGTGAAAAAACAATTCACCTTTCTTGTAGTACTCCTTCTGAATTCGAAATTTGCAACCTGGATAGTGACAACATCAGATGCTTTATTAAAGCTGGCCTTCGCAACATTTTCCCAAGGGATGAGTAGATCGATTTTTTCACCTTTATGGTCTGTTCCTTGGCCTTTAGATGCCGAATACAGAAGTCCAACACCAGCAGCCTTCATTCCCCAGCCAATCATTCCTCCGATAAAGTGTCCAATAAAGAAGACCACAAGAAAAGCAATTGCCAATTGAGTACTGCCTAATTGAGCCGTCTGCTTAAATCCTTGAATTCTTAGCCCATCAGGCGTGACCTCGCAGCACCCTGAACCCGCTATCTTAACTGGGTTTGCCTGGATACTTATAGTCGGTGGCTTAAACATTCCATCAAAGACTGTCGCAGTATTATTGTGGGAAATCGGAGCTTGTTCTGTTGTGATGGGTTTAAATTCGTGATTGCTCTTATATAGGTACTGGGTTCTTCGATCGCTGTCTAAGGCATCTTTAGAATCATCTTGAGGCATTACTAGAGCTTCAATCGCCCGAACAAATCCACTCAGAGTAGGTCCAATCTCACCGGAGTTAAGATGCTTTGAATCTGCTGTCCATTCGCATAACATATGGGTTTCAGATTCGCCTAATTGGCTACTGACTGAGTCTACGTCTTCCTTTAACTCCAGGGTGAAGTAGCGAAAAGAGTCTCTCCCTCTATAAGCATTGGAATAATTTGCCCAGACCCCAATAAAGCAAGCCTCTGGTGAAATTCTGGGTGGGGGTAGCAAAATAATTACAAGACCATAGTCTGCTGCTTCTCTATAGTCAATATTTAAACCTGTAGCATCAACAATATCCAGATTGTCCAATTCAAATTCTTCGGCAGTATTTTGCCAAAACTGAGCCAGATACGTTCCCCCCTGCTCACTCCTCATCTGCTCAAAAAATAGATTTGGATTTTGATGAAAGAGATCTCGGAGATACTTGTGAGTGAATAGGTAGTGCTGTCTTCTTTCCATAGTCTTTAGTGCTCCTGATGCGCGGATAGGTATTCAACGACTTAGTTAATCAATCGGATGCCTGTGAGAATCGAGCCGAGTTGACTCATGCTCATACTATATGGTGGAAGCAGATAAATTTTCTTCAATATTCTCTACGACGTATGCTACTATTGTGGATACGTTCGGTATCCCTATCCACAAGGTGTTTTATGAACTTAGAAGGTTTGAATGATTTTGAATTTCGTCAAATTTGTTACTTTATGATGCTGGTCGAGGCAGAGAATAGCTTCAGTGATGCGGCGATGCGGGTCGGCATCAAGCAAGGTGCGTTTAGTCAGCGAATTCAAGCCCTAGAGGAAAATCTGGGTATAGTAAAGGGTGAGAAGGTGGAGCTTTTCGATCGCAGCACAAGACCCGCTACACTGACAGATGCAGGCAAAGTCTTTCTAAAAGAAGCTGGAATTGCACTGACCCACTTCGACCGCGCAGTAGCTCAAGCTCGTCGTGCCGATCAGGGCGAAGTTGGGCATCTCACCCTTGGTATTCATAACTCTGTCGCCAATAGTATTCTCCCAAAGCTGTTAAAAGAGCTTCGGAGAAGGCTTCCAGATCTTCATCTAGACTTACGTGAAGTGACGGTTCAGCAAGAGATTTCCTTGCTTAAAGAACGCCAGCTAGATCTCGTTTTCCATCGTTCTCCTAGCATCTATGATAAGGATCCAGATTTGATTTTCATGCCAATTTTGCAAGAATCATTCCTGGTGGCGCTTCCCGGAGCCCATTGGCTTGCTAAGGCAGAACAGATCTCCCTGCCAATGCTAAAAAATGAGGCGATCGTTCTACCCTCTCTAGATGTTTTGCCATTTTATAAGGACGTTATTAAGGGGTGCCAGAAATCTGGGTTTGAACCGAGAATTGTCGAGGCAGTTAAAGCTACTGGAATTGTGACATTGCTCAGTTTGGTTGCAGCAGAAATAGGTATATCAATTTTGCCCAGCCATGTGCAAGTGCTCCAGCGCGAAGGGGTAGTTTACCGACCACTTCGGGATAAGATTCTGAGTCGCAAAATGACCATCGCTTACCGCAAAGCTGATTCATCTGTCGTATTGCGAAAATTTCTGGAGGTGACTCAGGATGTTATAAAACTACCTCCAGATATTCCTATTCATGGTAGCTAAATACGTTGCTTCACCCCCTTCTCCACAAGCCCATTGGCATAGCCTCCACACACTTGAATCGCCCCAATGCTATCCTAGACCCAAGCCCGCCCATCATCCATCATGTCCCCCCACCAAATCCTCGGCCTCCCCCCCACCGCCACCCCACTCCAAATCAAAACCGCCTACCGCCAACTCGTCAAACAATGGCACCCCGATCGCTTCCCCCCCCGGCCCAAAAACGCCAAGAAGCCGAAACCCAAATCAAAACGCATCAACCTCGCCTACAACGCCCTCAAAACCCTCCCCCCCAGAACAAACCCTAGAACCAGAACCACCAGCCACAACTAGCTCAACCTTCACCAGTGCTACCCCCTCCTACGAGAAAATCTACCAACAGGGCGCCGACCTCGCCAAACAAGGCCGCTACGAAGAAGCCATCGAAGTCTTCAGCCGCCTAATCAAAGTCTGTCCCACCCACGCCCAGGCCTATCGCTACCGGGGATTTGCGCGATCGATCCTCGGCCTAGAACTCGGCGCCGAATCCGACCTCAAAAAAGCCACCCAGCTCGAAGCCGCCCGCAGGGATGCAAGAAGAACAGTGGCGCGATCGACCTCCACTTACAACTATCCCACCCCCCAAGGATTCCATCCCAACGCATCTGGCGCAAATTTAAACAATGGATGCGATCGCTCTGGCAATAATCGATCGCCTAGCTCCCTCACCCCAGCCCCCAAGCCCTGCAGCAACAGATCAATCAACGATCGCAATCACCCAAACATAAATCATTCATGCAGTGTAATCAAATTCACCCATGGTTGAGACCTTGCAATCCTCCAACCACTTGCAAAACCGTAATACCATTAAAATTCTTCCATTATCCAGATTGCAATCATAGATAATTCAACCCATTTCCCCAGACCCAACCCATGCGCATCACCCTCAAACTCTTCGCCATCTACCAAGAAGTCTACCAAACCGACCAACTCCTCCTCGACCTCCCCGATCCCACCACCGCCGCCCAACTCCTCGATCGCTGCATCCAAGACCACCCACAGCTAGCCTCCTGGCGCGATCTCACCAAAATCGGCGTCAACCTAGAAATGGTCCCCCTAGACACCCGATTGGAAGACGGAGACGAAGTCGTACTGATACCACCTGTGAGCGGGGGCTGAGCGATACCCGATAAAATGAGTCGGGTATGTTTGACGTTGCGAAAAACGCCGTGATAGTATCAGTGTCAACGAAATGCGTACCCTAAACCTGTTGGGAGCCCTGAACCATGACCGCCACAACCCTGACCGCGACTAGCCCCCTAAGCACCACCTCCAAAGCCCTCGCTGGCTTGAAATGTAAAGAGTGTGGCGCGCAATACGAAGCTAAAGCAACCCACGTCTGCGAACTCTGTTTCGGTCCCCTCGAAGTCCGGTACGACTACGAGCACATCAAGCGCACCGTTACCCGCGAAACCATCGCCGCTGGCCCCAATTCCATCTGGCGCTACAAAGCATTTCTCCCCGTCGAAACCGATACCCCGATCGACGTCGGCACCGGCATGACCCCCCTGCTGAAGGCAAACCGTCTAGCCCGTCGCCTCGGCCTCAAAAATCTCTACATCAAAAACGACGCCGTCAACATGCCCACCTTGAGCTTCAAGGATCGGGTGGTTTCTGTTGCTTTGACCCGCGCCGTGGAACTGGGCTTCACCACCGTATCCTGCGCCAGCACAGGCAACTTAGCAAACTCCACCGCCGCCATTGCCGCCCACGCTGGCCTCGACTGCTGCGTCTTCATCCCCTCGGACCTAGAGTCCGGCAAAGTCCTCGGCACCTTGATCTACAACCCGATCGTCATGGCCGTCCACGGCAACTACGACCAAGTCAACCGCCTCTGCTCCGAAGTCGCCAACACCCACGGCTGGGGTTTCGTCAACATCAACCTGCGTCCCTACTACTCCGAAGGTTCCAAGACCCTGGGCTATGAAGTGATCGAACAGCTCGGTTGGGAATTGCCCGACCATATCGTGGCACCCCTGGCATCGGGATCGCTCTTCACCAAGATCTACAAGGGCTTCCGGGAGTTCGTAGAAGTGGGTCTGGTAGAAGACAAGGATGTTCGGTTCAGCGGCGCCCAGGCCGAGGGTTGTAACCCGATCGCCACCGCCTTCAAAGAAAACCGCGACTTCATCTCCCCAGTCAAACCCAACACGATCGCCAAATCCATCGCCATCGGCAACCCCGCCGACGGCGTCTACGCCCTCGACATCGCCCGCAAGACCAACGGCAACATCGAAGAAGTCAACGATGAGGAAATCGTCGAAGGCATCAAGCTACTCGCCGAAACCGAAGGCATCTTCACCGAGACCGCTGGTGGCACAACGATCGCCGTCCTCAAAAAGCTCGTCGAAGCGGGCAAAATCAATCCCGATGAAACCACCGTGGTCTACATCACAGGCAACGGCCTGAAGACCGTGGAGGCGGTCCAGGATTCCGCAGGTCAGCCCATGACCATCGAGCCGAAGCTGGATGCCTTCGAGCGGGCCTTGGAGCGGGCTCGCACCCTCGATCGCTTGGAATGGCAGCAGGTGATGGTGTAGTTCGGTGGCCAGTCTGTGATTAGATGTTGTGGGTTCTGCAATAGTGAACCCCCTAGTTTTTGTCCCGTTGAAGTGACTACTCAAAAGCCATGACTGTTAAAGTTCTCATCCCCACCCCTTTGCAAAAGCTGACCCAGGACAAGGCCACCGTCGAGTGCGAAGGCACCACGATCGCTGATATGGTCGAGTCCCTGGAGGCCCAATGCCCTGGGATTAAGGCCCGTCTCTGTGATGAGTCCGGCAAGCTGCGCCGTTTTGTGAATTTCTATCTCAACAGTGAAGACATCCGCTTCCTCGAAAATGAAGCGACCGAGCTGAGTGATGGTGACGAAGTTAGCATTGTCCCGGCGATCGCTGGGGGCTAGGCTTCGATTTCCCAACAGGTTATTTAAGGGCTCCAACTGACGTTGGAGCCCTTTTTTGTCTACAAACCGAGATCCGTCACGGCGCCTAAGCTACTGGAGGACACCAGCTTGGCATACTTCGCCAGAATCCCCTTGGTATAGCGGGGTGCCATGGGTTTCCAGGCCGATCGCCGCTCGGCAATCACCTCATCACTGAGGTTGAGGTTGAGCTGGCGGGCGGGGGCATCTATGGTGATCGAGTCCCCTTCCTGGACCAGGGCGATCGTCCCACCCACAAAAGCCTCGGGGGCCACATGGCCCACCACCATCCCATAGGTGCCACCGGAGAAACGCCCGTCGGTGATCAGCCCCACGGAGTCGCCGAGGCCCGCGCCGATGATTGCGGCGGTGGGCGCTAGCATTTCTCGCATGCCCGGTCCACCCTTGGGTCCTTCGTAGCGAATCACGATCACATCGCCGGGGTTAATCTTGCCCGCCAGGATCGCCGCCAAACAATCTTCCTCGGATTCAAACACCCTTGCTGGACCTGTGATCACCGGATTCTTCACCCCAGTAATCTTGGCCACCGAGCCTTCGCTAGCGAGGTTTCCTTTCAAGATCGCCAGGTGACCCTGGGCGTACATGGGATTGTTCCAGGGACGGATCACAGGATGGCCAGGAATCGGTTCGTGGGCGGGCGGTTCGCTGGGGATGTCCTTAAGGCGATCGGCGATCGTTTCCCCCGTAATCGTCATGCAGTCCCCGTGGAGCAAACCATGGTCCAGCAGCATCTTCATGACCTGGGGAATGCCGCCTGCTTTGTGCAAGTCCGTGGCCACATAGCGACCCGAGGGTTTGAGATCGCAGATCACGGGCACCTTCTGCCGCATCCGCTCGTAGTCGTCGATGGACCATTCCACGCCTGCCGCATGGGCGATCGCCAAAAAGTGCAGGGTGGCGTTTGTCGAGCCGCCCACGGCCATGACCACGGCGATCGCGTTTTCAATAGATTCGCGGGTGATGATGTCGCGGGGCAGGATTTGTTTGCGAATCGCCTCCACGAGTACTTTTGCCGACTCCTCCGTACTGACGGCCTTTTCCTCGTCCTCGGCGGCCATAGTAGAGGAATACATCAAGCTCATGCCCATGGCCTCAAAGGCCGAAGACATGGTGTTGGCGGTGAACATGCCGCCGCAGGAACCCGCCCCTGGGCAGGCGTTGCGCTCGATGCACATCATGTAGTCTTCGTCGATTTTGCCAGCGCTGAACTGGCCCACGGCCTCAAAGGAGCTGACCACGGTGAGATCCTTGCCGTCGTGGTGACCGGGTTTGATCGTGCCGCCGTAGACAAAGATGGCGGGGATATTCATGCGGGCCATGGCGATCATGGCACCGGGCATGTTTTTGTCGCAGCCACCGATCGCCAGGACGCCGTCGAGGCTTTGGCCCATACAGACATTTTCAATCGAGTCAGCGATCGTTTCGCGCGACACCAGGGAGTACTTCATGCCCTCGGTGCCCATGGAAATGCCGTCACTGATCGTAATGGTGCCGAAGACCTGGGGCATGGCTCCGGCGGTTTTGGCGGCAACTTGGGCGCGATCGGCCAGAGCTCCAATCCCCATGTTGCAGGGTGTGATCGTGCTGTAGCCATTGGCCACACCAATGATGGGTTTGTCAAAGTCGGCGTCCTGGAAACCCACGGCTCGGAGCATGGCGCGGTTGGGCGATCGGGCGGGACCCTTGGTGATAGCTTGACTCTTGCGATTGTCGGACATAGCCTTCCCCCTTCACTGATGAATGCTTATTTGTCGTCAGTCCAACATTTTAGGGGGAATGGGGGCTAATTGCGGCGGGCGGGATTGCGCGGGGGGATAGGGCCGCCGATACCTGTGGGAACATTGGTGCCGTTGTTGTTGTTGTTGACGGTGCGGTAGGCGGCCTGGGGATCGGGCTGGTTGATTTTCAACTGCTGGCGACCGTTGCGGACGACCCGCAGCATTTCGGCCATGTTGGCCTCCATGTCGCGCAGTACTTTGTCGGCATACTCGTCGGCTCCCCGCTGGATCTCCTCGGCATCCACCAGGGAGCGGTGGCGCATCTCTTCGAGGTCCCCCTGGGCCTGGCGGCGGGCCTGCTCAATTTCGGCGATCGTCGATCCTGGGCCGCATTGCACTCGGCATTCAGCTGCGATCGAATCTTCTGGGCCTCAAATTCGGCCTGGCGGACGATCACACTGTCAGCCAGCAGCTGGGCTGCACGGGTTTCGGCATCTTCGACTAGCTTTTCAGCATAGCGTTCGGCCTCTTCAAGGATCTGCTCGCGGCGACGCAGTACATCCTCCGCCTGACGGAAGGCCTCAGGCAGGCTTTCGCGCACCATATCTAGCTGGTCAAAGAAATCTTCCTCATGGACAATCGCCCGCTTGAAAAAGTGGGGACTGTCGATGAACAGTTCCTCCATGCGATCGAGTTCGCGCTGGAAGCTGAGGGCGTCGTTGGTGTCTTGGGGGCCAGTCATGCGTTTCTAGGTTCGTCGGGTGCAAGCTTGATGGGCATTCGGCGCTGGCATTCAGCCTCAGGAAAAGCGTGCTCTTAGGTCCTGGGCCACATGTTGGGGCACCAGATGGTCCACGGGACCTCGAAACCTAGCGATTTCTCGCACAACGCTACTACTTAGAAAACTATATTCGTTTGAGGTCGCAAGGAAAACCGTTTCGATCGAATTTGATAGGGTTTTGTTGGTATGGGCCATCTGCAACTCCAGCTCAAAGTCCGAAATCGCCCGCAGCCCCCGGATCAAAACCTGGGCCTTGATTTCCTTGGCATAGGTGACGGTCAATCCCTCAAAGCTATCTGCCTGGGCGTTGGGTAGGTGGCCGATGGCTTGGCTAATTTGAGCCAGGCGCTCCTCCACGGAAAACAGCGGGGTTTTGTTCGGGTTGCGGGCCACGGCCACGATGATCCGATCGAACAGGCGGCTGCCTCGGGTGATCACGTCCAGGTGCCCAAGGGTAATGGGATCGAAACTTCCAGGATAGATGGCGAGCACAAAAAACGTTACAGATAGGACAATTGGCCCTCACTTTACCAGGGCAGAGGTGCTGGGGAAGATAACTTTGGCAAAATAATACATATCAACTAATAGACTTCAATTGCCCGATGGTCGCACAATGACTAGGGAGTTTTGAAACATAGGATTTCTCGGATCCAACGCTCCATGATAAGATCTCATCCCGATCGATTTAACGGACACCTCGCCGCGCCATGACCACAATACCTGCCACCGTGACAGAGCCCGCCCCCCTATCCCCTGCCGACCGTAAGCCCTCTAAAGTTGAGGGGATCAAGGAGCGCAGCCAATTTTTGCGTGCGCCCATTGGTAGTGAGCTGCGCAATGATTTGAACTACTTTTCAGAGGATGCCATTCAGCTACTGAAGTTCCATGGTTCCTACCAACAGGACAATCGGGATAATCGCGTCAAGGGTCAGGAAAAAGACTATCGGATGATGCTGCGCACACGCAGTCCCGGCGGCTACATTCCGCCCCAACTGTATCTCGCCCTGGACGCCCTGTCTGACCAGTACGGCAATGGTACGCTGCGGGCCACAACGCGCCAGGGGTTCCAGCTCCATGGGGTGTTGAAGAAGAACTTGAAGGCGACGATCGCCGCCGTCGTCCGCAACCTGGGATCAACTCTCGGTGCCTGCGGCGATCTCAACCGCAACGTCATGGCGCCCCCGGCCCCCTTCCGCAATCGCCGCGAGTACCAGTGGGCCTTGGAATATGCCAACCGAGTGGCGGATCTGCTGACGCCTCAGACGGGGGCCTACTACGAAATTTGGCTTGATGGTGAGAAGGCGATTTCGGGCCAGGAACATCCCGATGTGGTGGCGGCCCGGAAGCGGACGACCAACGGCACGAGTTTTGCCGAGGGCGAGGAGCCGGTCTATGGCCAACAATACCTACCCCGCAAGTTCAAGGCCTGCGTAACGGTTCCGGGGGACAACTCCGTGGACCTGTTCTCCCAGGATTTGGGACTGGTGGTGATCATCAATCAAAACGGTCAGCTCGAAGGTTTCAATATCTATGCGGGTGGTGGCCTAGGTCGCACCCACAACAAAGAGGAGACCTATCCTTGCATTGCCCAGCCGATCGGCTTTGTCTCGACACCCGACCTCTATGATGCCGTCAAGGCGATCGTGGCCACCCAGCGCGACTATGGCGATCGCAGCGATCGCCGCCACTCCCGGATGAAGTATTTGATCGCCGAGTGGGGCGTGGAGCGCTTCAAATCGAAGGTGGAGGAATATTTTGGCAAGGCCTTCCAGCCTTTGCGGGAGCTGCCGGAATGGCGCTATGAGGATTTCCTGGGCTGGCATGACCAGGGCGATGGGCGTTTCTTCCTGGGGATTAACATCGAGAATGGCCGCGTCAAGGATGAGGGCAGTCTGCGATTGAAAACAGCCCTCAAGACCCTCGTCAAGACCTTCAATCTACCGATGCTGCTGACCCCCAGCCAGAATGTGCTGTTCTATGACATTCAGGCCCATGACAAGGCGGCGATCGAGCAGGTACTCAAGGACCACGGCGTGCTGAAGCCAGAGGAACTCGATCCCCTGGTGCGCTATGCCATGGCCTGTCCGGCACTGCCTCTGTGCGGGTTGGCCACCTCCGAGGCAGAACGGGTGATGCCAGGGGTGCTCGATCGGGTGCGGGCCAGCTTGAAGCGGACGGGCTTGCCGAATGAGAGTTTTGTGACCCGGATGACGGGCTGTCCGAACGGCTGCGCTCGGCCTTACCTAGCGGAATTGGGGTTTGTGGGCAATGGGCCGGATACCTACCAGTTGTGGCTGGGGGCCAGTCCGAATCAGACGCGGCTGTCGGAGGTCTACGTGGAGAAGATGGCGCTGGGCGATCTTGAGAAGACCCTAGAGCCGATCTTCGTGATGTTGAAGCAGCAGCGCCAGGGCAGTGAGAGCCTAGGAGACTTTTGCCACCGGGTGGGGTTCGAGGCGCTGCGGGAATTTGCAGCCAGCTATGCGCCCGTTAAGCGGGGGCGGACGAAGGATAACCGTAAGCGGGTGACCGTGCGGGATGATCTGTTCGATCGGGTCCAGAAGATCTCCACGGGTCGTCAGCAATCGATCACGGATTTTGTGAATGATTTGATTCGGAATCATTTGCAGACGGTCGATCAGAATGGGGTGGCCAGCGATCATCAGCCACCGATGTAGACATCTGGTAGGGGCGCGTATCCCGCGCCCGCAATTTGTGAAATCAACAATCAACCCAACCAATTCATTTACAAACAGTACGATCGAATTTGGTTCATGAAAAACAAGGGCCTCAAATTAGGCCCTTGTTTTTTGTTTGTTGGTGGTTAAGGCTGTGGGCGCGGGATACGCGCCCCTACCAGAGTTCCTATGCCTTGACCAAATCCTTGGGCTTCTCCACGATCGGCGCACTCAAAGCCGACTCCAACGTCGTCGTCCCCAATCGCCGCTCCAAAATCGCCATCACCTCACGGCCAAAATCATTGGGGTTACTCTTCCAGGCTTCCAGGCAAACACTGCCGAAGAATGCGCCCAAGGGCTCAGGGTTCCACAGCAACTTGCGGCCATTCATCGGCGTTTGGATCAAAGGATTGTAATTGCGATCGACAATATCGTTCTCAAAGGCATAGTCCTCCAAATGGGTATGGGGCTGCAGGCCAATGAAGAAGATCGCAGGCTCCACCTTATCGGCCCCAAAGATCGCCTCCAGGGCACGGTGGTACACCACGGTCTGGCGGATCGTATCGTAGGTTTCATCTATAACATTAAAGGAATAATTGACCGAAACCATGGCATCGAAGCCTGCATCCTTAAGGTCCTGGCAGTTTTGCAGCACGGTGCGCAGGTTGTAGCCCATGCGCATTTTGCGGACTAGTTCCTGCGATCCACTGGTGATACCAATCTCAAAGTAGTTCATACCCGTCTGGACCATCAGAGACGCCAGCTCCGGGTCCAGGTTATCCGCCCGAATGTAGGCAGCCCAATGGATGTCCGTCATCCCCGAGGCAATGATCTTGCGCAGGAGTTCCTTCGCATCCTCAATGTAGCGACGGGCCGGAACGAACTGGGCATCCGTGAACCAGAAATTGCGGATACCGCGATCGTACAACTGCCGCATTTCCGCCACCACCTCATCGGCGGGATTGATCCGCACCTGCTTGCCCTCGATCACCGTGTAGACGCAGTAACAGCAATTGTGGGGACAGCCGCGCTTGGTCTGGACCCCCACGTAGAAGTCGTCGGCCTCGAAGTAATATTCAAAGTCCCGCCAGATGCTCTTGATATAGTCATAGTTGCAGGCGGTTTTTTCGATGGCCGCTGGCTGCTCATGGATCAGGCGCTTGCGGGGTTTTGCTTCGCCCACGATGTAGCAACGCTCCTGGTCCAGGGACTGGTTACGCACCAGCTTTTCCATCAGGCTTCGCCTTCACCGACGGAGACGATCGTGCCCTTCGGCAGCATTTTCTGGATCTGCTCATAGAAA
>JAAUSA010000222.1 GCA_012031975.1 Alkalinema sp. RU_4_3 | reverse complement strand
CAGGTCTTCTGTCGCATTCGTGGCTATTTTTCCACTTTGCGTAAACAGGGTCATTCAGTTGTGGAAGCACTCGTTGCCTTGTTCTCGGGTCAGTCTATTCCCCTTCTTGCTCAACCTGAGTAGTTACATTCTATTTTCTTCTAAAGGTGATCATCTGATGCTAATCAGTGGTCCATCGGTTCGCGTATGGAGCTGGTCTCAGCAATTAGCGGAACAACATATGAAACGGCAAAAAAGTACTTATTTATTGCCCAGCCTAAATGCATCTATCAATGTCAAAATGGATCGTATCCTGCTCAATGAACCTCAGAATAAGTTTGGTGCAGGACTTTTGGATCGTGAGGTCCGTGCTAAACTCACCGACCTATCGGGAAAACCCATTGCAGATTTAAAAATTCCTGATTTTCCAGAAATCCAGCAGCGGTATTTATCAAATTCTAATAATGTATTAAATATTCCACAGCAGAAAAACCTTACAGATCCTAGATATCGTCTTGAAAAAATAGGTATATTGTTTGAAATTCTCCATCGTCCCAATAAATCAAGGCGGATAATCGTTAATTGGCAATTTGGCAGAGATAAAAATACTATCGTTGGTACTGTCTACATTAAGCAAGGGCGAAACAATCAAAAAATTTCCTACTTCTTTGACCTTCTTGGCAATCAAATTCATGATGTCAAACGAATGGAAGATGCCTACCGCTCACATCAAGGCCATGGAATCAATGTCTTAGACAATGATGTTATTCAAATTAAAGATTCATCAGGAAAAGTCACAGGTGATATTTCGGTGTATAGGCATGATACATGGACTAATAATTTCCTTAATAAAATGTATAGGCAAGTTTATGGGCCTCCAAAAGATAACTATTCAGGAATTACTGATGTTAGTTTTAATAGTGCAGGAGATAACATTATCACTCTTGGTAGAGACAATAAGGTCAAATTGTGGGATCTATCCGGCAAGCTAATTAATGTTTTCCGCTTATTTGACAATAGCGAGCTTGATTTAGCTGAATTTAGTCCATCGGGATCGCATATTGTAACTTCGGGCTGGAAAGGTGGGGGCACTGGATTTAGTCTTTTCTGGGACAGGATCTGGGGGCTTGAATCAATTTCTGGAGAAATCAGCCATCTGTGGACTGTATCGGGTAATCATCTCGCGACCGTGAGTGGGTCCAGCCCTAAAGTTTCCCCGCATGAAGATCAGTTTCTTAGCTTGAATGATACTGGTGGGGTTACCATCTGGGATCTATCCGGTCGCCGATTAGCCGAATTTAAATCTGAAAAAGGCCCAATTCTTGCTGCGGATTTTTCTGCCAACGGTGACCAAATTATTATGTCCTTGGATGACGGAACGGTTCAGGTCCAATCTAATGAAACGCTTCCACAGCTTCTCACAAGGGGCTGCTATTGGCTACGCAGCTATCTAGAAGACGATTCTGATAGGCTAGATCAACTCCCAATCTGCCAGGCTATCTTTGAGAAATCTGAGTAGGAAATCAGATCTGTCCGGATATGCGATCAATTATTTCTGAGCGATCGCATACAGCACCTCCGACTCCAAAGTATCAATCTGATTGTTTTGCAAATAATCCAGATTGGCCAGTCGAATCCGGACTTTCTCCTCCGGCGTGAGTTGATCGATCGTCCCCCGAATTCTTTTTGATGATTTAATCAACTGTGCACAATACTGTTCCAATGCTACCTGAAGTTATCCTGGCGATCGCAACGCCCAACCCAAAAACCGCTCCGTATAATAGAGCGCCAGCTGATTACTCACGCCGCTAAACACCGCATCAAACACATGATCCGCCCAGGGAATTTCAATGAACACTGCCTGATTGCCCTGCTCCCTTAAGGCCGTCCCCAAGGCCCGACCATACTGCGACTGCACCACATGATCGCGCCCTCCATAGATCAATAGCGAAGGCGGCAACTGTGGTTTTGCCAACAGCAGCGGCGAGGCTTGTTCGTATAGCGCAGGAAACTCCTCTGGAGTACCTCCTAGAAAAGCTTTTAGGGTCGATCGCGACTCAATCGGATCAGGCGTCGGCACCTCGTAATAGCCCGCCGTCAAATTGACTGGACCATAGTAGCCCACCACGGCCCGAAACTGGATAGGACTTGCTTGGTAGGCCGCCAGCATCGCCAACTGTGACCCCGCCGATCGCCCCATAATAGCCATTCTCGTCAAGTCAGTTTCATACTCCACCGCATGCTGGCGAATAAACGCCAGGGCCGATCGCACATCGTCAATCTGCGCCGGGAAATGATACTTCGGCGCATGGCGATAGGTAATGGCCCAGACCACATAGCCCTGGGCCGCCATGTACTGGTTAAAGGCCGCATCCTGGTTGGCATTGCCCCGCTGCCAAGCGCCGCCATGAATTACCACGATCGCCGGATAATTCCCCACTTTTTCCGGCTGATAGACATTCAGTTTCAAATCCACCCCATCCGGTGTGCCAAAAGTGATGCCTGACCTAGTTCGTATCGCCCGCTTGGCAATGCCTCCAAACGCATCTGACAAAACAAACGGACTCGATCGCCATTGCGCTTGGACGATTTCTGGAACTTGGTGGTTTTCGACCACAGCATGCATGGCGCGATCGGCGTTGTTCTGCACCCGCTGAAACTGCATTAACGGTGTCATCGCCATCACAAACGCCGCTGTAATTAGCAACAACGAAAGCCAAATCGTCCATCTAAACCCAAATAGAATCGCGAACAGGAGAAGTGCGATCGCCAAGCCCAAATTCACCAGCAATAACCAAGGACTAATCTCTGGCATCCCCACACTCAGGGTCATCAAAGCGACTGTCGGAGCCGGGATAAAAATCCATAGGCTCAGAAAGAAACTGGTGAAACTCAGGAGCAGGAAAAGTGAGCCGAGGATAGTTGGAATGAATTTGAGCATGGGGAATTAGGCGGCGATCGGAGTTTGGGTCATGAGGGAGAAGCATGATCGTAGCGCGTTTGTGCCCATCCAGGGATGATCGACCTGGAGTTCTTCTCGCCATTGGCTCACAGGCTTTTCCCAATGCGCTTCCCATTTCTGGGCCATGAAGGGTTTCGCCCGTAGACCCATCTCCCAGCCGCTGAGTTCTGTGCGCCGCAGGACTTCATCGAGGTTGTAGATGGATTCAAATTCCGCTGGATGGTCGATCAGGTGGATGAAGCTATCGATTAGCTGGAGGCGATCGTCTGTGGGTAGGTCTTTTAGTTTCATAGCAGGGAAGCTGTTGGTTGGTTGAAGAGGAATACGGCGGTGGCGATCGTTTGGATTTGTCAGGTGGAAAACGCTTTGCCTGTATGGTTTCTGTCTGCTAAACTGAGGAGAGGACTTCATCCGATGCGTTATGTTAACTAAGCTGCGATTGAAGAATTTTAAGAACTTCCAGGATGCGGAGCTGCATCTAGGTGGTTTTACGCTGCTGGTTGGGACGAATGCGGCGGGGAAGAGTAACATCCGTGATGCTATGCGCTTTCTCCACGGCATCGGTCGGGGCTATACTCTTGCAGAAATTATCGGTGGTAAGTTCAGTGAAGGCGGAGCGCCTGAATGGCAAGGGATTCGGGGTGGAGCGAACGAAATCTCATTCCGAAAAGCTAAAACTTTTGAGCTGGGTATTGATTTCACTACAGGGGAAGAGGATCAGCAATTCAAAGGGCATTATGAGATTTCAGTCAGAATCGATCCTTTTGGCAGCAGAGTCCTAGCGGAAAGTCTCATCTTTGAAGAATATTCACAGCCAATCTTTAAGACTGGTCCTTTCCCTACGGGCACAAACAATCCTGAAGGGCAGGGTCTAATCGCAAAGTTTTATGACCAACGGGATATTCAATTCGGAATCAGTCATCCAATCGATAGCGATCGCCCACTATTAGCACAGTTTAACAGCCCAAAGTTCTTTAAAGAATGGGGCATCATGTCATCATTACCGCAGCAATTAATATTGATGACAACAACGCTTCTAGCGGACATTCGATTTCCTGATCTAAACTCAGATGAGATGCGCCAACCAGCTATTCCAGGTCAGAAAATTTTGACTGATCGAGGTAGTAATTTATCTTCTGTCGTTCAAAGTATCAGCGCTAATCCTCAGCGGAAAGCTGCATTGCTTTCATGGTTAGGGGTTTTGACTCCGATGGATGCGAAGGATTTCTGTTTCACACCAGATGTCATAGGTAAGGTAATACTCCAATTTGTCGAATCTGACGGTCATTTGACATCGGCATTTAGTGCCAGTGACGGAACCTTAAAATTCTTGGGATTTTTGGCCGCTTTCCTCAGTCCAGAGCCTGCAAAACTCCTATTCCTTGAGGAGTTAGAGAATGGCATTCACCCTACAAGACTGCACCTAGTTCTACAACTAATCGAGCAGCAGGTGAAGCAACAGAACATACAAACGATCGCCACAACCCACTCTCCGAACTTGCTTTTGCACTTAGATCGGCAAACCTTAGAAAATGTTTCGTTGGTATATCGCTTACCCGGAAAACCCGACGGGGAAATCAGGCGCATTATGGATATTCCAAACATCCAAAAAATCCTAGAAACTCAGGACCTAGGAAGATTAGAAGAGTCAGGGTGGTTTGAAGATGTGATGTATTTTACGGCGGATGACGAGGCAGCGGCGGCATGAAGTTTATTTCGAAGAATACGCCAAACTTCGGGGCTGCTACTCCGAACTGGCAGAAGGCCGAAGACTCCTGGGAGCAGAAGCCGCCAAAAAGTACGATCGCATCCGTCAGCTCTGCCCAGAACTCCAAGACCTCGAAGACCGCATCAAAGCCTGGATCGACTAATGGGCCACTGCCTCCCCCCTTGTATTCCGAATCAACCAATTCCCCACCTCCGGCATTCTCCCACAAACCCCCACACAAACCTCCGCCACCCCAGGCCGCACAAACCCCGCATGCACCAACCGTCCCAACTGTAACCGCGATCGAAACTCCCGTCGCCAATCCTGGGCATACTGCCGCTTAAAAGCACGGGCAGAACCACCACTCAAATAATCGATCGCCAAAGGCACCGCCAATTCCGCCGATCGCAACGCCATCGCCATACCATCCCCGCACAGCGGCGTAATCATCCCCGCCGTATCGCCAATCGCACAGATATCCCCCTCAAAATTCCCCTTCATCGCAAAGGAAATCTGCCCCAACCGATGTCGCACAGTCGGCACAATGCGCAACGGCTTCAGCCGATCGCGCAAAGCAGGATTTTCATACAACGCATCGGGAAGATTGCGATCGCTATGCTGCAAGACCCGTTCATGGCCAATCCAGCAAAGATTCACCTGCCCCGTCTCGATCATCGACAGACCACAATAGCCCCCCGGAAAACTATGCAGCTCAATCATACCCGGCAGTACCAACCCCTCGCAGTGCGCCTTAAACGCTACCCAAGGCGACTTCTTCCGCACAAATCGTCGGTTTAACTTTTGATCAAGGGTTGACCTTTTCCCATGGGCTGCCAACACCATTCGACTACGAAACTCCCCTCGACTGGTCACCACCGAAAATCCTTGGGCAAAATCTCCCTCCATGCCCTTCACCGTTGTACCGTCATAGCAAATCGCCCCTGCTGCGATCGCCCGTTCAAACAACAGCAGATCCAACTGGTATCGACTCAATCCCAAAGCCACCCCCGGCAATGGATGCTCAAACCTCGCCCCCGAGCAGGTCGTCAGCAACGAATTTCTAATCTGATGGGGGTGAGCCGCAGCGATCGCCTCCGTCACACCCAAACGCACAAAGTTTGCGATCACCTCCACCGACAAAAACTCCCCACAAAGCTTATGGGCCGGATACCGCTGCTGCTCTAATAGCAACACAGACAGCCCCTCCTGCGCCAACTGGATTGCAGCACTGGAACCTGCTAAACCCGCCCCAACTACAATCACACCATAAATCATGGTTTCACCCCATACATTACCCAATTCAACCCAGCTCAAAGCCCCCAAACTTGGGGGTTGGGGGCCTCTTCTTCCTACAGCGTACTCAACAACCAACGAAACGGCCAACGCCAACTCACCGTAGATCGCTTCAACCCAGCCCCAACCGCGATCGCCCTCAATTCCGCCGATCGAAACCCCCGCAGCACAGAAAGCGGCCCATCGTTCTGCATCATCTCCGACGCCCGAAACAATCGCGTCAGCGAATAAATTCCGTAATAGGCCAAAGGATGTCGATGGAGATCATTAATCAAAACCCCACCAGAACTCACCCGATTCATCGACTTGACGATCGCGATCGCCTTCTCCTGGGCAAAATGGTGTAAAAACATCGCCCCCATCACCACATCAAATTCCCTATCCTTGTAAGGCAACGCCAAGGCATCCGCCACCTCCACCCGAATCTTAGCCTGCAAATCCGCTGGCAGTCGTTTTGCCAATGCCTGACGGGCATAATCCACCGTGACGGGGTTTGCATCGATCGCCACAATTTCCAGATCGATCGCCGGAGACTGCCGCGCCGCCCAATTGACAATATATTCAGGAAAATCAGCGATCCCCGTTCCGAGATCCAAAATGCGGAGGGGACGATCGGTCGATCGCGCCTTCAATTTTGGGCCTAACACAGCCATCGTTGTCGCATAGCCTCCCAGCAGTCGATTGACTACCCGTAACTGCTCCAGGGCGCTAGTCAGCCGAATATCCGTAATGGAAAAATCATCCATTAATTCATCTTCATCAGTACGGGTTTGAAAGGAAATCATAATTTATCCGGTTACTTGCTGGAACAGACAGCCTTCGATCGTCAATCCCGGCCCGAAGGCAAGGGCCATGCCATTTTCAAAACGACCACCCTCAGAATGCTTGGCAAGCAGCCGCTTCAGCACAAACAAAATCGTACAGGAACTCATATTCCCATACTCGCGCAACACCGCAAAGGAATCCTCCACCAAAGCATCATCCAATTCTAACAAAGACTGAACCTGCGCCACAATCTGCCGTCCCCCCGGATGAATGGCCCAGAAATCGATCCCATCCTGCGCCAGCCCGTGGCGGGTTAAAAACGTCGTCAAATAACCTGGTAATTCCTGAACGATCGCCTTCGGAACCTGGGCTAACAATTGCATTAAAAAGCCTGTATTACCGATCGTCCAGTTCATCAAATCCAAGGTATTTTCTGTCAGCAAACTATAGCTATCCGCGTAGGCCAGCTTCCCCACAGCTTCCTCCGTGGACTGAGGCGAAAGAATCGCCGCCGCTGCCCCATCCCCAAAGATTGCATTTACCACAATGCTCTCCAGCGAATCCTCCGCCTGGAAGTGCAACGTACAAAGCTCAACGCAAACCAACAAAACTTTTGCCTTAGGATTACTCTGACAGATCGCATGGGCCGTTTTTAAGCCATTAAACGCCGCATAGCAACCCATAAACCCAATCAGCGTCCGATCAACATCCGATCGCAGCCCCAACTGCCGCATCAAATGCACATCCAGCCCCGGAGCCGAAAACCCCGTGCAGCTCACCACAATCAAATGGGTAATCGCCGCCGCATCCAAGCCTGTCTGGGCGATCACCTTCTCTGCGGCCTCCTGGGCAATTTTTGCCGCGTAGGTTTTGTAGAGTTGATTGCGATCGAAGGTACTCGGTGCCGGATCAAGCTGCCAGTTGCTAGGAAAAAAACTAAAATCCGGCGGCTCCGTCAAGTAGTCAGGAATACAAGTATAGCGACGATCGATCCCCGACTTGGCGTAGATCTTGGGGGCGCGATCGCGGAGCACTGGAGAAATCCCCTCAAGCTGCGACATAAACCGCACAGCCTGATCTCGACCCAACTCAAATGGCGGATTAGCGGTCGCGATCGACTCTAGGATTGTATGCACAATATACCTTGATAGGAGAATACTCAACTCGGGATGCGTCATGCATGGTATGACGCATCATTAACTTTATAAGTGTCATTGACTGAGGTGAGTGAAGTAATGTTCCTGGGAATTTCCCATACATCGATTATAACTTACAGTATAAAGGCGATGTGCAACTTTTTCAGGCATCACAAATCAGCCCGTCAAACTGAAGCAACTCCCTTCCCAGCTTGTGGTTGAGCCAGCAGCACAAAGTGTGGGCCAAGATCTTACGATTGACTCGGCTGGT